>CAZKXX010000035.1:24449-34427 GCA_964556705.1 uncultured Acidobacteriota bacterium
CTCAAACCACACTAATACAATACACCAAACACAACCAAACACACCATCACCAGTGTCGTCATGACCGGGCGGCGGATGAACAGGGCGGTGATGTTCATGGCTCGATGCTGCGGCGAATGGCCGGTGCGCTCGGGAACGGACAAAGGTCTCCGGTTTCCCGCAAATCGCCCGGCCTTTTTCCTCGTCCTCTCCTGGGGTTGGCTGGCATCATCCGTTACGATCCTTTGATTTCCACTTTCGCTCCGGGAACCAGGCGGAGCTGCCCGTCGGTCACCACGCGCTCTCCGGCCTGAAGCCCTTCTTCGATCACCGTCTCCTCGCCGAGCGTCGCTCCGACGACGACGGGCCGCAAAGCCGCCGTCAGGTCTTCCTCAATGACGAACACGTGCTGTCCCGATTGCCCCGACTGCACGGCTCGCGAGGGGACCACGAGCGCGTTCGGGCGCGCCGCCAAATGCACGACGACGTTTACGAACTGGCCCGGCCAAAGGCGATGGTCCCGATTGGGGAATGTCGCTTTCAAACGAATCGTGCCGGTCGTCCGGTCCACCGTGTTATCCACAAAACTCAGCGTGCCGCGCGCCGGCGGCCCGTTATCCTCCGGGATGGATGCGAGGACTTCGAGCGAACCACGATGCCGGCGGATTTCTCCGAGCCACTGCTCCGGCACGGCGAAGGAGATATAGACCGGATGGATCTGGTTGATGACCACCAGGACCGTCTCATTGGCCTTGACGATGTTTCCGGGATGGATGAGCAGGTCTCCCGTGCGACCGTCGAGAGGCGCGCGGATCGAACAGTAGTCGAGATCAACGCGGGCCTTTTCGATGGCCGCCTCGTCGGCGCGCACCGCCGCCGCCAGCGCGTCGGCATTCGTCTGCAACGCGTCGAACTGCTCCTGCGAAACGATTCCCTGTTCGAGCAGCTTTTCGTAGCGGTCCCGCTGCGCTCGGGCATTGACGAGCTGCGCCCGGTTGCGGGCGAGGTTCGCTTCGAGTTGTTCGATCGCGGCCCGGTACGGCCGTGAGTCGAGCGTGAACAGCAGGTCGCCTTCCTTGACCATCTGCCCTTCGGTGAACAATGCGCGCTCGACGTAGCCGGCAATCTGCGGGCGGATCGAGACGGTGGAGAAGGGCTCGACGTTGCCGATAGCACGCAATTCCACCGGCACGGTCTTCTGTACGACTTCGACCACAACCACGGGCACGGCCACTTGGGGCGCGGCGGCCCGGGGTTGAGCTTCCCGTCCGGAACAGCCGGCGAGCAGGAAGACCAGGGCGAACAATCCGGCGGGAATGGACAGTTTGCGAAATATCGAGCGAATGAAATTCACTGCAATCTCTTGAGAGGGGTCACCGTGGAGAGGGCGGCGCAAACCTGTGTCCCTCGAATCGACGAGGAAAGAAAAGCGCGAAAAAGTCCGCTGCACTGTGGAGAACAGGTGCTCTCGATAGGCGGACCAAGAATCATGCCGTGCCTTCTCTTCCTGTTCGAACTGGGCAACATCAAATAACAGACGTACGGCCGCCCCATCCGGTTTCCTCCGGGACTGACGTCCGAACGCAGAACGACGCGCGCGGAGCGGACTATCTGTCGCTTCCTCGTGCAGCGACTTTGCGCCCTCCGCAAACACTCCTTGGCACGTCGCGAGCCAAACTTGCCGCCCAGCGGGATCGGCGGCCCGACGGGGTCGTTTTCCCAGTTCCAAGCTGATATGATTACAGGTTGTCCCGCCGGGGGTTGAGATGACTGAACAAAGCCGCCAAGATTCGTTCGGCGCCCGTGCGACGCTCCAAACCGTTGCCGGCCGCGCCGTCATTTATCGCCTCGACCGGCTCGAAGCGGCCGGCTTGGGGAGCGTCTCGCGCCTGCCGTTTTCCATCAAAGTCCTTCTCGAGGCTTTGCTGCGCAACTGTGATGGATTTCTGGTGACCGAAGAGGATGTCCGGGCGCTGGCGGCCTGGAACGCCAATTCACCCGCGGCGCGCGAAATTCCGTTCCGTCCCGCGCGCGTCATCCTTCAGGATTTCACCGGCGTTCCCGCGGTCGTGGACCTCGCGGCCATGCGCTCGGCAATGAAGCGACTGGGCGGCGACCCGAGGAAGATCAATCCCCTTGTTCCCGTGGACCTCGTGATCGACCACTCGGTCCAGGTGGACGTCTTCGGTACGCTGGTGGCGCTCCAGAAGAACGCCGAGATTGAGTTCGAGCGGAACCGCGAACGCTACGAATTCCTGCGCTGGGGGCAAAAAGCGTTCGACAACTTTCGCGTCGTTCCACCGGCGACGGGTATCGTCCACCAGGTGAACCTCGAGTATCTGGCAAAAGTCGTCCTGGCGCGGGAGGAGGGCGGTGAACGAGTGCTCTTTCCCGACACCCTGGTCGGCACCGATTCCCACACGACGATGATTAACGGACTCGGCGTGCTCGGCTGGGGTGTGGGCGGAATCGAAGCCGAGGCGGCGATGCTTGGCCAGCCCTATTACTTCCTGACGCCGCAGGTGGTGGGATTCCGCCTGAGCGGCCGTCTGCGCGAGGGCGTGACCGCCACGGACCTGGTGCTCACCGTCACGGAAATGCTCCGCAAGAAGGGCGTGGTGGGCAAGTTCGTGGAATTCTTCGGGGACGGCCTGGCCCAGATGACGCTCGCCGACCGCGCCTCTGTCGCCAATATGTCGCCGGAATACGGCGCGACGATGGGATTTTTCCCCGTGGACGACGAAACGCTCCGCTACCTGCGCCAGACAGGCCGCAGCGACGAGGAAGTGGATCGCGTCGAGCGTTACGCGAAGGAGCAGGGAATCTTCCGGACGAAGCAGACCCCCGACCCCGAGTTCAGCGACACGCTGGAACTCAAGCTCGAAAACGTCGAGCCGAGTCTGGCGGGCCCCAAGCGCCCGCAGGACCGCGTCCCGCTTTCCGGCATGAAGCAGGCGTTCCGCAAGGCGTTGAGCGCGCCGGTCAAGGAGCGCGGGTTCGGGCTTTCGGCCGAAGACCTGAGCCGTCAGGCGACCGTGGCGGTCAACGGCGCGCGCGCGAGCCTCGGCCACGGTTCGGTGGTGATTGCCGCAATTACTTCCTGCACGAACACGTCAAATCCTTCAGTGATGCTTGGGGCCGGCCTGGTGGCGAAGAAGGCGCTGGAGCGCGGCCTTAAAGTCCCGCTTTACGTCAAGACCAGCCTCGCGCCCGGCTCGAAGGTCGTGACCGAATACTTGAAGGAGGCCGGACTCCTCGAGGCGCTCGACCAGTTGCGCTTCAACCTGGTCGGCTACGGGTGCACGACCTGCATCGGCAACAGCGGCCCGCTGCCCGAGGCCGTGGCCAAAGCGGTCACGGAAAACCAGCTTGTCGCCGCCGCGGTGCTTTCCGGCAACCGCAATTTTGAAGGACGGATTCACCCGCACGTGCGCGCCAACTATCTGGCCTCGCCGCCGCTCGTCGTGGCTTACGCGCTCGCCGGCACCGTGGATATTGACCTCACGCGCGAGCCGCTGGGTGAAGGCACGGGCGGCCAACCGGTGTTTCTGAAAGATGTCTGGCCGTCACACGAAGAGGTGCTCGAGACCGTCAACCGCGCGGTGCGTCCGGAAATGTTCCGCAAGAGCTACCAGGATGTCTGGGACGGCAACCCGACGTGGAACGCGATTCCGGTGGCGGGAGGAGAGCTCTACGACTGGCGCACCGACTCGACCTACATCCAGGAGCCGCCGTTTTTCGTGGATCTGACGCCCGACCCTCCGCCGGTCCGCGATATCCAAGCCGCGCGCGTCCTCGCCCTGCTCGGCGATTCGGTGACCACCGACCATATCTCGCCCGCGGGAGACATCGCCGAGGCGAGCCCGGCGGGCCGCTACCTCATCGAGCGCGGACTGAAGAAATGGGATTTCAATTCCTACGGCTCGCGGCGCGGTAACGACCGCGTCATGGTTCGAGGAACGTTTGCGAACATCCGGCTGAAGAACCTGCTCGTGCCCGGAACCGAAGGCGGCGTGACCGTGCACTTCCCAAGCGGCGAGCGCATGACGATTTACGACGCCGCAATGCGATACAAACAGGAGGGCGTCCCACTGATGGTGGTTGCCGGCAAAGAATACGGCTCGGGCTCTTCACGCGACTGGGCGGCCAAGGGAACGCTCCTGCTGGGCGTGCGCGCGGTGCTGGCCGAGAGCTACGAGCGCATCCATCGCAGCAACCTGGTCGGTATGGGCGTGCTGCCGCTTCAGTTCCGGGAGGGCGAAAGCGCCGCCTCGCTGGGATTGACGGGACAGGAAGTCTTCGACGTCACCGGATTGAGCGACCGGATCCAGCCTCGGTCGCTGGTGAGCGTCACGGCGACAGCGCCCGGCGGTTCGAGGAAGAATTTCCAGGCTGTGGCGCGGCTCGATTCCGCCGTGGAGGTGAATTACTACCGCAACGGCGGAATTCTGCCGACTGTGCTGCGCAGCCTGTTGCGATAAGTCGTAGCGCAGGTCTTTAGTTTGACCTGCGGCTTTGAGGACCGCGGGGCACAGGACAGACCCGTGCTAGCGGTAGGAACAGCGGGTTGAAAACCAGACCCGCGAAACAGCGCGACGCCGTCATACGTCGCGCCGCAGACAATCTGCCCGGGCAGCGTGTCTGGCCCCGGAATTGCCCCATCGGAATCTGATCTCAACGAGGAGGGTCTTTTGCCCCATGGCCTCATTTAATGGAGTTCCCGTACCCAAGGACGGAAAGACCATCACCTGCGCGGACGGAAAATTTGTCATTCCCGATACGCCCATTATCCCGTTCATCGAAGGCGATGGAACGGGACGCGACATCTGGAGAGCCTCGCAGCGCGTCTTTGACGCCGCGGTGGAGAAAGTCTTCAAAGGAAAACGGCGCATCGTCTGGTATGAAGTCTTTGCCGGCGAAAAGGCCTTCAAGCAATTCGGCGAATGGCTCCCTCAGGGCACGCTCGACGCCATCAAAGAGTTCCGCATCGCCATCAAGGGTCCGCTCACGACGCCGGTGGGCGGCGGAATCCGCAGCCTGAACGTCGCGCTGCGCCAGCTCCTGAACCTTTACGCCTGCTGGCGGCCGGTCAAGTACATTCCCGGCGTGCCGTCGCCGGTCAAGCATCCCGAGCGAATGAATATCGTCATCTTCCGCGAGAACACCGAGGACGTTTACGCCGGCATGGAGTGGAAAGAAGGGACTCCGCAAGCGAAGCGCGCCATCGAGTTCGTGAACGCGCTGCTGAAGGAAGAAGGCGCGAAGAAACAGATTCGGCCCGACGCCGGCGTGGGCATCAAGCCGATTTCCGCCACCGCGACGAAGCAGCTCGTTCGCCGCGCCCTGCGCTTCGCTCTCGACAAGGGCCACAAAACGGTGACGCTGGTCCACAAGGGCAACATCATGAAGTTTACCGAAGGCGCCTTCCGCGACTGGGGCTACGAGCTGGCGAAAGCAGAGTTTCGCGAGCACGTGGTGACGGAGCGCGAGAGCTGGATTCTCGACAACAAGGACCGCAACCCGGATTTGTCGATCGAAGCCAACGCCGCCATGGTTGAGCCGGGACTGGAAATGGCCCCCGAAGCTTTTCAGAAGCAGATCTGTCAGGAAGTCAAGCACTGCCTCGAGGCAATCTACGCGACGCACGGCAAAGGGAAGTGGAAGAAAAAAATCCTGGTCAACGACCGCATCGCCGATTCGATGCTCCAGCAGATCCTGACGCGCGCCGACGAGTACGAGGTGGTCTGCACGCCCAATCTGAACGGTGATTATCTCTCCGACGCCTGCGCGGCGCAGATCGGCGGGCTGGGCGTGGCGCCCGGCGCCAACATCGGCGACGGCTTCGGCGTTTTCGAGGCGACCCACGGCACGGCGCCCAAATACGCCGATAAGGACGTCATCAACCCGGGCGCGGTCATCCGCTCGGGCGCGCTGATGTTCGACTTCATGGGCTGGCCGGAGGTTGCCGAACTCATCGAAAACTCGCTGGCGGCGACCATCGCCCAGCACCGGGTCACCTACGACCTCGAGCGGCTGATGAAGATGGAAGGCATTACGGACGTGCAGAAGCTCGGCACGAGTGCCTTCGCGAGCGCCATCATCGAGAATATGGACAAGGTGAAAGCGCAAGCGGCGTGAAAAGCAGTGACGAGTGACCACTGGCACGTGAACAGTGACAACTGACGGCCTGGGCCGCGGAAGCATCGAGACAACGATGAACGATGAATGATGAATTAGAGCCTCTGTTCCATCGTTCTATTTTCATCGCTCTCCGCCCATTCTGCGGCCTCTCTGCGTCTCTGCGGTGAGATTCCTGTGGAGGAGCCATGCGGAAAAAAGTGACGGTGATTGGAGCCGGGAACGTGGGTGCGACCGTCGCCCACCGGCTCGCGGACAAGCAGCTCGCGGATGTGGTGCTCATTGACATCCTGGAGGGTGTCCCGCAGGGCAAGGCACTCGATTTGCTCGAGGCGGGGCCGATCGAAGGCTACGACGTCAAGCTTCTCGGGACGAACGACTACAAGGACACGGCGAACTCGGACGTTGTTGTGATGACGGCGGGCTTCCCGCGCAAGCCCGGGATGAGTCGCGACGACCTTTTGAAGGCCAACTACGACGTCGTCAAGTCAGCCATCGAGCCGGCGGCAAAGCATTCGCCGAACGCCATCCTCATCGTGGTTACCAACCCGCTCGACGCCATGGCGCAGACGGCGTTCCGCGTCAGCGGGTTTCCCAAACAGCGCGTCGTCGGCATGGCCGGCATCCTCGATACGGCGCGCTTCCGGACGTTTCTCGCCGAGGCGCTCAACGTTTCGGTCCAGAACGTTCAGGCGTTCGTCCTGGGCGGCCACGGCGACACGATGGTGCCCGTCCTGAGCTACACCACGGTTGCGGGCATTCCCGTCTCGAACCTGCTCCCCAAAGGCAAACTTGACGCCATCGTCAAGCGCACGCGCGACGGCGGCGCGGAAATCGTCAAGCTGCTTAAGACCGGCAGCGCCTACTACGCGCCCTCAGCCGCCGTGGTCGAGATGGTGGACGCCATCTTCAACGACCGGAAAAAAATCCTTCCCTGCGCCGCGTACCTGGAAGGGGAGTACGGCATCAAGGGCCTGTTCGTCGGCGTGCCCGTCAAGCTGGGTGCGAAGGGGATTGAGGAAATCATCGAAATCAAACTGACCGCGGAGGAGCAGGCGGCGCTCGAAAAATCCGCGGCATCAGTGAAAGAACTGGTCGAAATCATCAAGGTCTAGGTCCTGCCTTCCCGGCCATCGAGGGGCCGGCGTTTAGGCCAGTCCTTCCCCCCAAGGTGTCATCCTGAGGCCCGATGCATTCGATCGGGCCGAAGGATCTTCGCGCGCGGCCAGCCGAGCTTCAATCAGGGGCCTGCCTGCTTCCCGCTTGACTCCGCCACCGCACGCCCGTAGGATTTGCTTTCTTCTCGGGCTACTCGGGAACCCATCTCAGACGAATTCGGGGGAGAGTCCATGGATGTCTTCTCCTACGACGTCCTGGTGGTTGGCGGCGGCGGAGCCGGCCTGCGCGCGGCGATCGCGGTGGCGGAAACGAGCCCCCGTCTCAAGATCGCCGTCGTCTCCAAGGTCTATCCCATGCGCAGCCACACCGTTTCGGCCGAAGGCGGTGCGGCGGCGGTCATCAAGCCGAACGACTCGCTCGACGCTCACGCTTACGACACCATCTCCGGCGGCGACTGGATGTGCGACCAGGACGCCGTGGAGATTTTCGTGCGCGAAGCCGTCGAAGAGATGGTGCAGCTCGAGCACTGGGGCTGCCCGTGGAGCCGTGACCCGGACGGCCACATCGCCGTCCGCCCCTTCGGCGGGATGAAAGTGGAGCGCACGTGGTTCGCCGCCGACAAGACCGGCTTCCACATGCTCCACTCGTTGTTCCAGACGAGCCTGCGCTACGAGCCGGTCCGTCGCCACGACGAGTGCTTTGTCACGCGGCTGCTCGTGGATGAAGGCCGCTGCCGCGGCGCGGTGGCGGTCGAGATGGCAACGGGCAAAGTCCAGGCCCTCTTCGCCAAGGCCGTCATTCTCTGTACGGGGGGCTGCGGAAAGATTTTTCCCTTCACCACGAACGCGAACATCAAGAACGGCGACGGCATGGCGCTCGCCTATCGGGCCGGCGTCCAGCTCAAGGACATGGAGTTCGTCCAGTACCATCCCACCGGTCTGCCGTTCACGGGCATCCTGATTACTGAGGCGGCGCGCTCCGAGGGCGGGTGGATGCTCAACAAGGACGGCTACCGCTATCTTCAGGACTACGACCTCGGCAAGCCCGAACCCAAACCCGTTCTGCGCTCGATGGAACTCGGCCCGCGCGACCGGCTTTCGCAGGCGTTCGTGAAGGAGGCGGAAAAAGGCCGGACGCTCAAAGGGGCTTACGGAGACTACGTGCATCTCGACATCCGCCATCTCGGCGAGACGCTGATTGACAAGAAGCTGCCCTTCGTCCGCGAGCTGTGCACGAAGTACGTGAACCTCGACCCCGTGAAAGAAATGATTCCGGTGCGTCCCGTGGTCCACTACATGATGGGCGGCGTGCACACCGACGCGAGCGGCGCAACCCCGATGCCGGGCCTGTACGCGGCGGGCGAGGCGGCGTGCGTCAGCATCAACGGAGCGAACCGGCTGGGCTCGAACTCGCTCACCGAGTGCCTGGTGTTCGGCGCGCGGGCGGGGAAGGCGGCGGCCGAATACGCGGCGACGCACCGGAACGGCGCGGCGCCTCTCTACGCCCAGGCGCGCGACGAGCAGCGGCGGATCGAACATGACCTGCTCGGCAAGACGGGCGGGCGCGAGCGCATCGCCGGCCTGCGCGAAGAAATGCAACGGGTGATGGAAGACAGCGCGGGCATCTATCGGACGGGCGAAAAACTTCGCGAGGCGGCGGGGCGGCTGCGGGCGCTTCAGGAGCGGGCGCGCGATTTGGCGCTCGACGACCACAGCCTGACGTTCAACACGGAACTTACGGCGGCGTTCGAGCTCGGCTACATGCTGGATCTCGCGGAGGTCATCGTTCACTCGGCGCTCCATCGCACCGAATCGCGCGGCTCGCACCAGCGGACGGACTTTCCCAAGCGCGACGACGCCAAGTTCCTGGCGCACACGCTGGCGTCCCGTTCGGCCGACGGGACGCCGCGCGTCGAATATCAACCCGTGACGATCACGCGCTGGCCCCCGGGTGAACGCGTGTATGGGAGGTAGAAGCAGGCCGCCGCAGTGGAGAGGACCATCGCATGGCTGAAACCATTACGCTTGATGTCACGCGCTACCGCCCGGAGGCGGAGGCGGCGCCGACCGTGGCGCGATACGAAGTCCCGCTGCGCAAGGACTGGTGCGTCCTCGATGCGCTCAACTACATCAAGGACCGGCTGGACGGTTCGCTGTCCTTCCGCTGGTCGTGCCGGATGGGCGTCTGCGGCAGTTGCGGCATGATGGTGAACGGCGTGCCGAAGCTGACTTGCGCGGCGTTTCTGACGGACCAGGCGCCCGGGCCGATCCGCGTCGAGCCGCTGAATTACTTTCCCATCGTGCGCGACTTGGTCGTGGACATCAGCGATTTCCTGAAGAAGCTCAGGAAAGTACGACCGTGGATTATCCGAAAGAAGGAAAAGCCGCTGGCGGAAGGCGAATACCTTCAGACTCCCGAGCAGCTCGACGAGTACAAACAATTCAGCATGTGCATCAACTGCATGCTCTGTTACGCGGCGTGCCCGGTGTACGGGCTGGAGGGAAGTTTCATCGGGCCGGCGGCGATCGCCCTTGCGCGGCGATACAGCCACGACTCGCGCGATGAGGCGGCGCAGGAGCGCCTTGAAATTCTTTCCGAAGAAGACGGGATGTGGCAATGCACGTTTGTGGGCGAGTGTACGGAGGCGTGCCCGAAGGGCGTTGACCCGGCGGGCGCGATTCAGCAATACAAGGTGGAGGGCGCTCTCAACTGGCTGAGATCGCTCTTGTGGCCGAAAGGCGC
>CAZKXX010000036.1:0-34199 GCA_964556705.1 uncultured Acidobacteriota bacterium
AGAATGCTGGCCACCATGATCGCGCCGTGTTCCGTGAAAGCACGGGGCAGGACTGGCGAAAATTTGAGCCGTCGGAGGTGGTCGCAATTTGCGACCACCTCAGCCTTCTCCTTGCGCGTCAGTTGAAACATGAAATCGGGAGGGAAGCGATCCCGATTTCTTCGCACCTGCTCGTTCAGTCGCTTGGTCGAAACCCCGTAGAGCCTCGCCAAGTCCGCGTCGAGCATCACTTTCTGCCCGCGGATCACGAGAATCGCACGCTCCACTTTTTCAATGGGGACAAGGCTCGATTTTGGGACCACCTGCGCCCCTCCTTGGCGAACGTTCTCCCGCTCTACCCGCTACGCAATTGCTGCCGAGACCAATCGAATCACCTGCTCCAATCGCTGCGGCTGCTCGCGCAGGAGGCGCTTGGCGACGCTCCGCACCAAGTCCTTCTTCGCTTCCTCGCGGATGTATTCCACCGGCGACTTGCCGTCAATCCGCGCCAGCATCAGCGCGCCCAGGTGACGCAGCGTGAGCGCTTCGAACCCGCGGGTGAGTTCGCCCTCCAGCCCCTCGTCCAAACCCTCCCAGAAGGCGCGCACGGCGCCGAAATAAGCCCGCGCGAATTCGGGGTGATGCATCGCCTTGATGAACAGATGATTCAGCAGAAAGCCCGCGTCAAACGCGGGGTCGCCCCAGTGGACGACTTCCCAGTCAATCAGCACGATGTCGCCGTCGCGCACGAGCATGTTCTTGGGACTGAAATCGCCGTGCACGAGCGAAGTCTGAATGTTCCACGAGTGCGCCATCAGCCCGACAATCGCCCCGCGCGCATCCGGCTGGCGTTTGGCCGTGGTGCGGTAGTAGGGGTCGATGCGGAGCTGGTCGAAAACGGTTCGGTCGGCAAAACGTTTCTGAAATTCCGGGCTGCCGCGCGAGCCGGCGATCATCTGCGCCAGCAGTTCGCCCGCCTGCCCGGCAATTTCCAGGTCCACCTGTCCGGCAAGCAATTGCTCCTTCCATGAAACCGACCCCGCCGGCGCGGCGCTCATCACGAAAAGGAAATTCTCGCGGTCCACGTAAATGACCTGAGGGACGGCTGACTCGCCGAGAATCGGCGCCATGGCCTGAATTGCCTCCGCCTCGCGGTAGATCCGCGCGCGGTCGGAGCGCCAATCGTCTTCAACGCGCAATTTCTCAAGCGATTGCTTCACCACCCAGCGGCGCTCGGGAAATTCCGGCCACTCGACCAGCAGGATGATGTTCGAAACCCCTCCGCCCAGGTGGCGGGCGTTGATCTTTCGGTCGTCTGCCGCGAGCCCGCGGCGGGCGAGATAACCGGCGATGTTTTCCGCATTGATCTCGAGAATTTCCGTTCCCATAAGACGGAATTTCAAAAGTAAAATTTGGTGCGACTGAAAGACTCCGGACTGCTCGACTCCGGACTGCCGGACTCCGGATTGAACGACTACGCTCTGACCACCGGCTGCCCCATGGCGTCGAGCTTGTCGAGCAATCGGTAACGCGCGCCGCAGGCGGGGCAGCGCACCTCGCCCGGCTTGGCAGTGTCGCGGGCAACGTCGCTCGCCAGGCCGAAGCAGCCGTCCGGCGAGCGGAAGAATTCAAACATCAACTGTCCGCAGCGCGCGCAATACTGCCGCCGGCGCGAAACCTGGGGCGCATGGACCATTCAAGCTTCCGACCGTCCGGTGCTGCGTCTCCGCAAAGGGCTTTAGTCTATAGTGCTGCGAGCCACTGCGCCAAGACCAAACGCACGCGTTCGATGGGAAGCGCGGCGTCTCGACGCTTCTTGCATTCCGCAGCCAGCGGGTTAAAATGGAAGCTTATCCCGCACGGCTGGAGGCACAAATGATTCGACCGGTCGCTCGACGCGAGTTCCTGAAAAATTCTCTGGCGCTGGCCGCGGGCGCGGCGGCGCTGCCCGCGAGTTTTGCCGGACTCGCGCGCGCCTTTCCCCCGCCGCTCCCCACGGACTCCGAGTGGCGCAACAAGCAGCCGGGGATGAAGTACCGGCGGCTGGGCCGCACCGGCTTCATGGTTTCCGAAATCGTCTGCGGCGGCGACCCGATTGCCGCGGACAACCGCCGGCACGTGGAGGTGGCGCTGGAGATGGGGCTCAACTATCTCGACACGGCGCCCGCCTACGGCCGCGGAAAAAGCGAAGAGGGCTACGGCCAGGTCCTGAAGACCGTGGGCCGCGAGCGCGTCTTTCTGGTCACCAAAGTGAGCCCGTTCCAGTGGAACCGCAACCGCGCCTACCGCGAGATCTTTGAAAGCCTCGGCCGCGACGAGCAGGCCGCCATCCTGCGCGAGGTGAGCGACGACGTGGCGCGCCGCCGCGCCACCGTGCCCGACTACCTGGGCAGTTACTTCGAGGGGCAGGTGCGGCAAATCGAAGAAGAGACGCTTTCCGACATCATGGAGAAGAAGTTCCCTCAAAAGATCGACCGCCGCGCCGTTTATCTCGAAACGATCCTGAACTCCGTGGACGAAAGCTTAAAGCGACTCGGGACCGACTACGTGGACATTCTCATGTGCCCGCACGGGACTTCTTCCTACGCCCAGACGCAGATTCCCGAAGTGTACGAAGCGTTCGAGAAGCTGAAGAAAGCGGGCAAGGTGCGAGTGCTCGGTGTCAGCTCGCACAACGATCCGGCGGGCGTGCTGAAAGGGGCGATTGACAGCGGGGTCTATTCGGTGGCGATGGTGGCCTACAACATCATGAACCGCGCCTATCTCGAACCGGTCCTCGAAGAAGCGAAGAAGAAGGATTTCGGCGTGGTGGCCATGAAAGTCGCGCAGGGCGTCTTCCTCACGGGCCGCGAGCCGCGGCCGGCGCCGGAACGCGTGGCGCTGCTCCACCGCACGGTACCCGACGAGGGGCTCAACACGCACCAGCGGGCCTACAAATTCGGGCTCTCGAACCCCAACCTTTCGGCGGTGATCTCCAACCTCGTCAACGAACAGCAGGTGAAAGAAAACCTGGCGGTGATTGCCTCGTAGGGGCGGGCCTTGCTTGTCTGCCTGCCCTGCCTGCCGCGGGCAGGCGCAGACAGGCGCCCGCTCTGGCACGCGGGCTTTCACCACGGAGACACGGAGCCGCAGAGAAACGATCACAGCTTCTGCTTCCACCCGTCCGCCTTTCCGGAACCGGATCCGCAAACCCGCGGCCGCATGATCGCTCATCTTTCGTTCATTTTTGATTCTTGCCATCCTCTGTGCCTTGGTGACCCGGTGGTGAAATTCCTTTCGCCGCCGGTGGTATCGGGGCGTATATACTTGCCCGACCCCCCACCGCCCGCCGGAGGCTGTTATGCATCGGATTGTTTTGCCTGTTGCGGTGATGGCGGCAGCATTTGCGCTCGGGCTCGCCGCGATGCGCGGGCCGACCGAACCACGTGAGATCAAATGGACCCACATTACCACCCAGCAGGGCGGTCTTGAAGCGCCCAACGCCGGCCACCAGCAGACGGCCAGCCTGGTGCTCGACTTCGACGGCGACGGTGTGAACGACTTCGTGATTGCCGAGCGCACCAAGGCGCCTGCGGTCGCCGGCTACCGCCGCGATGCCAAGGGTTGGGAACGGATCGTCATTGAGCCGGACGCGCTCGCCATCGAGGCGGGCGGCGCGTTCACCGACATTGACGGCGACGGCGACCTCGACATCGTCTTCGGCGGCGACGCGTCTTCGAATGAAGTGTGGTGGTGGGAAAATCCGCTGGGCGGGAACCGGGAATCGGGAACCGGAGGCCGGCAAGAAAGTATCGCGAAGCCCTGGAAGCGGCGGACCATCAAGAACACCGGCGCGAACAAGCATCACGATCAGATTTTCGGTGACTTCACCGGCGACGGGAAACCCGAACTCGTCTTCTGGAACCAGGGCGCACAGACGCTCTTCCTCTGCCCGCTTCCCGCCGACCCGCGCCGCGACGAGCCCTGGGACTGCCGGCCGATTTACACCTACAGTTCCGCAAGCGAGCCCCCGCCGCGCGCGAAGTATCCTGCCTGGCGGGGCGTGAATGAGCACGAAGGACTGGCTGCGGCGGACATGGACGGCGACGGGAAGCTCGATATCGTCGGCGGCGGGCGCTGGTTCAAGCACCGGAGAGGATTTGAATTTGCCGAAAACGTCATCGATGCGAGCTACGCCTTCACCCGCGCCGCAGCCGGCGACTTGAAGCGAGGCGGCCGGCCCGAAGTCGCGCTCGTTGTCGGCGACGGCAAGGGGCCGCTCGTGTGGTACGAGTGGGCGCACGGCGCCTGGGCGCCGCACGAACTCTTTGAAGTCTCAAACGGTCATTCGCTCCAGGTCCTCGACCCGGACGGCGACGGCAACCTCGATATCTTTGTCGCCGAGATGCGGCTGGATGGGCATGAGGAAGCCAAAGCCTGGTTCCTTTTCGGCGACGGCCGGGGAAATTTCAAACCTACCGTCATCACTTCCGGCTTCGAACACCACGAGTCGCGCCTGGCCGACCTTGATGGCGACGGCCTTCTCGACATCCTCGGTAAGCCCTACAACTGGGATACGCCGCGGCTGGATGTCTGGATACAAAAGAGGGAGCAGAGAGTAGGAATCAGGGAGTAGCGAACGGCCGACTGAGGAGCACGCTCTCGCGGCTCGTCACTGGTCACTCGGCACCGCTCTTCACGCCGTTCCCACGCGCTGAAGCGCCACGTGCAGCGCGCGTCGGAATTCGCGGCAGATTTCTTCCTGGCTCGAAGGCGAAAGCGCCGCCAGCGCTTCGAGCGGCGTCGGAAAGCTATCCCCCATGCGGAGTTCGCCGCTCATCATCGTCGAAACCGCGAGGAGGCCGAGGATTTCCTCGTTCTTCGGATCGCGGTCGGCGAAGTAGGTCCGGAAACCGTCCGGCTCCTCCGCGCTTCGTTCCAGAATGGAGCGCACCTGCCGCTTGAAATAGGCCCGAAGTTCCTTTTCGCTCATCTCCGCACCCCGTCGCGCGACGGTTGAGGTCCGTCACGCCTGTTGCCCTGACCCCGGCAAAGCCGCAGCCTGAAGCCTGCGCCACCCATGGGACTCACGAGAGACCGTTAGGTTGCAGGACGCAGCGCCGCCGTCCAGGTGCCATTTTCACGCCGGACCGGCCCGAGGCCGGCGCAACGCACCACTCAACACGTCGTATTGCACACGCGCATCGCGAGATTGCGAAGAAAGCCTTCCTCGCCGAGTTCCCGCTTCTCCTCGAGGCAGCTCGGGCAGACGAGGATGATGCTGGCCACGCGCTCGCCCGGAATCCGCTGCACGTCCCAGCCGCTTTCGATGGCCTCTTCGGCGGCCGGGAGCTTGGCGTCGCAGTACCAGCAGTAGCCTTCGTGGGTTGTCGCAATCGCCTGCAAGGCTCCTGGAACGTCCATGGACCCTCCCAACAAAAAAGGGACCGCTTCGCCTGGAAGCAGCCCCTCCCGTCTGCTCGACGTTGGCTTGGAGTCAAGATCGCCACGCAAGGTTGTCTGGTCCATCCTCTCCTTTCAAAAAAGACGGGCCGCCCGGAGGAGGAGGCGGCCCGTCGTTTGCAGTCGGCCGTGGTGAGGACCGTGTGGCGCGCTCAAAATGCTTCCTTGCCTAGCGCAGGACCTACGAGCAGCCGCTCGTGGACCCGCAGTTCATACAGCGATAGCACGAGCCGTTGCGGACCATGATGGCGCCGCAATCGGCACAGGAGGGCGCGTCGTCGCTCTCGACGACCCCGGCGAGCGCCGGCTGCGCCGTCCCGGTCTTCGGCTCGGCCGAAGCGCGGGTGAACTGCTTCGCGAGGCCCGAGGCCTTCTCAAATTCCTTGCCGTTCAGCGGCTGGACGCTGGTATCTTCGCGCGGCTGCGCGTCCTTCGGCAGGAACTTCAGCGCCAGCCATTTGAAGATGTAGTCCATGATGGACTTGGCGTAGCGGATCTCGGGGTTGTTGGTCCATCCGCTGGGCTCGAAGCGCGAGTGGCTGAACTTGTCGCAGAGGACTTTCAGCGGGACGCCGTACTGGAGCGCGAGGGAAATGGCCGTGGCGAACGAGTCCATCAGGCCGGAGATGGTCGAGCCTTCCTTGGCCATGGTGATGAAGATCTCGCCGGGCTGGCCATCATCGTAAAGCCCGACAGTCAGGTACCCCTCGTGCCCGCCCACGGTGAACTTGTGCGTGATGGCGCGGCGCTCGTCCGGCAGCTTGCGCCGGAAGGGCTTCGGCCGGGCCTCGGAGATCGGCGCTGGCTCTTCTCCTGACTTCTGACTCCTGGTTTCTGACTCCTTTTTCGGTTTCGCATCCGACGTATTCAGCGGCTGCGTGCGCTTGGAGCCGTCGCGGTAGATGGCGATGGCCTTCAAACCCAGCCGCCAGGACTCGATGTAAGCCTTCTCGACGTCCTCGACGGTCGCCTCCTCCGGCAGGTTAACGGTCTTCGAAATCGCTCCCGAAAGGAAGGGCTGCACGGCGGCCATCATGCGCACGTGGCCCATCCAGTGAATGCTGCGCTTGCCGTTGGCGGGCTTGAGCGAGCAGTCGAAGACGGGCAGGTGCTCCGGCTTCAGGTTCGGCGCGCCTTCGATGGTGCCGTGCTGGTCAATGTAGTTGACGATGTCAGCCGCCTGCTGCTCCGTATAGCCGAGCTTCAGCAGCGCTGCCGGAACGACCTGATTGACAATCTTGATGAGCCCGCCGCCCACCAGCTTCTTGTATTTCACCAGCGCCAGGTCCGGCTCGATGCCGGTCGTATCGCAATCCATCATGAAGCCGATGGTGCCCGTGGGCGCGAGCACGGTGACTTGGGCGTTGCGGTAGCCGAGCTTCATGCCGCTGGAGAGGCAATCGTCCCAGACTTTCTTGGCCGCCTCCCAGAGCGGCTCAGGGACGTTCCGCGCGTTGATGCCCGCGAGCGACTGCCGGTGCATGGAGATGACGCCGAGGAACGGGTCGCGGTTGAGCGCGTAGCCCGGAAACGGCCCGATTTCGCCCGCGATGCGCGAGGACTGGAGATAAGCTTCGCCGTGCATCAGGGCAGTTATCGAGGCGGCGAAGTCGCGGCCGGCGTCGGAATCGTAGGGCAGGCCGTTGGCCATCAGCAGCGCGCCGAGATTGGCATAGCCCAGCCCGAGCGGGCGGAAGTCGTGCGAGTTCGCGGCAATCTTCTCGGTCGGATAGGCGGCGTTGTCCACCAGGATTTCCTGCGCCGTGATGACCACGTCCACGGCCTGGCGGAAGGCTTCGACATCGAACTTGCCGTCCGGCGTCGCGTACTTCATCAGGTTCAAGGACGCCAGGTTGCAGGCCGTGTCGTCGAGGAACATGTACTCCGAGCAGGGGTTCGAGGCGTTGATGGGCGCCGTCGCCTTCGAGGTGTGCCACTTGTTAATGGTCGTGTGGAACTGCATCCCCGGATCGCCGCATTGCCAGGCGGCCTCGGCGATTTTGCGCATCAGGTCGCGCGCCCGATAGGTCTTGGCCGGCTCGTTCGACGAAATGAAGCGCGTCGTCCAGTCCTTGTCTTCGAGGACGGCCTTCATGAACTCGTCCGTGACGCGGACGGAGTTGTTGGCATTCTGGAAGAAGATGGAGCTGTAGGCTTCGCCGTCGAGCGAGGGGTCGTAGCCCGCGTCCACCAGCGCCCACGCCTTGCGTTCTTCTTTGGCCTTGCACTCGATGAAGTCCACGACGTCGGGGTGGTCGATGTTCAGGATCACCATCTTCGCGGCGCGGCGCGTCTTGCCGCCGCTCTTGATAACGCCCGCGAAGGCGTCGTAGCCCTTCATGAAAGAAAGGGGACCGGAGGCCTTGCCGCCGCCCGACAGCGGCTCCAGGGAGGACCGGAGTGGCGAGAGGTTCGTACCCGTTCCCGAACCCCACTTGAAGAGCATCCCTTCGGTTCTGGCGAGCGTCAGGATGCTTTCGAGGTTGTCCTGGACGGAGTTGATAAAGCAGGCGGAGCACTGCGGGTGCCGGTAGGCCTCGGTCTCCTTCTTGATGCCGCCTGTGGCGGGGTCCCAGTACCAACCCCCGCCCTCGTTATGGCGGCGATATTTGTGCCAGAGCCCGCAATTGAACCAGACGGGTGAGTTGAACGACGCTTTCTGCCGGACGAGCAAATGGATCAGTTCGTCATGAAAGGCGCGGGCGTCTTCTTCGGTGCGGAAATAGCCGCCTTCGACGCCCCACTGCGCGATCGTATCGGCCACGCGGCTGACCAGTTGCTTGACGCTCGCTTCGCGCTCGGCCGTCCCCAGCTTGCCGTGGAAATACTTCGAGGCGACGATGTTCGTCGCCGTCTGCGACCAGTCCTTGGGGACTTCGACGTTCCGCTGCTCGAAGATCGTCTGGCCCTTTTCGTTCTGAATGGCCGCGGTGCGCAGCTCCCATTCGATCTCGTCGAAGGGGTGCACGCCGGGCTTGGTGAAGAAGCGCTTGAAGACGAGGCCGCGCTTGGCTCCTGCCTGCGCAGGCAGGCCCGCCTCGCTTCCCGGCGTCACACCCTTGCCCGCAATGGAGACAGCGTCCCGCTCCGCCATTTCTTCCTCCGAGGTCTCTGTTCGAGTGTGGGGGAGGTCCCCGATAATGAACGGCGTGTCCGCTCGACGTTCCGACCCCCGGACACCCTGCACCGGCTGTCGTGCTTGTCGAAAACGGCCGGTGTCTTACCTCTCTGAGCGGAATGTATTCCCGGCCTTCGGCCTTGTCAAGCGAAAACTACTACCTTTGGTGGGTTTTTTTCTGAGGGCCACAAGATATTGTGGAAATCCTGTGCATCCTGTGGAAACCTCCCGCCGCCCCGTCCGGCGCGCCTCCGCCCGCACTCGACCGACCGGATGGTAACTCCTTCCAAGAACGTGAGTATTGCTGCGGGCGGCTTCTGGGGGGAGAAAAAACAAAAGCCACCCGGCGAAGGGTGGCTGCCAACGGGACCGATGGCCGGACTCCCGGGTCCGGCCGCGCGGGTTGAGCCCAGACTAGCTGGGCAGCGAAATCTTCAGGTTCGACTTCTGAAGAGCCTTCACGAGCTGCGTCTCAACGGTTTCTTTCGGCATCCCCTTGACGACCGATATCTCGTCCACCAGCAATTGCCAGGCGCGGTCGAGCATGCGCTTCTCGCGGAAGGAAAGCGGCTTGGCCTGGTTGAGCGCCAGCAGGTTCTTCAGGACTTCAGCCACCTGCTGGAGCGAGCCGCTGCGCATCTTTTCCGAGTTGGCCTTGAACCGGCCCTTCCAGTCCTGCGGCGCTTTGCACGAGCCCTTTTCGAGGTAGCCGAGAATCGTTCCGATGTCTCGGTTCTTGGCCACCTTGCGCAGCCCCACGCTCGCCACGTTGCTCATGGGCACCATGACGCGCATGCTGTTCGTGCTTAACTTCAGCAGATAGAACATCTCGGGCTGGCCGGTGACGTTGCGGGTGGAGACTTGCTCGATAATTCCAACACCTTGGTTCGGATAGACCACTTTATCCCCGATATGGAAGTCCATGGATCCCCCCAAATGTTGGTAAAGAAAGGAAATAATTCTAACCCTTTCGCCAGCCCAAGTCAAGCAATGAAAAGGCGAAAGCGCTTTTACTCGCTCGGCATTTGTCAGGTGGATACCCTACGGCGCGAAGGCTGCGGGGGCATGGCAGAGCTTTCCGCTCTCACCTTTCAGCATTCAGCGCTCAGCCCTCAGCCGTCAGCGGTCAGCCAAGCAGGGTTGACAGTCCACAGTTGACCGTCGAGACCCAGGAACACAGCCCGTGTCGGTCCGCTTGCAGCTTTCATAATTCAGAATTCATCATTCAGCATTCTCCGTCCCCGCTTGACGGCTGCGGCCCTTCAAGTGTGAAATAGCTGGGAGGAATTTTCGGTGTCCACAGAGTATCTCATCCGCCTGGCCGTCTCGGCGGCCGTCCTGCTCATCTTCATCGCCAGCCAGATGTTCTGGCTGCGGCAGGTGCGCAAGGCCGGCGACCGGCTGATTCCGGACCGCGTGCTCCGCAACTGGGTGGGCGGAATCGCCGCCCTCCTGTTCATCGCGCTGTTCGCCTACAACGCCTCTTACGGCTTCTGGGCGCGACGGGTGACCGAGCCGACCGAAATGACGCTGGAAGCGGCGCTGCTGCACGCGCCGTTCCGCTGGTGGGTGGTGAGCTCGGTCCTGGGCTTTCTGCTCGTCGCCATCCTGTCGCTGGCGGACCGATTGGTGCGCGGGGCCGCGTGGCTGCTGCGTCGCGTGCGAACTCTCGGCGCCGCCGAAGCCGACCCGCCGCTGGTTTCCCCCGCCCGGCGGCGCTTCCTCGAGCAGACCGCCGTCGCCGTGGGCGCGGTGCCCTTCGTCGCCGGCGCTTACGGACTCTTCATCGGCCGTCTGAACCTGCGCACCACTCACCAGCGCATTCCCATCCGCCGGCTGCCCAGAGCCTTTCACGGCTTCCGCATCGCGCAGCTTTCCGACATTCACATCGGGCCGTTCATGCCCGGGGAAGAAATCAAGCGCTACGTCGAGATCCTCAACGCCCAGCGGCCCGACTTGATCGCTCTGACGGGCGATTACCTCACGTGGGACCCGACCACGCAGAAGCCCGTGGTCGAAGCGCTCGCCGGCCTGCGCGCGCCGCACGGCGTCGTCGGCTGCCTCGGCAACCACGAAATGTGGTCGGACGTGGAAGACTCGCTCTCGCGGCTGTTCGCCGACGCCGGATTCCGGATGCTCCGCCACGAGCAGGCGCTGATCGAGTCGGGCGGCGAAATGCTCAACGTGGTTGGCGTGGACTTCCAGACACGGCGGCGCATGGGCCCGCCGGGCAGAGGCATCGTCCCCCAGTATCTGACCGAGGTCGAGCGCCTCGTGCGGCCCGACACGGCCAACATCCTGCTCTGCCACAATCCCAATCCCTTCGACCGCGCGGCCGAAATCGGCTACGACCTCACGCTCGCCGGGCACACCCACGGCGGCCAGGTGACGCTCGAATTCATCCACCCGAGCCTCTCCCCCAGCCGGCTGATCACCGATTACGTCTCCGGCTACTACTCGAAACCCGCGGGCTTGTCTGCCTCGGCGGGTCAGTTCGCCGGGACAAATCAGCCCGTCACCGAAGCCCACCTCTACGTCAACCGCGGGATTGGGACGATCGCCGTGCCCATGCGCCTCGGCGCCCCGCCGGAACTTTCCGTCTTTGAACTGGTGCGGGAGGGCTGAATTCCTCCGAGTGCCCGCACCTTTTGCATGCTTGCCCTGATTCGACCCTTATGATAACTAATTACGACGGCCGCCAGCATGCAATCACTCGCTACGCACACTCCGCCAGCTAAAACAACCAGGGAGGACAACAAGGTTCGGCCAGAGGACCGGCCCGCCCACGACTGGTACCGATTTGTTCTCTCGTTTCCACCTCATTTCGTCCGTGAATACCTTGAGCGGTTCGCAGTCCGTCCCAATCAACTCGTCTTAGATCCGTTTTGCGGGACCGGAACCACACTCGTCGAATGCAAGAAACAAGGCATCCCGAGCATCGGGATTGAAGCAAATCCCATGGCCTGGTTCGCGAGCCAGGTTAAAGTCCACTGGGACATCAGCTCGGAAACTCTATTGAACCACGCACGTATGGTCGCGGCGGAAACATTGGCGGAGCTTGAATCAAACGGCATTGAGGATGAACCTCGGCCCCCTTTGTTTCGTACCCCCCGAAAGCATTGTCCAAACCTCCTTGGCCTGCCACCCGAAACGTCCAAACTTCTTCTATCGGATTCGATCAGTGTGTTGCCCCTGCACAAAACCCTTACGCTCCTGAAAGTTTTGGATCGAAACAAAGAACCGCAATTGGCAGGACACGAGCGTCTTGCGCTCGCGAAAGCGCTCGTCTCGGGGATCAGCAACTTGGAGTTTGGTCCCGAGGTTGGCGTTGGTCCTCCAAAGCCTGATGCCCCTGTCGTAAAGCCGTGGCTCTGCGAGGTGGAGCGGATGGCCGAAGACCTCAAGCAGCTCCGCACAATCACGCCCGTGCCAGCGACCGTCCACCACGCCGATTCCCGAAATCTCGCCGATCTTCTAGAGCCTTCTTCCATCGACGTCGTAATCACATCGCCGCCGTACCCGAACGAAAAGGACTACACGAGGACAACTCGGTTGGAATCAGTTCTCTTGGGTTTCATACAGACCAAGAAAGACTTGCGTTCACTTAAGAGCCGCCTGGTCAGGTCGAACACCCGAAACGTTTTCAAGGACGATCGCGACGATGATTTTGTGGCGAAAAACCCCGAAGTTCACCGAATTGCCGATGCGATTGAAAGGCGACGCAAAGAGCTTGGAAAGACCTCGGGCTTCGAAAGACTTTACGCCAGAGTGGCGAAGCTATACTTCGGGGGGATGGCTCAGCACTTCTCAGCGCTTCGAAAACTTCTTCGCCCCGGCGCGAAACTGGCGTACGTCGTAGGGGACCAAGCTTCCTATCTTAGGGTCATGATTCGCACGTGTCAGCTCCTTGCGGAAATCGCCGTGTCCTTCGGATTTGAAGTGCTTTCGATCGATCTTTTTCGCACGCGCCTGGCCACAGCAACGCGAGAACAACTTCGGGAAGAGGTTGTCGTGCTTCGATGGCCGGGATAGGATAGTTTGACTTTGCTGAGCCCCACTGCATGACTACCCAAAATCGCTACACTGCTATCATCGAGAGAATTTTTCATTCGAAGTTCAAGCCCGGCATTCGAGAGGTGAACTTCGAGCGCGAGGATATCGTAAAGGCAGCTCGGGAATTGAAAATCGAACTCCCGAAGAACCTGGGTGATGTGGTTTACAGTTTCCGGTATCGGGCGCCCCTGCCGGAAAGCTTGCGCTCGAAAGCAGGAAAGGGCAAAGCGTGGATTATCCGTCCCGCCGGAAAAGCAAAGTATCGCTTTGCGCTGGTTCCTGACCGTCCTATTGCGCCAAATGAAACCCTGGCAACGACAAAAGTTCCCGATGCTACGCCTGGAGTGATCGCAAAGTATGCGCTTTCCGACGAGCAAGCGCTTCTTGCGAGGGTCCGTTACAACCGGCTCGTTGACATCTTTACTGGAGTCACCTGCTACTCGCTTCAAAATCATCTGCGGACAAGCGTCACCAATATGGGGCAGGTTGAAACCGATGAAATCTACGTGGGCGTCGACAAGAAGGGGATCCATTACGTATTCCCCGTTCAGGCGAAGGGTGGCAAAGACAGACTCAGCGTGGTGCAAATCGAGCAAGACATGGCTATGTGCGCAGAGAAATTCCCATCGCTGGTCTGTCGCGCTTTGGCGGCGCAATTCATGACTGATGATATTATTGCTCTCTTCGAGTTTGAAGACAGTGACCAGGGTGTCGTAGTTGTTTTCGAGCGGCACTACAAGCTTGTGCCTCCAGAAGAGGTAACCGAAGCCGACCTGCGGGCGTATCTTCAGCGAGCATCCAACTGACCTGGTCCGCCCTTATCTCCATTCGCAAAAAGCGGCCACCAAGTGCCGATTCCATTCTGTGATATCATCCCCTCAACCTGGCCGAGGAGCACATGGCGCGCTACAACCTTTACCTCGCCGATTGCCTTTCCTGGATGGAGAAGCGCCCCGAGAATTCCATTCACGCGATTGTCACCGATCCGCCCTACGGTCTGCGCGAGTACACACCGGAGGAGAAAGCGAAACTGCGCAACGGACGCGGGGGCGTCTGGCGCATCCCGCCTTCCTTCGACGGCTGCCGCCGTAGTCCTCTGCCGCGCTTTACGGTACTGACGCAAGCCGACCGCGAGAGGCTGAGCGCCTTTTTCTATGAGTTTGGCCGCCGCTCGCTTCGAGTGCTGGTCCCCGGCGGTCATCTCTTCATCGCCACAAATCCCCTTCTTTCGCACCTTGTTTACGGACCGCTTCTGGAGGCGGGCTTTGAGAAGCGGGGGGAGGTTATTCGCCTCGTGAAGACGCTCCGCGGCGGGGACCGGCCCAAGAACGCGCATGGGGAGTTTGCGGGCGTCACCGTGATGCCGCGCTCCGGGTGGGAACCGTGGGGGCTCTTTCGCAAACCCTGTGAAGGCCGGGTGCAGGACAACCTGCGAAAGTGGAAGACAGGCGGTTTGCGGCGGCTTTCAGACAATCAACCCTTCGAGGACATTATCCGTTCGTCGCCGACGCGCGCTCGAGAACGCGCGCTGGCGCCGCATCCGTCGCTCAAGCCGCAGGCCTTTATGCGGCAGATCGTTCGCGCCTCGCTGCCGCTCGGCGAGGGCGTCGTTCTCGACCCCTTCATGGGCGGCGGCTCGACGATTGCCGCCGCGGTCGCCGTTGGATACGAAAGCATCGGTATCGAACTCGACCCGCAGTTCTTCAAGATGGCCGAAAAGGCGATCCCGAAGCTGGCGGCGTTGCAGGCAGTTCCCCTCGCCCGCGAAGGGCGGAAGACCTCAGCGCACCCCGTCAATTCATCAATGCAGGCTTTCGCGCTGCCCTTTTGACTCCTCCGGTCGATGAGCGCTCGCGCGTCCGGCGTGCGCCATCCTGCCGAGCGCCTTGCCGCGACCATCGTCGATCACCACCCGCGGATCGTCATGCGCGGGGGCCGGCCGGTGCTGGCGAACGGCGGCGAGTAGAGCCGCGTGACTAACGTAGTTGAAGCGTGTCATTCCGAGCGAAGCGAGGAATCTGCTTGATGCAGCGTTCGGAAGAAACCGCGGATGCTTCGTCTCGACCAACAGCGTCGGGACTCAGCATGACAGTACCTGCGGTTGTTTGTCACATCTTGCGGCAACGCGGCGCTGGCCCCCGTTCTTCTGGCGCGCGAATTCCCCTAAAACCCTCGACGCAATCTTCGATGCTCGCCGGGTGGGACGCCCATGAGGGCGCGGAAGGTGAGCGTGAATTGGCACTGGTCGGCGAAGGCGGCTTCAAGCACGACTTCGACGAGCGGCGTTTCGCCGGCCGCAAGTTTCCGCGCCGCGAATTCGAGGCGCAGTCGGCGTACGTACTCGCCCGCGGTGGTGCGGTAGTGCTCATGCGCGATTCGGACGCGTAGAGGTTTGGACTCCCCTGTGCCTTGGACCGCGGTTGGTCGCTTGGAAGGTAGCGACATGGAACTCGGCTCCTCCATGGCGCACGTTCAAGCGGCGAGCTTTTCGGCCTCCGGCTGGAACAGCACCTCCTCGATCTTCAGGCGGCGCCGCCCGGAGGGAACTTCCCATTGCACCACGTCACCGGCTCGATAACCCAGAATCGCCGTGCCGATCGGGGCCAGGACCGAGATGCGGTTGGCGGAGATCTCCGCGTCCTGGGGATAGACCAGCGTGTAGACGGACTCTTCGCCGCTGTCGAGGTCGCGGATGCGCACTGTGGAGTTCATCGTCACGACGTCGGGTGGGACCTGGTCCGCTCCGACCACTTCGGCGCGGTCCAGTTCCCGCTCCAGAATGTCAACGTTCGGACGTTCGCGCTTCGAGAACCACCGCGCGGAATCCACGAGCCGCAGGAGGAGCTCCATGTCCACGTCGGTGATCCAGATTGTTTCCCGTTTCATGTCACACCTCCTTCGGTAATACGGTTGTCTCCGCCGGACAGGCGTTTATCTGTCCTGGTGATCGCCACAGGCGCGCCCGGGCGGCGGAGAAGAACACCGGGCACGCGCTCATCTATCGTTGAACGGAGTAAGGTCGCCGGACCGTTCTCGGGGGCTTGCGGGTCGTTTCCCGGAAGGTCCTCGCTTCTCTTGCGCGCTGGAGGTGGCGGAGGATGGTGCGTCCGGCGCGCTCGGCGGCCCGGTTGATGGCGGCATACAGGTCGGAGTCCGTCTCCTCAACGACCACGATTCCCGCCGGGCTGACGGCGGCGCTGATCGTACACCGCTTGTCTTGTCCCCCGCGCGGGCCATTCAGGTCGGCCACGCGCGCCGTCACACGCTCCACGCTGCCCCCCACCCGGCCCAGCGCGAAGCGCAGTCGCCGCTCGATGTAGTCGCGCAGGGCTTCGGCCAGATCCGTCTTGTGAATGCGCACGTCCAGGTTCATGCCATCCTCCCTTCGCGCCGTCGATCGACGGCCGGATTCAATCCTACGGCGCCGCGACGGATTAGAAAAGTTGAAAATATGAAATTTACCGTTCGGTATTTCCTAAGTACAATCAGAGGGATGGAATGGCTGAACTACCATCACCTGTTCTACTTCTGGAGGGTCGCGCGCCTGGGCAGCGTGACCTCCGCCGCCGAGGAGATGCGGCTCAGCCCGCCCACGATCAGCGCACAGCTCCGCAGCCTGGAGGAATCGCTCGGCCAGCGCCTATTCGCGCGCTCGGGACGCCGGCTGATCCTGACCGAACCAGGCCGCCTGGTGCTCAGCTACGCGGACGAAATCTTCTCGCTCGGCCAGGAGTTGCGCGGAGCGTTGCGCGAGCGCCCGCTGGGACGCCCGTTGCGACTCGTCGTGGGCCTCGCCGACGTGCTCCCCAAGCTCATCGCTCACCGGCTCATCCAGCCCGCGATGGAACTGCGCGAGCCGGTCCGCGTGGTATGCCGCGAGGACAACCCCGACCACCTTCTGGCCGAACTTGCCGTCCACAACCTTGACGTGGTCCTCTCCGACGCCCCGATGAATCCGGGCGTCCGCGTGCGCGCCTACAATCATCTGCTCGGCGAATGCGGCGTGACGTTTCTGGGCGGACGCAAATACGCAACTTCCCTGCGGCGCGGCTTCCCGCGCTCGCTCAACAACGCTCCCCTGCTCTTGCCCACGGACAACACCGCGTTGCGGCGCGACCTCGACGCCTGGTTTGAGAAAATCGGTATCCACCCTGCGGTGGTCGGAGAGTTCGAAGACAACTCGCTGCTTCGGGTGTTCGGAGAGGCGGGGGTCGGAATCTTTCCCGCGCCGTCCGCAGTAGAGAAACAACTTGTGGGACAGTATCGTCTCCACACCATCGGCCGCACTCGGGGAGTGCGCTGCCGGTTCTACGCGATTTCGGTCGAGAAGAAGATCCACCACCCGGCGGTCGTGGCCATCTGCGAAAGGGCGCGGCGGGAACTGTTCGCCGGAGAGACGGCGCTTCGGGTGCCGGGTCGGAAGCCAACGTCGGCTCGCACCCGGCGGCGACCCTCGATGGAGCTTGAACACCCTCCCGGCGGGAGTTAAAGCGCCCTTGACGGGTTCTTGCGGGCCGCTGACAATGGCAGGCTTCGCGTGCGACGGGCATTTTCGCCAACCCGTCACCGTTTGCCTGGCCGCAGGCCGGTGAGACAGCGGAAGGTTTGAGTGAAGTGCCCGCGGGCGGCCCGGGTGCCGGCCGACGAGGCCGCACGAGCCGCTCCAAGGAAAGGAGAGCCTCCACAATGCCATCGTGCCGTGCTGTGGTCTGGATGATTGTCGGCTTCCTGCTTCTCTCCGTGACGAGGGAAAACCTTCTCGCCCAGGACCCTGCGGCTGAGCCCGAACAGGGCTGGTCTTTCCTCAGCCGATTTCAAGGGAGCTCCAACACGCTGGGTCAGGTCTATCGGCTGGACGCGGCGGCCCGATACGATTTCAACCGTTACTTCTCCGTGGCCGCGGGACTCCCGTTTTACTTCGTCTCCGCCTCGGGCGATTCCTCGACCGGCTCCCTGAACTCCGGCAGCGGGCTGGGGAACGCGTACCTGGTCTTGAGGTTGGCGGTCCAGAACCCTGCGGTCAACTACAGCTCCACGCTCACCGGAACCGCGCCGACGGGCGACGCCTCCAAGGGTTTCAGCACGGGACGGGCCACGATTGATTGGAGCCATCACTTCGACCGGAGTTTCGGCCGCACCACGCCTTTTGCCATCGTCGGCATCGCCAACACAGTCTCTGACACCGACTTTTTCACGCGACCCTACTCGACCCTGGGGTGGGTGGGGCACTTTGAAGGGGGGCTTTATTATGCCCTCGCGCCGCGAGTCTCCGCGGGCGCCTCGGCCTATGCCATCACACCGACGGGCGATCAAAAGGTCTTCAGCAGAGTCATCGCGCGGCAGGAAGGAATTTCGCCGGTCGAGCCGCCGCCCTTCTCGCCGGTGCGGACGCCTCGGGGAGGCTTCGAGACGGAAAGCCTCACCGAGGGCTCGGCCGAGATCGCCCGGGACAACGGCTTTTCGGCCTGGTTGGGCGCCAACCTTTCACGGCACCTCGGAGTCGGCATCGGGTTCACGCGCAGCGTCCCCTTTGACTTGAACACATTCTCTTTCGGCGTGGGGATCAATGTCGGCCACATCGTCAGAAAGGGCCGCGGGCGATAATCCCCATGGACACTTTCACCACCGCCGTCGGCGGCGCGCTGCTCGCCAAGGCGCTGCCCCGCGAGAACCGCGGCCCGAGCGCCGTCTGGTGCGTGACGCTCTCGTCGGCTCTTCCCGACATTGACATTGTCGCCGACTGGTTCAGCTCCGACCCGTTCGCCGGACTTCTTCATCACCGCGCCTTCACCCATTCGCTCGTGGGGCTGGCGGTGATGGCGCCGCTGGTGGCGCTGCTGTTCCGGCGCTTCGGCCCCGACAAGAATTTCCGGCGCCTGCTGGCGCTCGCCACGCTGGGCCTCACCTGGCACATCTTCACCGATCTCGCCACGTCCTGGGGGACCATGGTCTTCTACCCCTTCAACCGCGACCGCGTCGTCTGGGACCTGCTTTTCATCATCGACTTCATCTTCAGCGCCATCCTCCTCGTCCCTCAACTGCAAGCCTGGATTTACCGCAAGCCGCGCGCGGCGCTGCGGCGCGGAATTCTGGTTTGGGCGGCGCTGGCTTCGTTCACGGCGCTGATGATGGTCTGGGCGGGAGGGTTTCTCGGAAGGCCGTTTGACTACAACCTCTTCGCGCTTCTCGCTTCGCTGGAGGCGGCAACCCTGCTTTTCCCGCGCGCTGGAGGCTGGGGCTTTCGCCAGGATTCGACCACGTTCGCGCGCATCGGAGTCACGGCGCTGGCCGGTTACCTCACGCTCGTCACCGTCGCGCACTTTCGCGCCCTGGGGCTGGTTGAGCGCCGCGTCGAGGAGCGCGGAATCGCTCATCATTCTCTCGCCGCGCTTCCCCAGCCGCTTTCTCCCTTCCTCTGGTCGGGGCTGGTTCTGAGCGGCGACGGGGTGTATCAGACCTGGGTCAACGTGTTTAAGCGCCAGGCGCCGGACTTTGACTTTATCCCTTCGCAGGACGGCGAGTACATCGCGCGCGCCCGCGACTTGCCCGAGGTCAAGACCTACCTCTGGTTCGCGCGCTTTCCGGTGGCGCGATACCGCCGGGCCGAGGACCGGCACATTGTGGAGTTCGGGGACCTGCGCTTCCGCGGGCGCCATGACGCGGACGCCGGATTCACTTTCCGCGTCGTCTTTGATGCGCAGGGAGAAGTGCTTTCCGCCGGTTTTGCGGGGCGCTAAACCAAACAGGAAATCCGAGGCACTGCACCGCGCGGAAGCGCCCTACTCCGGCTTGTCGCGCAGGCGGCCGATCATTTCGTAAAGACGCACAAGCGCGTGGTCCACCATGCGCTCGCCCGCGCCGACCTCGACCCAGGTGGTCGCGCTTGCCGCGCCGTAGCCGCCCATCGCCGCCCCGCGGATGGTGGGGAAATAACCCACGTAACCGTTCGCGTAGCCGAGGAAAAGCGCTTCGCGGACCGGCGCGCGGTCGCGCCAACTGATCTGGAAGTCCACGAAAGGCTCGCCGGGCATGGTCATCATCGCCAGACGCTTGTTGATGAGCACCACGGCGACGGGCACGGAAAGCGGGCCCTGGAGGCGCGGCGCGAACGACTCGAGAATGTTCTCGCCGTAGGCGGCGATGATCGCGGCGCGGAATTTTTCCGGGTTCCAGCGCAGCTTGAACTCGAGCGCGTCTTCGACGAAGTCGAGACTGGCGTTTTCATCCGCCTCGGTGCGAATCGAACGCGCCACGCGCGCCGCTTCCTCACCCAGCCGCCGCCCCGTCCATTCGCTTTGCGCGACAGGGTTCTTCTCGAGCGTCTGTGTGGCGAAATACGGATTGATGTCGCCGGGCGCGCCCTGGAGGAAGATCGCTGTCGCCCCGGGTATCGCTTCCTCAACGGCCTTAACCGTGAAGCCCGGGAAGTCGGCCGTGTACTGAAGATTGTCCCAAGCGAAGATGACGGGGTGGCAGGCGTGATTGACGAGGACGGCGAGCGGAGTCCCGTCGGATGTGTCGAGGCGCACGACGGCGACCGTAGGATCCATCGGCGCGGTCGGCACGCGCGTCTCGTTGCGCCAGAACATCGTCACGGTGCCGTCGGGATTGATCCGGATGCGGTTGTAGCCGATGAAGGCGCTGCCGCGTCCCGTGCCGAGGCGCGCGGGCGCGAGGTTGCGGGCGGCTTCGGCGATCGCGGCGGCGGTTTTTTCAATCACCGCGGATTCCCACGCCGGCGTCTTCCCTTCCGGGTAATCGTCGAGGATGACGGGCGCGGCGTGCGTGTGCGTCGCCTGGACGAGCACGTAGTCCATGCCGCTCGACTGCCGCGCCGCTGCGCGCAGGCGGGCGATGCCGGCCGGGCCGAACGTCCGCCCGAGGTCGAGCACGGCGAGCGCCATCTTTTTCCCGCTCGCTTCGAGCACCACGACGCGCGCGAAGAGCGGGTCCAGCGCGCCCTCAGCGGGCTGGGTGCGATTGAAATAGCCCCAGAGCTTTTCGCCCGCGGGCGGCGTGATTTCGACTTTCGCCACTCCCGCGCGCAGTTCCGCGGCGCGCGCGGGCACCGCGAGAACCAGGAGGGCCAGCGCTGCAAGACAGCTTCGACGAATTCCATTCATCAGGATTCTCCCCAGTCCGTCATTCGGCGGAGGCAAATCTTAACCCGCCGCCCGCCGGTTGTCACCCGTCAAGGCGCGGAGCCGTGGTATAACTTGCTGACCCGAGACCCGAGGAGCCCGCGATGTTCTGCTGCGATGACCTCGCCCAGGCCGCCGAGCGCGGCGCGCTTTATTACGGCGCCAAAAACCTGATCGACGACGGCCGCATCGTCAACGATCTCGACACCGAATACTTCATCCGCTCGGCCTCGAGCCGCGGCTTCGACTACTACGGTATCAATTACTGCCCGTTCTGCGGCCGCGCGCTCGCTCACGGGCTGTGGGTGGCGGAAAAGAAGAAGTAAGCAAGCCGTCGGCCCTCAGCTTTCAGCCGTCAGCCCTCAGCGCGCCGCCCAACCGAGCCGTCCTTCAGCTAGTCGAAACGAATTTCTTTCACGCGGTGGAGAGGCAGAGTGAAGTCGAAGACTTCTTCGCTTGCGGGGTCGTAGTCCTCGGTCATGCCGAGCAAGCGCGCCTCGGCGGGCTGCGTGGTCGGCATGAGAAAGCGGGCTGCGCCCGTGCGGCCGTCACGCAACGTGATCAGCATTGAGTCGCCGGAGAGGAGGATGCGGCTGATTTTCGAGAAATCGAACTCGTCAAAGCTGCCGCTCTCCAGAGCCACGGGGAACGAAGTGCGCGCCGGCACCGACTCGAGCAGCGAGCCGCGCCCGCCCGGAGGGTAGAAGTCCAGAAAGGCGACGTCGATGCGCGTTGTCTTGCCCTCCGCGTCCGTGACCGTGGCGCTGTGGCCGAATCGCCGCCACACGCCCACAATGCGCGTGCGGTCCTCAGCGTCCGTCCGCTCCAGCGTGTAAGGCAGGCTGCCCTTGCTGAGGCGAGCTTTGACGACGCGCCGCTCCTTCAACTCGAAATGTTTGTAGATGATGACGCTGGAATCCTCGCGGATGACGATGGCGTCGCGATGCACGACCACCCGCCGCCCCTGGGCGTTCGTCTGATAGATCGTATCCGCCCCGAGCCCCAGAGGCAGCAACAGCAAGAAGCCCAGAGCTCCCGCCGCGAATCGCAATGGAATCCTCCCCACGAACAAAGAGCCTCGCCAGGGTTTCGATTCTGGCGAGGCTCCGAACGATGCACACGAGCCGGGGATCACCCTCGTTTCTTCTTTTTCTCGCGTTTGTAGCGGGTTTCCACGCCCGCCTCGATCGTCTGAAGAAGCTGCTGAGCCGTCGTGGCGTTCCGCCCGTCCGGGGCGAGCTCGAGGTACTTCTCGAGCGCCTCGGCGGTGCCGGGAGCCGGAACGATCGATCCGTCATCGGCCAGCGTCGCCTTGCCCATCAGCGCCTGGCCGAGCCAGAAGTAGGCGTCGGCAAAACCGGGATCGATTTCCGTGGCCTTCTTGAAAGCTTCGGACGACTCATCCATCTTTCCGGTGTTGTACATTACTGCGCCGTAGTTGAAGTAATACCGCGAAGCCTCGGAGGGATTGATCTCCGCCGCTTTCTGGAACTGCGCCGCCGCTTCCTGGACCTTGCCCATCTCGGCGTACACGTTTCCCAGGTTGTTGTAATAGCTCGCCTGGCTGGGACTCGCCTCAATCGCCTTGTGGTAGTAGGCGACGGCTTTGTCGTACTGGCGCGCCTTGTGATAGGAGTCCGCCATCCTCTCGAGGACCACGGGAACGTTCTTTTCCTTGGCGAGGGGCAGCGCTCTTTCGAACACCGCGGCGGCATCCGCGTACTGCTTCTGCGCGTAGAGCGCCTGGCCCTGCTCGAAGAGTTCTTTGAGACCCGTGAACTCCTTGGTTTCCTTGGCCTGCTGTTCCATCTTCCGTTTCAGCTCGGGATCTTCTTCGATGGCCTTTTTCTGGGCCTCGGCCGCGAATTCCTTCTCCTTGGCGAGGTCGAAATCGAGGGTCGTCGGGTCGCCCAAGCCAATGCGGGTGTTGAGAAACACCAGCGCCTGCCCGGCCGGGTTCTGGAGCGTTACTTTGTAATTTCCGATCGGCAGGCCGATGTAAATGTATTCGCCCTTCTTGTTCGTCTTGACCCGATAAGTCCCTCGAATGTCCTGCCGCTCGATGAGGATCTGATAACCCGCCAGAGGATTGCCGTTTTCGTCGCGCGCCTTGCCGGTCAACCCGCCGGTCTGCGCCATCAACGGCGCCGCTTCGATCAGTAATGCAAGCACAAGGGCAGGACCCACCCACCTTCTCAGGAAAGACATAAATTCCTCCTCGCGAAACGCTCGGTCAGCCTATTCTAGACGCAATCCGCGCGCCGACTCAACCTAAGATTTTGATGCTCTTGTCGCCCGGCCTGCTGCCCGCCCGCGCTGCCGGGCGCACTCTGACAACCGGTCACCTGCGGGGCGTTGCGCGCCGGGTGTAGCTGGGCCGGACCACGTAAGGCAGCGGGTCTTCCACTCCCGCCTCCTCAAAAGCGCGCAAGCGAAGAGCGCAACTGTCGCAGACGCCGCAGGCGACATCTTCGGCCTGGTAGCAGGACCAGGTCAAATGAAAGGGGGCGTTGAGTTCCCGGCCGCGTCGGATGATTTCGCTCTTGCGCAGGTGTATCACCGGCGTGACGATTTCGAGCATCGTCTCGGGTTTCGTTCCCGCGGCAATCACTCGATTGAACGCCTCGTAGTACTCCGGTCGGCAGTCCGGGTAGCCCGAACTGTCTTCGGCGACCGCGCCGATGAAAATCTTCCGCGCGCCGAGAATTTCGCCCCAGGAAACGGCAATCGAAAGGAAATGCGCGTTGCGAAAGGGGACGTAGCTCGAAGGGATGTTCGTTCGCTCGAGGTCCGCTTTCTCAACGGCGATGCGCGAGTCGGTGAGGCTGGAGCCGCCGATTTCGCGAAAATGGTCGAGCCGGCAGACCAGGCGGCGCTCGGCGCGGAAGAAATCGGCCAGGGCGTGGAACGCCTGGAGTTCGCGCCGCTCGGTGCGCTGGCCATAGGCGACGTGCAGCATCGCCAGACGGTATTCCCGGGCCGCGATGGCCGCGGTCACGCAACTGTCCATACCGCCGCTCGAGAGGACGACGGCGAGGGGCATCTCCGTGGTCCGAAGTCTAGGTTCCGTGGTCCCAGAAGTCGAACTCATTGGCATTGCGTCCCACGGGGAGCCCGCAGTCTGAAAACCGCAGAAGTCCTCACACCCCACGCGCGTCCGGCTCCCAGATGAATTTGTGGAGCTGAAGCCCCAGCCGAACTTCCAGCCCGTCGCGAAGGATCCACTCGGCCAGTTGTCGCGGCGGAAGGCGGCCGAAGACGGGCGAGAAGATGACTTCGCCGACGCGCCCGGCGAGCTCGTGCCGCGCCATGAAATCGCGCGCGTAGTCGTAATCGCGTTCGTCCAGAATGACGAACTTGAGCTGGTCCTTCGGTTCCAGCGCCTCGAGGTTCTGGAAGCAGAACGTCCCGCTTTCTCCGCTCCCCGGGCACTTCACGTCCACGATTTTTAAGACAGGTCCGGGCAGCGCTCCGATGAACCGCTCGCCGCTGGTTTCGACGAGGACGCGATAACCCTCCTCAAGCAGCCGCGCGCTGAGCGGGACCACTTCTTCCTGAAGCAACGGCTCGCCGCCCGTGAATTCCACCCTTCGCCCGCCCAGCGTCCGGACGCGCTCGAAGACCTCCTCCGGTGACATTTTCGTTCCGCCGTAAAACGCGTACGCCGTGTCGCACCAGTGGCATCGGAGGTTGCATCCTGTCAGGCGAACAAAGACGCATGGAAGTCCGGCATCGACGCCCTCTCCCTGAATGGACTTGAAGATTTCCGTGATGACCATGACAGCGGCTTCCGGTATTCCCCCCACGCCATTCTACCTGAGTCCACTGGGGAGCGCCTGCGGCTTCCGCCACGTCCGGGGTGTACCGTTTGGCTACACTGCTGGCAGAATTTGGCCACCTCCGGTGACAACCGGGCAGGGCACTTTCGTACCAGCCTGTCAGGCCGATTGCCGAATCAAGGACTTACAAGCAGAGAAAATACTGCCGCTGAGCAGCACTCCTGGTAACCGGCGTGCATCAAATACGGCAGGAAGGCGAGGAGCCGGCCATGTTGGAGAAGGACAAGCTGGACCGCATTCGCGAAGAACACGAGGCCTTTGAGCACTGGCGTCACTTCTCTCGCCACGTGGTTGCCGAACTTCTCGAGGCCTGCTCGGTTTGCGGCACCGTCCGCGAGCGCGACCGGTTGACCCGCTGCCGCTGGTGTGAGGACGTCTATGTCTGCAAAGACGGCCTCTGCCGCCAGCAGCACCAGGCGGATATTCATCCGGCCGTCGCTTTCTGGACCTGGTGAGGGAAAGTCGCCTCAGGCTGCCGGGGAATCCCCGGCCGGACGGTAGGTGGCCGAAGTCGCATCCGTCTCCCAAACGGTGACGGCCTGAACGCGCAGGCCGTTGGCGCGCACCTGGGAATTCAATTCCTCACACAAATACCTGGCCAGATTTTCCGCTGAAGGGTTCAGCCGGTCGAAAGGCGGAATGTCATTCATGAAGCGGTGGTCGAGGCGCTCGACGATCGTGCGAATGGCGCCGCGCAGGTCCACGAAATCCATCAGCAGCCCGATCGAGTTCAACTGCTCGCCGCAGACCGTGACGCGCACCTTGTAGTTGTGCCCGTGCAGGTTCTCGCACTTGCCCTTGTAACCGCGCAACGCGTGGCCGGCGGCGAAGGAATAATCCACGGAAACTTCAAACATGGTGCGTCCTTAGTCCCTGGTCCTTAGTCCCTGTCCGATACTGGACTGCGTGCCGCTGGCTCCGCGCTGCCCCGCGAGGGACGAAGGACAAAGGACCACGGACGGCTCTTCAGCATTCTCGCATGAACGCCCGCACATCTTCCAGCTTGCTGGTTTTGCGATAGCCGGGCAGACTCTCGAAAAACGTCCGGCCGTAAGCTTTTTTGACCAGGCGGTTGTCGAGAATGGCGAGTACGCCGCGGTCGCTCTCGCTGCGGATCAGCCGGCCAAAACCCTGCTTGAGCGAAATCACCGCCTGCGGCACCTGGTAGTCGGTAAACGCGTTGCCGCCGTCCTCGTTGATGGTGCGGATGCGCGCCGCAACGACGGGGTCGGTGGGCACGGCAAACGGCAGCCGGTCAATGATGACCGCGCTCAACTGCTGGCCCTGCACGTCCACGCCCTGCCAGAAGGAACTGGTGGCGAACAGCACGGCGTGGGGCGTGCGGCGGAAACGGTCGAGGAGCGCGGTGCGCGGCGCCGTGCCCTGCACGAGCAGGGGATAGCGGAGGCGCGGGCGCACGCGTTCGTACACGTCGCGCATCTGCTGGTAGCTGGTGAAGAGCACGAAGGCGCGGCCGCGCGTCGCCTTCAGAATCTGGGTCACTTCTTCCGCCGCCATCCGCGCGAAGTCGGGCTCGCGCGGGTCGGGAAGATGAGACGGCGTGTAAAGGAGCGCCTGCTGGCTGAAATCGAAGTGTGAATCGAAGATGCGCTCTTTGGTGTTTTCCAGCCCCAGCCGGCTCTTGAGAAAATCGAAACGGCCGCTCACCGCCAGCGTGGCGGAGGTGAGAATGACCGTCTCGACTTTTTCAAAGAGCCGCTCGCGCAGGATGGTTGAGACGTCAATCGGCGAGGCTTCCAGAAAAACGCCGCGCCCGCGCCGCTCCCACCAGTACACGTAATTCTTTTCGCGGCCCTCCAGCACGAACTCGAACGCCTGGCGCAGTTCGTTCGACCGCCGCTGAAGGTTGTTGATTTCCTCCGGCCGTTCGCGCAGGCGCGCGAACTCGCTCTCCAGGCGCACGAAGCCGTTGAGCAGCGCCGAATAGGCCCCGCGGTGCGCGGCGAGAAACTCTTCGCGGTTGGCAAAGTTGTTTCGCCCCTCGCGCGCTGGAAACGTCTCAAAAAACTGCTCGCCGCGCCGACGGAGTTCCGCGACCGCCGCAAGCACCTCGGCGCTCGGGAGGCCTTTCATCCGCAGCGTCGCTTCGGTGTCTCGCGCGAGTTCTTCCACGCGGTAGTTCGAGGCCTTAATCCCGAAGTACTGCGTCGCCACGTCCTCCATCTCGTGCGCTTCGTCGAAAACGATCGCCGCGTAATCGGGCAGCAGGCTCGAACACTCCATCTGCCGCAGCGCCAGGTCAGCGAAGAAGAGGTAGTGGTTGACGATAATCAGGTCGGATTCCGAAGCGCGCTGGTGCATCCAGGTGATGAAGCAGCGGTCGAACTGCTGGCACTTCTGGCCGGTGCACGCTTCGCCCCGCGCGTCAATGCGCGCCCAGAGTTCGCTCGAGTCCGGCAGGTCGGCAAGCTCGGCGCGATCGCCCGTCTCCGTCCTGGGCTCCCACTCGCGGATCTTCGCGTAGAGGTCCACTTCCTCCATGCCGTTCAGCACCGGCTGCTTCTCGATGTCGTAGAGCTTCTGCCGGCAGAGGTAATTCTGCCGGCCCTTCATGAGCGTGGCGCGAAGGTCAGGAAAGAGTTTTTTCAGAAAGGGAATGTCTTTGAAGAAGACCTGTTCCTGAAGGTTTTTCGTCCCCGTCGAAATCAGCACTCGGCGCCCGCTGCGCAGGACCGGCACGAGATAGGCGAGCGTCTTCCCCGTCCCCGTGCCCGCTTCGACAATCAGGTGGCGGCGGTTCTCGAGCGCCGCCTCGACTTCTTCCGCCATTTCAAGCTGCGCGCCTCGCCACTCGTAGTGCGGATGATGCCGGGCAAGCCAGCCGTTCGGGCCGAAGATTCGCTCGAGCGGCACTTTCGCGCCCGTCTTTCGGCCCGCGTCCTTTGTTCGCAGCGCTGCGTCTTTCACGAAAAAGCTCTCAGCCTTCAGCCGTCAGGCATGAGCGGTCTGCCTCGAAGTCCGACGGCTCCAGCTCCAACTTCTCGCTCAGAATTCCCGGCCGTTCATCATTCCCCGTTCATCACGCATCGTTCATCGTTTCTACCGCGTCTCGATTCCGAACCTCTCGAAGACCCTCCGCGCGCCGGATTTTCTACGGCGGCGCCGCGGCCGGCCCGTCACGACGCTCGCCGCAAGCCGCCTGAAGAACCGGGCCCGGTCGTTCCGGGAAGGAATCGACCTTTGCGCGTGCTCGCGCGCGCGGCGAAGCGCGCTCAGCGCCCTGCGGGTGTCGCGCCCCAGCGAACTCTGAAGTTGCGCCTTCAGCAGCCGCGCCAGCGCCGGACTTGCGCCCGAGGTCGAAATCGCCACGCGCACGTCGCCATGACCGAAGGTGGCGGGGACCAGAAAACCGGATTTTTCCGCGTCGTCCGCGAGGTTGATCGGCACGCCGGCCCGGCGCGCTTCGGCGGCAACCGCCCGCTGCGCGCCCGGATCGTTAGTCGCCGCAAACGCCAGCAGCGCGCCTCGCAGGTCGCCTCGCCGGTAACGGCGTTTCCGGACTTCGATCCGTTTCCTTCGCGCCCACGCCGCCAGCCGCCGGGTCAGTTGCGGGCTCACCACCCGCACGCGGGCCCCCGCCGCGACCAGCGCCGCCGCTTTCCGCTCCGCCACTCGGCCTCCGCCCACCACCACGCAACGGCGGCCCTTCAGATTGAGGAAGGCGGCGTAAAGCTTCATCAGCTTGACACATCCTCGCGGGCGAGACTAAATTGAGTTCAGCGGTCAATTCGCGCGCAGTCTGAATGTGAAGGATACCACAGCCTGCGTTGCCCGGAATTGCGCCGCTGCGTGCGACGAAGCCGAAGAGGTTCTTCGAGTTTCGAATTTCCACTTTCCCGTTTCTCTTCTCAACCTTCGAGTTTCCCGCGCATGTCTCTGCCGCGCATCGTCATTCTCGGCCGCCCGAACGTGGGAAAGTCCACGCTCTTCAACCGCATCGTCGGCCGCCGCCGCGCCCTGGTCGGCAACGAGCCGGGGATGACGCGCGACCGGCTGCACGCGCCCGCCGAGTGGCGCGGAAGGCGGTTCGAGGTGGTGGATACGGGCGGCATCATTCCCGAAGAGAAGGATCTGATCGCCGGCGAAATCTTCCGCCAGGCGCGCAAGGCCATCGAAAATGCGGCGCACCTCGTGCTGGTTGTGGACGGGCGCGAGGGCGTGGTGCCGCTCGATGAGGAGCTGGCCCAACTCCTGCGCCGGACGGGCAAGCCGCTCGCACTCGCGGTGAACAAGATTGACACCGTCTCTCACGTGCTGCTGGCAGCAGATTTTCACCGTCTCGGCATCGCCGACGTCTTCGCGGTTTCCGCCGAGCACGGTCTGGGCGTGGACGATTTGCTCGAGCACGTAACGGCGGATTTCCCCGCTTCGGGTGCGGCGGTCGATGACCGCCGAAACGAAGAAGCGGGTCCGGGAATCGAAGGCGGCGATGAGGGCGCCGCGGCGACAGCCGGCGTCACCCGCGTCGCCATCATCGGCCGGCCGAACGTGGGCAAGTCCACGCTGCTGAACCGCCTGCTCAACGAGGAGCGCGCCATTGTTTCCTCCATTCCCGGCACCACGCGCGACGCTGTGGACGCCGAATTCCAACGTGACGGCCTGCGCCTCCGCCTGGTGGATACGGCCGGCATCCGCCGCAAGGGAAAGACGAAACTGCTGGCCGAAAAGCTCAGCGTGATTCAGGCGCGCAAACACCTGGAGCGCGCCGACGTGGCGCTCCTGGTCCTCGACGCGGTGGAAGGCGTCACGGCGCTCGACGCGAACATCGGCGGCTACGCGCACGAAAGCGGCCGCTCGGTGGTGCTGGTCGTCAACAAATGGGACGCGGTCCGCAAGGGCCCGGAAAGCACGAACGAAGTCACCCAGCTCATCCGGCGGAAGATGAAATACCTGGACTACGCGCCCATCGTCTTCGTCTCCGCGCTGAAAGGGCAGCGGCTCAACAAACTTCTCGCCACCGTCGCGCGCGTGGCCGAAGCGCGCCGCCGCCGCGTGACGACCGCGGAAATGAACCGCTTCCTCAAGCAGGTGAACTTCGAGCGCGCCACGACGCCCGCGCACCGCCCGGGCCGCATCTATTACCTCACGCAGGTCAGCGTCGCTCCGCCCACCTTCCTCGCCTTCACGCATCGCCGCGGGCCGCTCCACTTCTCGCTCGAACGCTTCCTCGAGAACCGCATCCGCGAGCACTTCGACTTCACGGGAACGCCACTGGTCATCCGCACGCGCGCGGGAAATTAGCGGCGACTTATCCCCCCGGCTGCGCGTCCAACAGAAGTCTCGCGAAAGCGGCGTTTGGCGCGCTGTGCGCGCGGTGCTATACTCCCCTCGGTGCGCGGGCCGCCCTGCGGCGGTTTCCCGCGCTGGCGGAGAGATGATGGCCCTCAGGAAAGGAGGTCGCGCGATATGTCCTGGGAAATGGGACTCGTCCGCACCATTTTCGTCATTGTTATCATCGCGGCATCGTATCAACTGCGCCCTTTTGGCCTTTCCAGCATTTCCTCCGGTCTGCTCGGCCTGGCTCTCGGAGTCATTTTCGTCCTCTTCGAGATGCGGCTCGAAAAAGCCAGCCTGAAACGGCTGATCGGGGCCGCGGTCGGTTCGATCCTGGGAATTCTCGGCGCGCTGATGATGAGCTACATGCTCCATCACACCGCGCTCGAGACGGCCACGCTCTCGTTTCTCCAGATCGTCCTGCTGCTGCTGATGGCTTACGTGGGCCTGATTCTGGGGGCGAACAAGGGCGACCTGCTGAACCTCGCCGCGCTGGGCGGCCTCTTCAGCGGGGAGCGACAGCCGAAGAAGAACTACAAGGTGCTCGACACCAGCGTCATCATTGACGGCCGCATCGCCGACATTTGCGAGACGGGCTTCGTGGACGGCATCCTCATTATCCCGCAATTCGTGTTGCGCGAGCTTCAGATGATCGCCGACTCCTCGGATTCGATGAAGCGCAACCGCGGCCGGCGCGGCCTCGACATTCTTCAGCGCATGCAGAAAATGGCGACCGTTCAGGTGCAGATCGTCGAGGACGATTTCCCCGGCGTCCGCGACGTGGACATGAAGCTCATCGAGCTCGCCAAACTCTACGAGGGCAAGATCGTCACCAACGATTTCAACCTCAACAAGGTGGCGCAGCTCCAGGGGCTTCCCGTGCTCAACGTCAACGAGCTGGCCAACGCGCTGAAGCCCATCGTTCTGCCCGGCGAGACGATGCGCGTCTTCATTCTCAAAGAAGGCAAGGAATACAACCAGGGCGTCGCCTACCTCGACGACGGCACGATGGTGGTGGTGGACAACGCCAAGAAAATGATCTCGAAGACCATCGACATTTCGGTGACCAGCGTCCTCCAGACCACCGCGGGGAAGATGATCTTCGGCAAGTACGACGACCGGCACAGCGCGGCGGAAGCGGTGCATCAGTAGAGGGGGCGGGCCGTTCCGCCTTCGGCGCGAATTCTTCGTTTCGGCTCCGAGGCTCTGTTCAAGGGGCGAAAACTGCCAAGTGTGAAGGAGGAAGGCTGAAAAGCCTCGAGGCTGGAGTATTCGCTGCGTCCTTCTGCCTTCACACTTCTTTCCTTTATGAAAGTCCTTGCCATCGTTCCCGCCGCCGGCATGGGCGTGCGCATGGGCGGAGGGACGCCGAAGCAGTTCCTCTCGCTCGAGGGCGTCCCGGTCTTCGTCCACACGCTGCGCAAGTTCGCGGCTTCCGAGGCCATCGACGGCATCTTCCTCGCGCTGCGTCCCGAGGAGATGGAGCGCGTGCGGCGCCAGCTCGATCCCGAGCGGCTGGCGAAACCCGTCCGGCTCGTCGCGGGCGGCGCGTCGCGCCAGGAGACCGTGAGCCGCGCGCTCGCGGAAGTTCCGGTGGAAACCGAAATCGTCGTCGTCCACGACGCTGTGCGGCCGTTCGTGGACCTGCACCTGATCCGCCAGGTCGTGGACGCGGCGCGCCGGCACGGCGCCGCCATCCTCGGCATCCCCAGCGTGGATACCGTCAAGCAGGTCGAGCGCCAGATGATTCTCGGCACGCTGCCGCGCGAACGCATCGTGCTGGCGCAGACACCGCAGGCGTTTCGCGCCGAAATCCTTCGCGAAGCGTTCGCCCGCGCCGCCGCCGACGGCTTCATCGGCACGGACGAGTCGAGCCTCGTCGAGCGGCTCGGCTACAACGTGACCGTGCTGATGGGTTCGGACCGCAACATCAAAATCACCAAGCCCTCGGACTTGCCGCTGGCCAGGCTCTATATCGCGCAGGAGAAGACACGCGTTGAGGGCTGAGAGACGAAGGTCCACGGTTGAGGGTTAAGAGTTGAGAGTCAAGAGTCGAAAGCCGGAAAGGCGAAACGTGAGAAATCTGAAATCCTCGCTGTCGCGGCAGAGGAACTCTGAACCCTCAACTCTCAACTCCCAACCGTCTTTCCGCACCGGCATCGGGACGGACCTCCACCGCCTCGCGCCCGGCCGCCCGCTGATCCTCGGCGGCGTGCGTGTTCCTTTCGAGAAAGGGCCCGTCGGCCATTCGGACGGCGACGCGCTCGCGCACGCCGTGACCGACGCGCTGCTCGGCGCCGCGGCGCTCGGCGATATCGGCCGGCATTTTCCCGACACCTCGCCGAAATGGAAAAACGCATCGAGCCTCGTCTTCCTCCGCTCGACGCGCGCTCTGCTCGCCCGCGCCGGCTACCGCATCGTCAATGTGGACGCCACAATCGGGCTCGAGCGGCCCAGACTCGCGCCGCACATTCCCGCCATGCGTTCGAAACTCGCGCGCGCGCTCGGCGTCAAGCCGGAACAGGTGAGCGTCAAGGCCAAGACCGGCGAAGGGCTTGACGCCGTCGGCCGCGGCGAGGCCGTTCGTTGCGACGCCGTGGCGCTCATCGCGTCAGCGTGACATCGCCCCGGGTTTTCTTCTCCGCACATTCAGCATAAAATCCTCCCGCGCAGGGCTTGCGCCGATTCGCAAATCAATTCGAACACCCGTGAAGGAGTTGCGATGCTGCCGCTTTCGCCCGAACCGATTCTGGAAATCGTTTTCGGCTTCATGTCGTCCAAGCATCTCTGTGTCGCGAACGAGCTCGGCCTCTTCGAGCAGCTCGCCACAGGGCCTTTGACCCTCGACACGCTAGCCGAACGCGCGCGCCTGCCGCGACGCTCGCTGCGCATTGTCGCCGACGCCATGGTGGCGCTCGGGATGATCGAACGCGAGGGAGAGCTCTACCGCAATTCGGCGGTCGCGCAGCAGTTTCTCTCCGGGCGCGGACTCGGCGACCTGCGCGCCTTTCTGCGCTTCTGGAACCGCATCGCCTACGTCCGCTGGAAACGGCTCGAGGAGTCGGTCCGCGCCGGACGCGGCGCGTTCGCGGGACAGGAGTTCACTCCCGAAGAGCAGAAGCTCTTCTCGGAAGGCGTCGAATCCGTCACGCTCGCTTCGGCGCTGGCGCTCGCCGCGTCGTACGACTTCGCGCCGCACCGCAAGGTGCTCGACCTCGGCGGCGGTACGGGCTCGTTTCTCGTCGTGCTCGCCGCACGCTTTCCGCACCTCGCGGGCACGCTGGTTGAAGTCGCGGGTCCGGCGGCCATCGCGCGCCGACGATTCGCCGAGCGCAAGCTCGAATCGCGCCTCGAGATCGTCGAGGGCAACTTCTTCGACGACGCGCTTCCCGAGGGCCACGACGCGGTGCTCATGGCGAACATCGTCCACATCTTTTCGCCCGAACGGAACCGCGACCTGCTTCGCCGCGTGCGCGAGCGCGTCCCCTCCGGCGCGCGCGCGCTGCTGGTGGATTTCTGGATGGACCCGACAAAAACCCAGCCGCTCTTCGGCGCGTTGATCGCCGGCGAGTTCCTCGTCAACACACAGGAAGGCGACGTCTATAGTCTCGAAGAAGTGCGCGCGTGGCTCGGAGAGACCGGCTGGCGCTTCCTCGAGCACAAACCGCTCAGCGGCCCGGCCAGTTTGGTCGTGGCCGAGGCGTCGTGACGGAGTGCCTACTGCCGCAGACCTCGCTTTTCCAGTCTGTGCGTTTCCCGCCGGCTGGCGCAGACCTTGCTTTTCAGGTCTGCGACGTGTGGGCAAGCACCTCAGGGGAGGCGGTCCATTCTCAACGGAGACGCCTCCTAGCGATGATAGAACCTCCAGCTCGACCAAGGCCAGTCGGCCGGCGCCGTCACCAGTCCGCGCTTCACAGGATTGTCATGCATGTAGTCGAGTTTCTCCAGGCGCTTCTCTTCCGTCCGGACGCTGAAGGGATAGAACCGCCGTTGCCAGAGCCGATAAGTTGAGCCGTCGTGGACAGTCGAAGGAAGGCGCAGATTCCCCAGCATCCGGCGGCACCATGCGTGATGTCTCTGTGCCCGCAAAATTCTGAGGATGCGCGCCGCCGTGCGCTGCTTCAATTGCTGGACTACGCGGCTGGTGGATTCGGCGGGCTGGCACTGGAGGAGCAGGTGGAAGTGGTCGGGCATGAGCACCCAGCCCAGGAGGAGGAACCCGAAATCCCCACGCACCTCCTCCAGAACCGCCACGAATTCCCGCGCCAGGCGGGGACTGAGAAAGAGGGGCGCGCGACGGTAAGTGCTGGCTGTGACGAATTGCAGTTGGCC
>CAZKXX010000037.1:0-33782 GCA_964556705.1 uncultured Acidobacteriota bacterium
TGGCCGAGCTTCACGTTGACGATGTCGGTCTCATCCACCTTCACCTCCGCGGTGACGACCGAGAGGTCGGAAACCTGGAAGAGCAGGCTGCCGGGCTGGTTCTGAATTCCGGGGACGACGTTCTCGCCTTCGTGGACGGGGAGCGACGTCACCACGCCGTCGAGCGGAGACGTGTAAATGGTTTTGCTCTTCACGTCCTCCAGGCGCAGCAAGCCGGCTCGCGCCTGGGCCACGCGCGCCTTACTCATGTCTCGTGCGTGCAGGGCCTGCTGATACTGGGCCTCCGCCTGCTGCAGGCGAGCTTCGGCGGCTTCCAGGGCGGCGCGCGCCACTTCATATTCGGTGCGGCGCTGGTCGAAGACCTGGCGCGAGATGAGGTCGTCGCTGAGCATCGCTTCAGCGCGTGCAAAATCCTTGCTGGCGCGGTCGAGCGTGGCCTGGGCCTGCTGGACATCGGCCTCGGCCGTGCGCACTGCCGCCGCCGCCGAGGCTACCGTGGCTTCCGCGCCCGCCGTGTCCGCCAAGGCGGTGCGCAGCGCCGCCTGTTGAGCTTCCACGTCGGCTTCCTGCTGCACCGACTCGGTCTGCATCAGCAGTTGACCCTTGGTCACTCGGTCGCCTTCCTTGACGTAAACCGCCACGATTTTTCCGAACGAGTTGGCGTTAACGGCCGCGTAGCGATCGCGGCTCGGCTTGATTTCACCGGAGGCCGTGACGATGGCCGCCAGGTCCTGGCGCAGCACCTTGCCCGTTTGCACTTCCACCACGCCGCGGCGGCTCCACACCACTCCGCCGATAACCAGGCCGGCGAGGACGACTGCGCCGAGGCCCAGCAAAAGCGGTTTCTTCCAGCTCCGGGCTCCCGCCCGTTTTGCCGCGCTCACTCCGGGTCGGACGGTCGCTTCCGTCTTCCCGCGCTCTTCGGTCTTGACCGAGTTGACTTCGACCATCTGGCTCATGTGTTTTCCAACTTCCTTCGCAGCCCCCGCAAGCCGGGGCCAGATCGGCCTTAAGAACTCAGCCGAGGCCCTTTCCCGGGAAAGCTCCTCCTGCGCCGCTGACTCGCGCTCCGGCGGGGAAAACTCGCCCCCGCACCCTGTAATTACGCACCAGCTTGCCCGGAAGTTTCAGCAAACGGAGCTAATTTCTCCGGCCGGATCGGGCAGCACGCCCCCTCGCCGCGCGATGCTTCCTCGTACCTCATCTTAATTGGACACGGGGCGGGATGGAATTGATTTCCCGCAGCGATCCCAAGGCCATCCGAAGGGTTCGACCCTCCAAAGTCCCGGGAGGTTAGCAGGCGGAAATTGTCATTTTGGGCCAACCTTTCGGGCTGTCGGGCATCTCATGAGACGTCGGTTGTTGGGACGACCTGGCCCCTGCACGGAAGGGGAGAAAGCAGCTTGACTTCTCAGTCCGTGAAACCTAGAATTTTGACTACGAAGCTGCCTCGGCCGGAGCGAAGTGTGCGCCAGCGGGAGCGTTGCCATGGATGAACGAAAAGGTCGCCGGCGGCGGTTCACTCTTTCCGTCCTCCTGGTTGTTCTCCTTGGCCTCCTGATCGGTCCGGCCCTGTCTCTCGCCTCTCCGCAGAAGCTGAGCAAGCAGGAAAAGCGCCGGATGAAGGCCCTCCGCAAGGAGATGGAGAGCCCTTATAAGAAGTGGCTCCAGGAAGAAGTCCCTTACATCATCACGGACGAAGAGCGCGCGGCCTTCCGGAAGCTTTCGACGGACGAAGAGCGGGAGCAGTTTGTCGAACAGTTCTGGGAACGGCGCAACCCCAACCCCGGGAGCCCGGAAAACGAATTCAAAGAGGAATATTACCGGCGCATCGCTTACGCCAACGAGCGCTTCCCTTCCGGAATTCCGGGATGGAAGACGGACCGTGGGCGGATCTACATCATGTGGGGCCCGCCCGATGAAATCGAATCCCACCCCAGCGGCGGCAGCTATCTCCGGCCTCCCGAGGAGGGCGGCGGCGAGACGGCAACCTATCCGTTTGAAGTCTGGCGCTACCGCTACCTGGAAGGCATCGGTTCGGACATCCTTTTGGAGTTCGTGGACAAGTCGATGACGGGCGAGTATCGCCTGACGATGGACCCGGGCGAAAAGGACGCCCTGCTGCACGTTCCCGGCGCCGGCCTGACGCAACTGGAAGCGATGGGCATGGCGTCAAAGGCCGACCGCTTCACGCGCTCCGACGGGATGACGATCGGGCGCTCGATGGGGGGAATGTCCGAGCGCATGAACCAGTTCACGCGCCTGGACCTCTACGCCCGCATCTTCAAGCCGCCCTCCGTAAAGTTTAAGGATTTGAAGGCAGTGGTTTTCACTCGTCTGACGGCGCAGTTGCTTCCCTTTGAGGTGCGCACCGATTTCATTCGAGTGACCGAGGACAGCGTCCTGACGCCCGTGACGGTGCAGGTGGCGAACCGCGACTTGCAGTTCGCGAACAAAGAAGGCGTCATGCACGCCGTGCTGGACATCTACGGTCAGATTACGACGCTGGGCGGGCGAGTGGTCAGCACCTTTGAGGACGCCGTGGCTCTCGACGTCCCGTCAGCCGAGTTCCCGCGCTATGTGGAGCGCAAGTCGGTTTACCAGAAAGTGGTCCCGCTGCGGCCCGGCCGCTACAAGATCAGCGTGGTCGTGAAGGATGAAACCAACGGGCACATGGGCTCGATGGAAATGGGCTTCCAGGTGCCGCGCTACGAGGAGGAGCAACTGGCCAACAGCTCCCTGATTCTGGCCGACCTGATCCAGCCGCTGCCCACCAGCCAGGTGGGTTCCGGGCCGTTTGTGATTGGCGGCACCAAGGTGAGGCCCAGCGTCAGCCGCACGTTTACGCGCGACCAGAACCTGGGAATTTACATGCAGGTTTACAATCTCGGCCTCGACCCGGAAACCAACCGGCCCTCGGCCGAGATCGAATATGAGATCACCAAGGACGGCAGGACGCTGCTGACTCAGAAGGAAGACAGCTCGGTCCTGGACCGGACATCGCAGCAAGTGACGCTGCAAAAGACCATGCCGCTGAACTTGCTCGAGCCCGGCAAATACACCGTCCAGATCAAGGTCACGGACAAGGTCAAGAACCAGACTATTTCCCCGGTTGAGACTTTCGAGCTGCTCTAGGAGCGGCGCGAGGATCACCTCAGCCCGCCCTCACGGGGCGAGCCGAAGGGAAGCAGATGAAGCCAAACTTCCGGACCGAACGGGTTCACCGAGTTCTGCCTTTCGCTCTCCTTCTCATCCTGGTGGCGGCGGTTCCCGCTGCCTCCGGCGCCGATTTCGGGCGCGTGACGGGGAAGGTGTCGGACCCTGCGGGGAATCCCCTGATGGGCGCCTCCGTTGTACTGGTGGGGCCATTGGTGAGCGGCTTGGTGTCGGTGGAAGCGGGGGTCCAGCGCGTCATCACGGATGCTCACGGGAATTTCTCGATCGAACGGCTCGCCCCGGGCTTGTATTCCCTCAAGGTTACCGCTCCAACCCGCCTTCCGGCCCTTCGAAACCGGGTGCGCGTGCAATCCGGCGGCACGGCTCTTGAAAACTTTGTTCTGACGGACATCCTCACGGCGCTGACCTTGCAGGTCCCATCCGGCAGCGTTTCGAACTGGGGCGAGGACTGGAAGTGGGTGCTTCGCACGTCGTCCACGACGCGCCCCGTGCTTCGCTACCGCGAAAACGCCGAAGCGAATCGCGGCCGTCGAGGGGGAGAGAAAATCCCCCTGCCGCCGGGCCAGACGCTGGTCGGGATGATGCCCGGCTCGAGCCGGGGCGAAGCGCTCTCTGCCGACGTGGGGCTGGGGAGTGTCCTGGCCTACTTGCGGCCTCTCGCTGAAGACACCGACCTTCTGGTGGCCGGCTCGATGGCAGCCAGCGGCTTCGTCGGCTCCTCGGTGGCGACCGCGATCCGCAAGGACCTCCTCAGGGGAGACCCGCAGGAACTGGCTCTCATCGTGCACCAGCTCGGCTTTGCCGAAGGGTTTGCCCTGACCGGACCGCAGGGCGGGACCGAAATGGGGAACGCCCAGGGCGTCGTGGTCAGCTATTCGCACACGCGGCGTCTCTCCAATTCGCTGACCGTGACCACGGGGGTGCGGGTCGATTACTTGAATGCCTCGCAGGACACCACTGTCGTCCAGCCGCGGATGCGGGTGGAGTACTCGTGGACGCCGCGGACGACGGTTTCCTTCCAGCACGGGTCCTACCAGCCTGAGGGCGATAGCACCCTGATGGAGCGTATCGGCACGCTCAATGCTTTCCCGCGCGTGACGCTTCAGGGATACCGTCCGCGCCTGGAGACGCTGCGCCACACTGAAATCGAACTTGCGCGCAGGGTGGGAGACTCGGGACGATTCGAGGTTGCCGCGTACCGCGACCGGTTTGACAACACGGCGCTGTGGGGATTTGGCTCGGCTGAAGCGCTGGATCCCTGGGCGGGGGACTTTCTTCCCAATCCGGCTGCTGACGGAGTTACGCTCAATGCGGGCCGTTACGAATCGTCCGGTGTTCGCGTCACTTACACACAGGGCTGGGGCAGCCGCGTCCGGACAGCCATGCTCTATGCCCTTGGCGATGCGTTGGAGGCGGATAGCTGGGAGGATCAAGGCCGGCATGAACTGCGCCGCAGCCTGCGTGCTCATCTCCGCCCCGAGCGCACCCATATGGTGGGCGGCAAGGTGATGACCACGCTGCCCAAGTGCAACACGCAGATCTCAACTTCTTACGTGTGGTTGCCTCAGGGCCGAGTGACCGGCGTGGATCCGTACGGTCAGTCCACTTTGCAGGTCCAGCCTTTCCTGGGCGTTCAGATTCGGCAGCCGTTGCCGACGCTTGCCTTCTTTCCGGCGCGCATCGAAGCGCTGGCAGATTTCCGCAACCTTTTGGCCCAGGGATATGTCCCACTGGACCGGTCCGCTGAGGAGGCGCTGCTTTTGACACCGGCTTACCGGAGCTTCCGCGGAGGCTTCTCGGTCCAGTTTTAGGCGTAAGTCTTAGCCACTTCATCTCACCTAAGCAGATCGAGCAAGCACCGCAAGTGGAATGGTTCGGCTGGAGACCATCTCCATGGTTGCCGCGTCTCATGAAAGAAAACGTACGTCGGCCGGAATATACGGAAATTCATAGGCCATATTCATGAATTGGAATGACTCCATGGCGAGCGCGAGATGGTGCCTTAAGCGACTGAAATCAAGTCTGTTATCGGTCTCTGTGTTTACAGATTGTGGAAAGCAACTTGCTCGCATTCGAGGCGAGGAAGTGTATTTCGGCCCGCATCGAGGGCCCTCCAGATGAAGCCGAATTCGCCATTGCGATTTACGACGGTCTCGCTGGCTCTGCTGAGCTTCGCCTTGGTCGTGTTCGGCATCCTCAACTTCCACCAGCGTAGCCAGTACCAGCTTCCCGATGATGGCGTCTCCTGGGTGGACACCGACGAGGGCGTGACGGCGTGGATTGTTGCCCACGACGGGCCGGGAGAACGCGCGGGTATCAGGCAAGGAGACCGGCTACGCTCAATTGACGGGCGTTCGACGGTCCGAGCCGTGGATGCCGTCCGCGAGGTATTCCGGCACGGCGTCTGGTCAGAGGCCTGGTACGAACTGGAGCGTGACGGGCAGCGCATCGAAGCGGCAGTCGTCATCACGCCGCAGGACACTTCCGGGTCGGTCCGCCACTACCTTGCGGTCGTCGGCCTGCTCTACCTGCTGATTGGGACCTTCGTTCTGGTGCGTCGCTGGACGGCGCCGAAATCGCTCCACTTCTACGTGTTCTGCCTGGCTTCGTTCGTCCTTTACACGTTTTCTTACACGGGCAAGCTGAATCTGTTCGATTGGACCATTTACTGGCTGAACGTGCTGGCGCTGATCCTCCAGCCGGCGCTGTTCCTTCACTTTTGCCTGACGTTTCCGGAGCGGCGCGGGCTGGCGCAGGAGAAGCCATACGCGTTGGCGCTGGTGTACGTCCCGGGCCTCGTTCTGCTGTCACTGCACGTGCTGGTCGCGCTGGGAATTCTGACGCTTTCCTACCCGCTGCTGGGAGCGCGGTGGGTTCTGGACCGCGTCGAGCTCTTCTACCTGGTTTCCTACTTCCTCGCCGGCGCGGTGCTGCTCGCAAGGTCCTATCGGGGCGCCGAAGCTCCGCTGATTAAGCAGCAGCTCAAGTGGGTGACGCGCGGAACTTTCCTCGCCTTCCTCCCCTTCGCGGCGATTTACGCCATTCCCTACGCGCTGGGGTACATTCCCCAGCCGTGGATGAAGTTTTCGGTGCTCTCTCTGGCGTTCCTGCCGCTGACGTTCGGCTACGCCATCGTCCGCTACCGGCTGATGGACGTGGACATTCTCTTCCAGCGGGGCATCGCCTACACGCTGGCGACCGCGGCGATCGTGGGCATTTTCTTCGGCGTCGTCGCGCTGTTTGCGGACCTGTTCCGCACCGCCGTGCCCATCACCAGCCGGACGGGCTGGGTTTTCGCCATCATCTTCACGGCCTTTCTCTTCCAGCCGCTGGTGAACTGGATTCAGGGACGGCTCGACAAGTTTTTCAACCGCGAGCGCTACGATTACCGGCGCACGTTGCGGCAGTTCTCCCGTGAGCTGACCTCGGCCCGGCACGTCGGCACGCTGCTCGACCACGTGGCCGAGCGGTTGGCCGATACGCTGGCCGTGGACCGCCTGGCCATTTTTCTCGAAGATGGCCGCGGCCGCTTCCGCCTTGCCAAGTCGCGCGGCATGGATTTCTCCGAAGAACTTGATCTGAGCTTTCTCGATCCGCTGCGGCCCGAGCTGGTGAAAGGCTATCTCTTCTTCGAGAGCGTCCGGCGCGTCGAGGACGTTTCGCCAGCCGCCCGGGTGACGATCGAACGCCTCGACCTGCACTACTACCTGCCCATTAAGAGCCAGGAAGGGACGCTGGGGTATCTGGGGATCGGCAAAACGCGCCGCGGCGACTACCTGTCGAGCGAAGACGTAGACCTGCTCCACACGGTGGCCAGCAACATGGCCATTGCGCTCGAAAACGCGCGGCTCTACGAATCGCTCGAGCAGAAGGCACGACAGATTGAGCGGCTGCGCGACTACGGCGAAAGCATCCTCGAATCGGTCAGCGTCGGCATTCTCGCCTGCGACCTCGAGCAGCGCGTGGAGTCCTGGAATTCCGCGATGGAGCAGCTCTACGGCCTGAGCCGCAGCGAAGCGCTGGGCAAGCGGCTCGACCAGATCTTCCCGCCCGAACTGCTGGTCGAAATCTCGCAGGAACTCGGGCCGAGCCGCGCGCTGAGCCTCTACAAGTTCCGGCTGCGCAGCGCCCACGGCCGCAACCTCGTCGTGAACATCTCGACGGCGCCGCTGGTGGACAAGGACGAGCGGGTGATCGGGCGCCTGCTCATCATGAATGACTTCACGGAGCGCGTGAACCTGGAAGACCAGCTCGTTCAGGCCGAGAAACTCTCCTCCATCGGCCTGCTGGCCGCCGGCGTGGCGCACGAAGTCAACACGCCGCTGGCCGTGATCGCTTCCCAGGCCCAGATGCTGACGCGGCAACTGCCGCCGGAAGACCCGCAGTACCGCATCGTGGACAAGATCATCAAGCAGTCGTTCCGCGCGTCGGAAATCGTCAACAGCCTGCTCAAATTCTCGCGGGTCAGCGGCAGCGAGTACTCGGAGCTTGACGTCAACCGCGTCATCCGCGAGACGGTTTCGCTGGTCGAGCCGATGCTGCGCGCCTCGAAGATCGCTCTCAACCTGCAGCTTTCGCCCGCGGTGCCCCCCGTTTACGGGAACCAGGGAAAGCTCCAGCAGGTCTTCATGAATCTGATTATGAACGCGCGCGACGCCATGCCGCGCGGCGGCAAGCTTTCGCTCGCGTCGGAGAGCGAGAACGGCACGGTGCGGGTCGAAGTGGCCGACAGCGGCGTGGGGATCCCCCCGGACGACCTGACGAAGATCTTCGACCCCTTCTTCACCACCAAGGCGACGAGCCGCGGCACCGGGCTCGGCCTGGCGGTGACCTACGGCATCGTTCGCGAGCACTCGGGCAAGATCCGCGTCGAGAGCGCCGTCGGGCGGGGCACCAGTTTCTTCTTGGAATTGCCAGCCGCAAGGAAAGCCGTGAATGTCAGTTAAGGGTTCAATCCTCGTCATCGATGACGAACAGGAAATCCGCGAAAGCCTCGAGCAGCTCCTGACGCTCGAGGGGTACCGGCCCGCCTGCGCCTCGACCGCCGAAGAAGGGCTGAAGAAGATCGAAGATCAGCTCTTCGATCTCGTCCTGCTTGACATCAGCCTGCCCGACCGCAACGGGCTGGAAGTGCTGAAGTCCATCAAGCGCGGCAGCCCGGATACCGGCGTCATCATGATCACCGCCTACGATTCGAGCCAGGCGGCGTTCCAGGCTTCGCGCGAGGGCGCGGAAAGCTACATCACGAAGCCCTGGGACAACGACAAGCTGCTGATCGAAATCCGCAACGCGCTGGACAAGTCGCGCCTTCAGGTCGAAAACATCCAGCTCCGCCGCGCCCTCAAGCGCTTCAATCTTCCCAACATCATCGGGAAGAGTGAAAAGACCCAGCGAGTGCTCGACCTCATCACCCAGGTCGCGCCCAGCCGCGCCACGGTGCTCATCACGGGTGACAGCGGCACCGGCAAGGAACTGGTCGCGAAAACCATCCACGCCACCAGCCCGCGCGCCGACCGGCCCTTCGTGCCCGTCAACACCGGCTCGATGCCCGTGGACCTGCTGGAAAGCACGCTCTTCGGCCACGTCAAGGGCGCGTTCACGTCGGCCATCGCCTCGAAACGCGGGTTGTTCGAGGTCGCCGACCAGGGCACCATCTTCTTCGACGAAATCGGAACGGTGGGCGTGGAAACGCAGGCCAAGCTCCTGCGCGTCATTCAGGAGCGCGAGTTCATGCGCCTGGGCGGCACGGAGACCGTCAAGGTGGATGTGCGCATCCTCGCCGCCACGAACTCCGACCTGCGCAAGCTGGTGCAGGAAAACCGCTTCCGCGAGGACCTCTTCTACCGCCTCAACGTCATCACCATCCACCTGCCGCCGCTGCGCGAACGCAAGGAAGATATCCCGCCGCTCGTGGAGCACTTCCTGAAGAAGTTCGCGGAAGAGAACGGCCGCCAGGGCCTGCGCTTCTCCGCGGAGGCGATGAAGATGATGATGGATTACGACTGGCCGGGGAACGTGCGCGAACTCGAGAACGCCGTCGAGCGCGCCGTCGTGCTGGCCAACGGGAGCGATCTCGGGCCGCAACTGCTTCCGGAGTCGCTCTCCCAGAACGGCTCGCAAGCGGCGCGCGCATTTCCCGCCGAAGACCTCGAAGGGCGTTCGCTCTTCGAGATTATGGAGACCTGCGAGCGCCGCGTCATCCTCGACATGCTCTCGCGCACCAACTGGAGCCAGACCGAGGCCGCCGAGCGCTTCAAAATCCCCCTCTCCACCCTCAATCAGAAAATCAAACGCCTGCAGATTGACATCAAGCGCCGGCGCGAAGTGTAAAGGCGCACGGCCGCTTTCTCCCATTTCGCGGGCGAGCGCATCTCAACATCCATTCCGTCACACTTTGAGGAAGATCTTTCGCCGGTAGAGCCAGTAGCAGAGGAACCAGAAAACCACGAGGACCGAACACATCTGGAACACGGGGGCGAGGTCGCCGACGAACTGGAAGCCCCCGGTGAAGGGTTCGAGGAAGCGTTCGGCGGCGCCCTTCAGCAGGAATCCGCACGAGTAGATAAAGATCGAATTCATCCCCACCACGACCAACGGGAAGAACGGTTTTCGGACTCCCGCCACGTCAATCAGCAGAATGAAGCCGAGCATCATCGCCAGCACCCAGCCGGCGCTGTAGAAGGTGAACGTGGCCGTCCAGATGCGCTTGACGTTCGGAATCACCAGCGAGAGCACCGGTGTGAGGACGAAGCACGCGACCATCGCGCCCGCGAGAATCTTGAGCTTGTCCGCGCGCGGGCGCGGTCCGCGCAACAGCATTCCCGTCCAGGCTCCGAACAGCGTCGTCGCCGCGCTGGAGACGAAGTTGATGGTCACGTACAGCCCGGGATAGTTGTACCCGATGATCGCGCGGTCGATGACCTGACCGATGTTTCCTTCCTTCGAGAACGCGCCCTCCGGGCCCGGAAACAGGAAGTAGAGCAGCGAGTGAAAAGCCAGCAATCCGGCGCCCGCCGCCACTTGCCAGCGGAACTTCAATTGAAGAATCAGGTAGGTCAGGAAATACGTGAAGGCGATCTGGGAGAGAACGTTGATGAGCTGAAAGTGAATCCGCTGCTGGCTGACGATCATCAGCAGGTGGCTCAGCAGGATGAGCTTGACGGCGCGCGAAGCGACGTGCTTGAAGTTGTCGCTCGGCGTCGCGCCCTGCGAGAGCCGTTTGGCGAGCGCGAACGGCATCGCCACGCCCACCATGAACATGAAGGACGGCTGGACCATGTCCCAGAATACGCCGCCCTCCCAGGGCACGTGTTCGAACCAGCGGGCTACGCGGCCGTAGGTCGGGTGGTCGAGCAGTTGCCCGAAGCCGAATCCCTCGGCGGCCAGCGCGATCATGATGAAACCGCGGAAGGCGTCGAGCGCGACGTAACGTTCTTCGGCGCCGGTCTTGAGCATTGCCGGCGCGGCGGGCTCGGCGGAGGAAGCGGCAGCGGACATGGAGCGGGATTCTAGCACAATCTGCTCGGCCGGCATCCGGCGCGGACGACAGCTTGCGAATCGTCAGTTGCGCGCGCAATCGAAAGCGGCTGACTCGCTCAGTTCGCGATGGGATTGCTCAGCAGTCGAAACCGGTCGGTCTCAACAAAGAGGATGACCACCACGGTCGCGTTATAGGTGAGGTGGAGCAGGTAGGCCGGCAGGACCGAGCCCGTCCAGCCTCGCGCCAGCGAAAAGACGAAGCCGACCACGAAAATCAGCAGCACGTGATTCCAGGCCTCCCAGTACATGGGCAGGTGAAGGCCCGAAAAGAGCATGGCCGTCGCGGCAATCGCGAAGCGCGTTCCCGCCAGATTCTCCGCGAAGCGGAACAGCACGCCGCGGAAGATGAGTTCCTCCATGAACGGCGCGACGAGGATGGCGAAGGCGCCGATGGTGTAAGCCGCCTCGGCCGAATGGAAGAGCTTTTGGAGAGGGAAATCTTCCCGCCCGGGCAGCAACGGCGGCGCGAAGCGCACGAGCAGAGCGAGCAACACGCCCGTGAGGAGGAATTGAGCGGGGGCTCTGCGAACGCCGGCATTCCACTGCAAGGCTTCCCAGAACGGCTGCCGATAGTTGACGCGGATGAGGACGTAGATGTAGCCGAAGATGAGCGCATGAAAGATGAGCTGGATGGCGGCGAGGAAAAAGGCGTTCTCGCCCAGACGTCCTGAGGGTGGCGGCCAGCCCATGCGCGGCGCCAGCGCACCGTAACCGGTCAGGGCGAGAAGGTTGGCGATGAGCAGCGCCAGCGCCGCCGAGCCGAAAAAGAGCAACAGGTCGCGCACGCTCCAGCGAGTCGGTCGTCGAGCCTCATCGCCAGCCCGCACGGGCCCGGAGGCGTCGGGCGCGCCGGCGGACCGTTCGGGCAGGGCGCCGGAGGACATCAGCGCGCGCGCCTCCTCTCGCTGAGCGCCGCGGCGAGCAGGGGAAGCAGAATCTCGTGGTGCCCGGTCAGCGCGAAGCCCCGGCTGCCGGGCGCGGCCGTGGGGCGCAGGACGACGTTCTGCGTCGGCCGGTAGTGCTGGATGAAATCGAGGTTGACGGTGGTGATGCCGCGCGGCGCCCGGCCAAGGTTCGCGACCAGGCTGAAGCATTTCAGAAAAACCTCCGGCAGCATCACGGCCGAGCCGACGTTCAAATAGACTCCGCCGCCGTCCATGCGCTTCACGATCGCGGCGAGCAGCCGGAAGTCGCGATGCGTGGCCGCGCCGAGCGCCCGCGGGTCCACGGCCGGATGGTTGTGGATGATGTCCGTGCCGATGGCTTCGTGCACGGTGACGGGCACGCGGGCTCGGTAGGCGGCAGCGAGCAGACTGAAACGGCGGTAACGCGCGCCGCGCGAGCGCGCGAGGAAGCGGCCCGCAGCTTCCCCGATTCCGAGCCCGTCGCGGTCGCCCGCGACGATGGCTTCGTTGATGAATCGTCCGGTCTCTTCCGCCATGCCGAACTGCCCGCGGCCGAGCACGGCCGGAACATCTTCCGAGGTCTGGCCCGCCAGGGCGATTTCAAAGTCGTGAATCAGCGCCGCGCCGTTCATCGCCACCGCCGTAACGTAGCCGCGCCGGAGGAGATCAATCAGCACGGGCGCGAGACCCACTTTGATGACGTGCCCGCCCAGGCCCCAGATGATGGGCTTGCGTTTCCGGCGGGCGCGGCGAAGGCGCTCGACCACTTCTCGGAAATCGTATCCTGCCAGGATGCGGGGCAGGGAATCGAGGAGTTGGGCGACGGTCGCCGCCGCGCGCGGCGCGCGCGCAAACTCCTTCACCGAAACTTTGCTCCTCCGTGAACGCAGCGGATAGGTGCGCACTCGGTCGAGCTTGACTGGCGCAAAGGCGTAGACGCTTTTCACGGTCAGGATCGCACCGCCTTTCGGATTTTGGCCTCCTTCGGATCCCTCAAGAGGGCTTCTATCCATGCACGGATCGCGAGCAACATCGATTCGATCTCCCCACTGACGTTCGACCCTTTTGGCTTGCCGGCGGAAATAATCAGCATGACGTGGCTGCGTAGCGAGGAAGAACGCAACCTTGCCCGCTTGGAAGTTGTAGATTTCCGTTGAGCTGGTAATCTCCTGAATCTGCCGGATCTTGGCAGCGACCTCGTCGGGGTTCGGGGGGACGCGAAAGAATTGGATGAGGAAAACAGAAAGTTTCTTCTCAGAAGCTCTGGCTACTTCATCAAAATACACCCATTTGTCATGGCGGCTGGGAAGGGAGGCCCTTCCTGGCGGAACCAAACCCACATCAGGATCGAGGAATAGGAGGTCCACTCCTTTGAAGTTCTCGAACATCTCCTTGAAATAGCGTTCTCTTTGCCCAGACCCTCTCGGGAGGGGATTGGGGAAAAAACGAGCGGACGGCAGGATTTCTGCTTCTTTGATCTTTGCGACTTTCCGGGTCTTTTTGACCAGGACGATCTTCCGGAGTGCGTCAAAGAGGTCCCTGTCATAACGCCGCCATTTCTCTGGATGGCGAAGATAGCCAATCAGCCCAAGTTTCCCCGGATGGGTGTCAGCAGTTAGCATCCAACAGACGCCGAGTTTCTTCTTGCCAAACCCGGAAAGAATCCGCAGCAGCCCGTACTTGTAGTAGTCGTTGATGTCGCCGACGAATTGGTTCTTCATCTGGTGGGGCGGCTGCTAGCCGGCTAAAGTACCTGGAGTTGTCTTGGTGCGCATCGGCTTTGCGCCTTGGCGCCTTTGTGCGAGGTTTTTCCTCACTCCGGCAACTTATTCACCACCCGAAAGATTCCGTCTTTGATGAGCGCGGAATCAAAATTGATGAGCAGCCCGAGCCGCTTATCCGCGAGACGCAAATACGTCAGCAACTGTTTCTTGTGCACGGGCGCGACAACTTCAACGGACTTGATTTCAACGATGACCTTGTCCTCGACGATCAGGTCGGCGCGAAAGCCGATGTCCATGTGCACGCCTTCGTACTCGACCGGGATGCCCTGTTGGCGCAGGACCCGAAGTCCTCGCTTCGACAACTCGTGGGCCAGAACCGTCTCGTATACAGATTCGAGGAGTCCGGGACCGAGCGTCGTGTGAATCTTAAACGATGCGTCCACGACCTGCGTCGCGATTTCGTTTTCGGTCAAGAAACCTCACGCAAAGGCGCAAAGACGCCAAGGTGGAAGATATCCAGGAACCGGGCTAGAGAGCGCGACGAACGGCAAGCAGCAGCGCTGAACGTACAGTTGCCAAACGCCCTATAGGTATACACCCGTTGCTTCCCGAACCCCATAACGCAGCCCGTGTGAAGCGACACCGCATTCAGAGTCCGCATGAGATAAGAGATGTTCTGAAGCCTGTCTCAGCCACTTTGCGCCTCTGCGTGAGGTATGTTTCCGTTCCTGAGCACGGCCGCCAGCGCCTGTCCAGTGTAGGACTTTTTCACGCGTGCCACCTGTTCGGGCGTGCCTTCGGCGACGATGCGACCACCGGCGTCGCCCCCTTCCGGCCCGAGATCGATAATCCAGTCGGCTTGCTTGATGACGTCGAGGTGGTGCTCGATGATGATGACGGTGTTGCCGAGGTCCGTCAAGCGGTTCAGGACGTCGAGCAGGCGCTTGACATCCTCGAAGTGCAGCCCCGTGGTCGGCTCATCGAGGATGTAGAGGGTTCGGCCCGTCTGCCGCCGGCTGAGTTCCTTGGCCAGCTTGATGCGCTGCGCTTCGCCGCCGGAAAGGGTCGTCGCGGGCTGGCCGAGGTGAATATATCCCAGCCCCACGTCAACGAGCGTCTGGAGCTTCTGGCGGATTTGCGGGATATTTTCGAGCACAGGCAGCGCGTCGCGAACGGTGGAATCCAGGAGGTCGGCAATCGAAAGGCCTTTGTACTTCACCGAGAGCGTTTCGGAATTGTAGCGTCGTCCGCGGCAAACCTCGCAGGTGACGAAGACGTCAGGCAGGAAGTTCATTTCGATGCGCCGCAGGCCGTCGCCCTGGCAGGCCTCGCAGCGTCCGCCCTTGACGTTGAAGCTGAACCGTCCGGCGCGGTAGCCGCGCTCGCGCGATTCCGGAAGCATCGCGAAGAGTTCGCGGATGGGTGTGAAGACGCCCGTGTACGTCGCGGGATTCGAGCGCGGCGTGCGCCCGATCGGCGACTGGTCAATGACCACGACTTTGTCGAGATGTTCGAGCCCGAGGATGGCACGATGCTCGCCGGGCTCCTCAATCGCACGGTAGAGCTTCTTCGCCAGCGCGTGGTGAAGAATATCATTCACCAGCGTTGATTTGCCCGAGCCGGAAACTCCTGTCACGACGGTCAGCAGGCCGAGAGGAAAGCGGACGTCGAGGTTTCTGAGGTTGTGCGCGCGCGCGCCGAGCACGGTCAGGAAATGACCGTTGGGCCGGCGGCGCGCCGGAGGAATAGGGATGGCCGTTCGCCCGGCGATGTAGGCGCCGGTGAGCGAGGCGGATGACGCGGCGATTTCATCGGGCGTGCCGCTCGCGACCAGATAACCGCCCTGCTTGCCGGCGCCCGGACCCAGGTCGATCACGTAGTCGGCGCGGCGGATGGTTTCCTCGTCGTGCTCGACCACGAGCACCGTGTTGCGCAGGCCGCGCAGGCGTTCGAGGGTCGAAAGCAGGCGCTGGTTGTCGCGCGGGTGGAGGCCGATGGAAGGTTCGTCGAGAACGTAAAGCACTCCCCGCAGCTTCGAGCCGATCTGTGTGGCCAGGCGGATGCGCTGGCTCTCACCGCTGGAAAGGGTCGAAGCGGAGCGGTCGAGGCTCAGGTAGCCGAGCCCCACGGCAGTCAGGAATTCCATCCGCTCCGCGATCTCGTTCAGGATGCGTCGCGCGACCAGCTCCTCGCGGGGCGTGAGCTTGAGTTTGTTGATGGCCTCGAGCGCCTTCGAGACAGGCAGGGCCGTGAAGTCGGCGATGGACAGGTTTGCCACTTTGACGGCCAGGCTTTCAGCTCGCAGCCTTTTGCCCTGGCATTTCGGACACGGCACCGCGCTCATATACTGCTCGAACCACTCGCGCGTGTTTTCCGACGTGCTTTCTTCGTACCAGCGCTCGAGCTGCGGAAGGATCCCCACGAAGCCCGGCCGGCGGCGTCTCGAATCGCCTTGCTGACCGTAAAGAATCAGGTTCTGAACCTTGCGCGGGATGCGCTCGAAGGGAGTCGAGAGGTTGAAGCCGAAGATTTCTGCCGCGCGCTCAAGGCTGCGGCGCAGGACGCCCGAGCCGCCGCCCGGCCCGAGTCCGCCTTCCAGCAGCGGCCGAGACCAGTCCACGATGACTTTGCCGGGATCGAACGCATACTGGCTGCCCAGACCTTTGCACGCGTCGCAGGCGCCGTAAACGCTGTTGAACGAAAAGGAGCGCGGCTCGAGCGCCGGGATGTTGATGCCGCAGTGGACGCACGCCCATTCCCGCGAATAGAGGTGCTCTTCGCCGCTCACGACGGCCACCTGTACGATGCCGCGCGCCAGCTTCATCGCCGTCTCGATGGAAGCCGCCAGGCGCGATTCGATGCCGGGCTTCAGCAGCAGCCGGTCCACCACGACTTCGATCGTGTGATTGCGGCGCCGGTCGAGTTTGATTTCCTCGTCGAGCTGCCGGAGCTGGCCGTCCACGCGCGCGCGCACAAAGCCTTCACGCGCCAGCCGTTCGAACTCCTTCCGGAATTCGCCTTTCCGCCCGCGGACGATGGGCGCCAGAATCATCACGCGCTCGGCCTGGTTTCCGTTCTCGTCGCCGCCGTTTTCGACCAGCGACATGATGGAGGCGACGATCTGCTCGACCGACTGGCGCCAAATCGCCCGCCCGCACTGGTGACAGTGCGGCACGCCGACCGAGGCGTAAAGCAGGCGCAGGTAATCGTAAATCTCCGTGATGGTCCCGACGGTCGAACGCGGGCTGCGGCTGGTGGTCTTCTGCTCGATGGAGATGGCGGGGCTCAGGCCTTCAATCGAGTCCACGTCCGGCCGCTCCATCTGGTCGAGAAACTGCCGCGCGTAGGCGGAAAGCGTCTGGACGTAGCGGCGCTGGCCCTCGGCGTAAATGATGTCGAAGGCGAGGCTGGACTTGCCTGAGCCGCTCAGCCCCGTCACCACGGTCAGGGAGTGGCGCGGGATCTCCACGTTGATGTTTTTCAGGTTGTGCTGGCGCGCCCCGCGCACTGATATCCGGTCGATCATCCGCCCTGAGCCCTACAGCGTGGAATTTCGAGAGAAGGCCAAACTCCCATGCTACGCCACGCGCGGGAACGGGTCAAGGTGGTCGCCGACGCTATTCTGCCGCTGGCAATCCATGCCGCAAGTTACGGTGAGAACCTGCGCTTCGGTTCCGATGGCTGGCGGCTGCGCATTTCGCGGCCAGCACATAGGCGACGATAGCTACGAGGACCCCCGCGAACGCGTCGGCGGCGTAGTGGTAGCGCCCATAGACCGTGGCGAAAGCGATGCTGATGGCCGCGACGAGGAAGACGATTCCGACCTTCGGCGCGTAGCGCCGCACGACGAGCCCTGCGGCGAGCGTGCTCGCCACGTGCGCGCTCGGGAACAGGCACACACCCACGCCGTATTGACCGAGCAGCCAGAAGTTGGTTTTGCGCAGCAGGGGCGAGACGGCCGGCCCGGGCAGGTCGCTGAAGAGTTCGCGCGGCGGCGTGAGCGGAACGTGCGGGAAGATGAGGTAGCAGGTGAACGACGCGGCGAGAACAGCGAGCCAGTAATGGTCGACGACGCGCGCCTGTTGAAACTCCATGCCCACCCGAGACCTTCGGCGCGAAACCAGCAGAAGTGCTCCCAGACCCATCGGCACCAGCGGATAACAGAGCAAGTAGGCCAATTCCAGATACCACTGGAGCCATGGCGCGCCGGCATGCAGCAGCGCCTCAGTCCACGAGTGGCCCAGGATGGCGCGATCCCACTGAATGAGGATCTGGTCGAAGCGATGGGTGGGGTCGGGTGTTGCGAACAGGCCGGACTCGCGATAGGCCACGAGCAACAACACCGCGGGCAGCCAGTCGCGCGCCGCTCGGAGGACGCGACTTCGCTCGGGGTCCGCGAATCGGCTGAGCGCTACAACCGTTGAGGCGGCCAGCGCGTTCAGCGCGAGGATGACGAGCCGCTCGCGTGTCGTGACCGGAAAGAACAGAGAGGCCAGAACAAGATATGCCAAGAAGCCGAGCGTGAGCTTCTCCGAGGCGCGAAGCTTGCGCAGCGCAGGCGACGAAAGGGTCTCCGAGGCATACTCCATGAGTGTGGGCGCAGGCGGCGTCAAGGGAAAACCTCCTAAGGCGCGGAGTGGAAATGAAAACGTGAACACACCCCCGGCCCGCAGTGTTCCCGTTAGCGCGCGGCCTTCCAAACCGCGCCATTCTAACAGCCTTTGTTTCCATCAGGATGCCAGAGGCGTGCGGGGGCGGTCTGCAACGCCATGCCATGCTCATGGTGCAGGTGTCAACAAGACCCGGCGAACTCGAGATGAGGCACTTGAAGGGACTTCCTTGTGGCCTTGTCTGCTCGGGGAACGGCCCCGCAGGAACGCTCTCGCGAGCCTAGCGCTTCGATTGGGAAGTCCGCGGCGGGCGCACCCAGAGTGGAAGCCAAGGTGCGTTTGCTCGAAGCAGTTGAAAGCCCGTCAAGGGACGCGGCGCGAAGCTAAACCTCGGTGGGACAAGTGGTTACGACCGCTGTAGGTTCTGGGGTATCGCGGCGGCGCACGTTCGATTTTATGTCTGAATTTCATACTCCGATTCCGACAACGAGAAACGAGTGCGGCATCCGCACTTGCGTTATACTTGCGACATCAGGGTGCCACAGACCTGAGCAGCGGCATCAAAGACATACACCGGCGGACAGGGAGTGGGTTCGCAGCCCGGGCAGACACGGCCCAACCGGGCCAGGGGAAGAATGAAGGAGGCAACATGCATTCGAACGCACGGAGCGGGGGAGTTTTGTGGGCGCTGGTGCTGGCGGTCGGGCTCGGCGCGGGCGTGGCTCGCGCCCAGACGACGCTGCCGGCGGGAACTGAAATTCACGTTCGCATGGACCAGGAGCTCGACACCGGCGAAGTGAAGGCCGGGCAGACGTTCACGGGAACCGTCGCGAAAGCGGTGGTCGTGGGCGGCAAGACGGTGGTCAAGCAGGGCACGAAGGTCAACGGACGCGTCGCGGAGGCGGTGAGTTCGGGCCGGCTGAAGCGTCCGGCATCCATCACGCTGCAACTGACGTCGCCGGCCGCGGCGAGCATCAAGCTCGACGGCAAGTCGCATCTCGTGCGCAACCTGGCGCTGATCGGCGGCGGCGCGGCGGCGGGCGCGATTCTCGGCGGCGCCACGGAAGGCAAGAAAGGCGCGGCGGTGGGCGCGGCCATCGGGGGCGGCGCGGGAACCGCCGTGGCGTTCATCACCGGAAAGGACGAGCTGCAGATTCCCGCCGAAGCGATTGTGCCGTTCACGGTGGGAAGCGGCGGCGCGGTCACGACGGGCGGAGGCGACGCGGCCCCGCAGACGGCGCAGGCGCTGCGCGGAGCCGGCACGAGCGGCGCGGGCAAAGTGGCGATGGGCACCGCAGGCGCGGCCGCCGGGGCGCTCATCTTCTCCGACCGCGACCAGCAGGTGATCCGATCCTTCGTTCGCGAGGGCAAGGGATTGCCGCCGGGGCTGGCCAAACGCGACCGGCTGCCGCCTGGGCTCGAGCGACAACTGCGCCGCAACGGCACGCTCCCGCCGGGATTGCAGAAAAGGGTCGAGCCGTTCCCGGTGGCGCTCGAAGAGCAGTTGCCGAAAATTCCCTCGGGCTATTCGCGCGTCTTTGTGGCCGGCCGGGCGATGATTCTGGACCGGAACCACAAGATCCTCGACCTGATGGCGCTCGTGCAATAAAGCGCGATCTTGTTGGTTGTCTGTGGTTGTTGGTGGCAGCCGCGGGCGCGCTGCTTTTTGCGCATCCCGCGGTTTCTTTTTTTGGCTGGTTGGTGGTGGGCTGTGGGCTGAAGTGCGGAATTTGCGGGATCATAGAGGTCCCGTGCCCTGTGGGTGGCTTGACGTAGGGGACATTTGAGAAGCTAAACGAAATCGCGCCCGAGGAACTGGGCGAGCCGATTGGGTCACCGCCCGATGCACGTTACCTAGAGGATAACCCTGCCCGGCGGAGGGCACGCCGAACCTCGCGAAAGACTGCGCCGAACTCCGGCAGCTCGGCCATTTGCGCCGCGAGACGAATCTGCCAGAGCTTCTTGAGGCGAGCCTCCTTGGCGTCGAACTCTCCGCCCACCTGGGCCAGTGTTACCCCCCTGAACTCCAGCTTCCGCTTGACGGGTTCGACGAGGTCACACAGGCGCACATGCTCGTTGGCCGTGAGGAACCAGAGGTCGTAGAGGTCGCGGGGCTCATTGCGAGTTCGATCCATGAGCGCCACAGTTTTCTCGGCCGCCACTTCGTCCAGGGAGTAGGCCCGGACTCGGGCGTTTTCGGGCAGGTCTCTGTATTCCTCGTAGCCGCGCAGCACCGGACGCTCCTGCAAAGGCAGGACGATGGGCTCGCGGATGGTGATGTCCGTCTTGACCAGTTTCGTGCTCGCCCCGGGAAGGGGCCCTTCGTAAGCGAGATAGAATGTGTAGCTGTTCATGTGGGAATGACGGTCGAGGTGGTCGAGACGCATCTCCACCCCAGAGGCTCTTCGCGCCGCCTCAAACGCCACGGCCAAGTGACGCTCGATCTCTTCCCAAGGCGTTTCCCGTATCAAGGTGAAATCCAGGTCCTCGGAGAATCGGTAGTCAGCGAAGTAGCACTTCTTGAGCGCGGTCCCGCCCTTGAAGGCGAGGCGATCCCGAAGCGGACTGCGGGAGAGTCCGACCAGGAACCACGAGAGGCAGTAGTCGCGCTCCAGAACGGTTTCCGGAATACGCCGGCGTCCTCGCTCTGCAAGGCGATTGGAGAGAAGCGAGAGATCCCGTTGCGGAATCATGGGTCAGGTTCCGAGGACGGCACGGAGTTCTTCCGGATCGATGTTCAGTTGAAGACGCCACCGGTGCAGGCGTCTTCCTTCCGCCGGCAACACCGGGTCCAGACGGACGTAGGTGGCCGTCAAACGGCGCCGCAGATGATCCAGGTCAGGCGCTGCCGCGATTCCGTAGCTCTCCAGCAGGAATCCCAGCCGGCGCACGACCGCGCCGACGCCCAGTCGTGTCGCGTACTGAACCAACCGGTCGACGTTCACGTCGTGGCGTCGCATCCAGAGGCCCTTGGCGACCTCGGTCAAACCCCCGCAGTGCTCGGGCTGCTTGAGCCCGTCGATGATCGTCCGCTCCAAATCGCTGACGCGCACCTTGGCCTGCTTGCTCGCCCAGTGGTCGGTGATACCAAAGAGATGCCTGCGCTGGCAGCGGACGAACCGAAACTCCACGCCGGACGCCCTGAGAGACCGTCGGGCCATTGGCGTGCTGATGATGACTACCAACTGGGGCTGGGTCGTCATGCCGTGAATCTCCATGGCGGTGGCATGCGAGAGGTAGTAGGGCTTTCCATGCAGGATCTCTCGCGCGACGACGAGAGGGTTTCCGAGGTACCGCCGCTCCCTTCCCATCTCGTAGGGTACCAGGACGTAGAGACCCGGCTTGACGCGGTCCACCACGCCCCTGTCGACAAGCTTGCGGGCGAAGCTTCTCGCCGAGGCTTCGGAGAGGCCCGTGATGTCTTGGACGTCCTCGAGCCGAAAGACGGCACGATTTCGTTCGTGGAGCATTGCCACCAGGTTGGCCGCCTGAGGCCCCAAGGTCTTGACGGATGTTCTTTTTGTGCGCATTGCGTGCTCTTCTAGGGCACATTCTACACTCAAAATGCAGGCAAATCAAGAGCCGAGTTATCTTCCAATCTCAATTAGTGCCTTTTTAAGGCACGTCTTCTATCATCGCCATAAATCGGCCGCGGGACCCATTCTCGAACATTTCTCGAACATTTTGCAGGAGTGGAACCCGCCATGGTGATCATGGAACGATGAATGATGAACGAGGTGGCAGCGCGCAATTGCTTCTCAAGTATGCGGCAATTCTTCCCATCGAGCGAACCGCAGAGTGTCGAACGCCGACGCTCTGAGCTACGGCCTCATCGCTCGGCGCCGAGGGTTGACAGATGGCGGGAAATCAGAGTTCCAAGATCCCCGATCACAAATCCCACCCGCTCCAAACCCGCCGGCGGGAACCTGCATCCAATTCACGACGGCCCAAGGGGGCGCGCGGGTGATTTTTTCTTTGACCGGCGCCCTCGGGAGATGGTGAAATAAAGGATTGGGCAACGGAGCGGGGCGCCGATGGAGCGCCCGCGCTCGCAATGGGGGAAAAGGCACGCATGATGCGTCGAATATTTTCCGTCGTGCTCGCGGGCCTGGTGGCGCTGCTGGGAGCGGCGCCCGCCGCGGCGCAGGTCGAGCACTCCGACGAGATGGACGAATACACCATCCCGGAGGGCACCGAATTCAAGCTGCAACTGCACACCACGATTCACTCCAAAACTTCGCGCGTGGGCGACCGCGTGCTCGCCTCGCTGATTGACGCGGTGGTGGTGGAAGACCGCGAGGTGATCCCCAAAGGCATGCGCCTGGAAGGGCACATCGGCGAAGCGCGCGAGTCCGGGCGGAAGGGCAAAGGCGGCTACCTCTACGTCCAGTTCGATACGGTCGAGCTGCCGAACGGCGAGAAGGTGGCGATTCTCGGCTCGCTGACGGAGATTTTCTCCGCCGACGATGACAACTCGTTTGTGGGCGTGGAAGGCGAGCTGCGCGGCCGCGGGGCGTCGCGCGTCAAGCAACTGACGATTGTGGGCGGCTCGACGGCCGCCGGTGCCGCGGCCGGAATCGGGCCGGGCATCGCGGCGGGCGTGGGCGGGCTGATTCTGGCTCTGGTGCTGCCGCGCGGCAAGCAGGCTTCGCTTTCGGCGGGCTCGCTGATCGGCATGCGGCTCGACCGCGACGTCACCATCGCCGTTCCGGCCGAAGAGCTGTAGCGGCGGTCTATGACCGCCGCAAACGGCGCTCATAGAGCGCCGCGACAGAAGAATTCAGGCGCTCAGAGCGTCGCTAGAGAAGAATTCGGCGTTCGCTTCAGCGCGCGGCGGCGCGAGGCGGTTCGAGCCGCGCCACCTGCGGCAATTCGAGGAGCTGCGAGACGGGCACAATCCGGATATCGCGGCGTTCGAATTCCGGCAGGAAGCCCTCGAGCGCGGCGAGCGTCGAGGGATAGGGATGGCCGATGGCGAGGGCGGCATCCTGCCGCTCGACGACGCGCACGAGCTGGCGCAACTGGCCGAGCGTGTAATCCTCCTCCGGCGTGCCGTCGAGAAAGACGGAGCGGTGCAGCGCGGAAAGGCCCTCGCGGCGCGCGGCGTCGAGCGCCACGCTCGCGCCCGTCGTGCGGCTGTCCACGAAATAGAGCCCGCGGCGTTCGAGCGCGCGCATCGCGAGCGACATCAGGCGACGGTCGGCCGTGGCCAGCGAGCCCATGTGATTGTTCGCTCCGCGCGCGTAAGGCACGGTCGAAAGATTCTCCTCCAACGTCCGTTCCACCTCTTCGCCTGACATCTCCACGCGGATTTCACCCGGGCCGGGGCGGACCTCGCCGTTCGGCTGCGGCTGCATCGGCCAGTGGAGCATCACTTCACGGCCGGCGCGGTGTGCCTCTTCGGCCACGGTGCGCGAGTGGGGAAGGTGCGGCAGAACGGCGAAGGTGATGGGACAGGGCAGCGCGAGCAGGCGTCGCGCGGCGGCGAGGTCCTGGCCCATGTCGTCGAGGACGAGCGCGGCGTAGCGGAGGCGCGGCGTTTCGCGCCAGCGCCATCGGCCGGCGACGACGTTTCGGTCAAGGAGGCGCAGGTCGGCGCGGCGCAGGCCCTTGCGGTCCAGGCGCGGCTCGCCCTGAACTTCCAGCCCCAGGCGCGCCGCCTCGTGGCGAAAGGCTTCGAGCGCCGTCTCGAACGCTGCGGCGGCGGCGACGACTTCGACGTCGCCCGCCGCCGCCCGGCCGGCCGCGCGCGACGGGGCCTTCACCCACACCTGCGCGCCCGCGGCGCCTTCGAGCGCGGAACGCAGCCGCGCCGCGATTTCCCCGCGGTCGAGCCGGGTCTCAGGTTCGGGCGGAGTTTTCGAGCAGGCGGCGAAGAGAAAAGGGGCGAGCAGGAAGGACGCAAGAATCCTGCGAGGGGCGCGCGTGGCCAGGGGGATCAGGCGGCTTTTGCCTCGGCGAGCTTGGTCTTCAGGACTTCAATCGCCTTGCGGAGCTGCTGGTCGTTGCTGGCGCCGAAATGTTCGGGCTCGAGAGCCTGGTCGTCGTCCGCGTCGAGCGAAGCGGCCTCCGCGGGCTCTTCGACGACGCTGGGCGTGACGCCGTTATCGTGAATGGCGTTGCCGTCCGGCCCGTGGTACTTGGCAATCGAAAGCAGCAGGGCTGAGCCGTCGCCGACCGGAATCATCTTCTGATAGACGCCCACGCCGAAGCTGCGGACGCCCACGGCTTCTCCGCGCCCGTTGCCGAGCAGCGCCGAAGCCACCACTTCCGCCGGGCCCGCCGTGGACTGGTTGATGAGCACCGCGAGCGGTCCGCGGAAGACCGTGCCCGGGGCCTGGGCGTGGACTTCCTGCCGCGGGAAGCGCTGGCCTTGCAGCGAAGTGATCAGACCCTTGTCGAGAAACAGGTCAGCGGTCTGAGTCGCCTCGTCCGTTTCGCCGCCCGCGCAGTTGCGCAGGTCGAGCACGATCTTGTCGGCGCCTTCGGCGAGGAGTTCGCCGAGGCGGGCGGAAATTTCCGCCGCTTTCCCTTTGTTGAACGTCGCGACGCGCAGGTAGCCCGTCTTCGGCTCGACCATCTTGGAGACGACGGGCGGATAGCGGGGAAGCGTGCGCGTCATGGTGACGGTCTGGGGTTCGCCGCGCACCTCGCGGATGCGCGCCACGCTGACCGGCGAGCCGGGCTGGCCCGCCAGCAAGCGTTCGATCTGGACGACGGAGAGGTCGCGCGTCGGCACGCCTTCGACGCGGTCAATCAGATCGCCAGCGCGGATTCCCGCCGCCTCGGCGGGGCTGCCGGGCAGGACGGATACGACCGTCGCGAAGCCCATGCGCTTCGACAGAAACATCCCCACCGAAGCGGGGCCCGCCTCGGGCTGCTTCTGGTACGCCTCGTACTCTTCCGGCGGGAGATAAGTGCTGTACGGGTCGAGCGATTCGAGCAGGCCGCGAATCGAACCTTCCGTCACCTTGCGCAGGTCGGGTTCCGTGACGTAGTCGCTCTTGATGCGTGAAAGGACTTCGCTGTACACGCCCAGATTGCGGTAGGTCTTCTCGCTGGTCGAGCCGTTCTTGCCGAGCAACCCTCCCAGCACGACGTAAAAGACCAGAAAAACAGAGACCGAAATCAGGGCGAAGCGGATGCGGTTGTTCATTCGATTGCCTGCTCCTTGCGGAAACGACGGCCCGGGTGCGCGCAGCTCAAGCGTCCCCCAAACCCCCGTCCAACCAATTATAGCACGCCCGCCCGCGCCGCGGGCATCTGGTGTGGCGCGCCTTTGGGGCGCAGCGGGGCGGCTCAGCCCTGGCGCGAGGGCCCCTTCCTGGGACGAATTTCCGAGGAACCTGGTTTGCCGGAGAAGCGCGCCGCGGCGAGTTTTGATTTCAACAGGCCCGGCCGGCGCGTCAGGCGCTTGCCGAGTTTTTGATTCAGGAACCGGCCTTTGGACACGGTTCGGCCCTCCTCGGGGGCGGTTCAGTGCGCGAAGGGCAGCGAGGCGACGCTCGGCTCACCTTCGGCCAGCGTGATGCACGTTCCCGACATGCGGTCGTGCCAGGTGAAGCCGTCAGTGTCCACGAGCGCCCAGACGAAGCCCAGCATCACGGCGGAGGCGGAAATGAGATAGCCGAAAGCGCGCCAGGCGGCTTCCAGGGGGGTCGGGAACTCGCCGTCCAGGTTGCGGATTTCCAGGCCCATCCACAGCAGCCCGGGCGTCGTCCCCGCGAGGCCGGTGAAGAGTCCGAAATAGGCGAGCAGAATAAATGCGGCGATAACGGCGACGACGGCGAGGTTGAGCGGCTGCATCGCCATCTTGCCGCCGGCGCGCCAGAAGATCAAGGCGAACAAACCCGCGGCGGCCAGCAGGACCAGCGCGTCGAGCAGGCCGGCCAGAAACCGCCGTCCGAGGGGCGCGAGCGGCAGCACGATGGGCGCGGGCTCAGGCTCGATGGGCGGGGGCAACGGCTGGCTGGTATCGAGCAGCACCTCGCCGCGCCCGGGGGCTTCGAGGCCGGCTTCGAAGGCGATGTCGCTGCCTTCCGGTGAAACGGCGGCCGGCCGGTCGAGCGGGATGGCATCCACGAAGGGGACGGAAGCGGGCGTGCCGGCGGCGAGGTCCATCTCCGGCTCGGCCGGCCAGCCTCCCGCGTCGTTGTCGGCAACCACGGCGCCGGGCGGCGGCGGCTCGGTCTCCTCCGCGCTTTCGAAGTCGAAGGCCAGCGACTCTTCGGCCTCCGGCCCTTGCAGGCGGGCGCGGCGGCGGCGGAAGGATTCGACACGCTCGGAGATTTCCTCGCGCCAGGTGGCGGGCGAATCGGGCTCTTCCTTCAGCACGGGTTCAGGCTCGATGAGAGGCGCGGCGCCGGGGAGCGGTTCGGCCGTGTGAATCAGCGGCTCGAGCGGGGATTCGGCCTCGCCGGCCGGGGTTTCGGCGGCTTCGACCTCGGGGATGTCCACCTCGGCCGAGGGAGCGGTTTCGAGCGACAGCTCATCCACGGCGACGATTTCTTCCAGCGCGGACTCCGGGGAAGCGTCGAGCGGCTCCAGCAGCGAGGAAGGGTCTTCAGAAGCGGAGAGGGCGAAGCGATGGCCGCACTTCTTGCATTCCGTGAGTCCGGGGAAGCTGATGAACCCGCACTTGGGGCATTTCACCGGTTGCTTTCCATCCTCCGCGAGACTCCCGCCAACACTGGCGCCATCTTAACAAAACCTCACCGTGGAACAAAGGGCTTTCGAGTAGAATTGGAATGTTTTCTCGCTTACGCCTGAGCGCCGCGCCGATGAGGTTCCGGACCGCAACTCGCGAGGCTCGAACGGCTTGGCTCGCGCTGGCCTTCCTGGCCGCCCTGCCCGCGGCGGGGGGCGCGGAGGAGGAGGCCGAAGTCCCCGCAGAACTTCAGGACCCCGCCTCGACCGTCACGCTGCGCGCCGATTCGCAGGAAAAAGTGAAGGAGGTTTTCCGGCTGCGCGGCAACGTGGAGGTGACCTACCGGCGGATGAAGCTGACCGCCGACGAGATGTCTTACGACGGCTCGACGGGCGAACTGGCGGCGCGCGGGAATGTGACGTTCAGCGACGAGGAGAGCTTTCTCGAAGCCGACGAAGCGCACTACAACATCCGCAGGCGGACGGGCTGGTTCGAAAACGGGCGCGGGCACGTGAAGAGCGCGGTGCGGCCGGGCGCGCGCGGGCTGACGACCGAGAATCCCTTCTACGTCCGCGCGCGGCGTCTGGAGCGGACGGAGTCCGGGACGTTCGTGGTGGAACAAGCGCGCCTTACTTCCTGCGAGTGCGAAAAGACGGGCTGGGCGCTGGGCGCGGGGCGGGCGCGCGTGGAGCCGGGCGATCGCGTGGTGGTGCGCGACGCGTGGTTCCGCTTCCTTCGCGTTCCTCTGCTCTACCTTCCCGCCGGCGTCGCCTCCATCGCCGAACGTCCGCGCCAGACCGGCTTTCTGCTGCCGCACGTCGGCAATTCTTCGCAGAAAGGCTTCATCGTCGGCGCCGGCTTTTTCTGGGCGATCAACCCCAGCGCCGACCTGACGGTAGGAATGGAAAATTACAGCATCCGCGGCGTGGCGCGCAGCGGCCGCTTTCGCGCGCGGCCCAGCCCGTCGAGCGAGCTGGAGGTGGACTACTTCGGCGTGAACGACCGGGGATCGGGTCCGGACCGGCAGACGCGCGCGCCCGGGGAGGGGATTCGCGCCTCGGGTCAGGCGCGCGACCTCGGTCTGGGCTTTCGCGGCGTCGTGGATGTAGACTACATCACTTCGCTCGCCTTCCGCCTGACGTTCACCGACAACTTCACGCAGGCGGTGGTCTCGGAAGCGCGCCAGACCGGGTTCGTCTCGAAGAACTTCGATGCTTACAGCCTCAACGTCTATTTCTCGCGCTACCAGAACTTCCTCTCCGCGGAACGCGTTCCGGGAAACTACGTCATCATCCGCAAGGCGCCGAGCGTTTCCTTCACCGGGCTCGACAAGCAGGTGGGCGAATCGCCCATTTATTTTTCCTTCGACGCGGGCGTGTCGGGCGTGGGGCGCACGGAGCCGGGCTTTCGCACCCCGCGCTTTTCCGAGCGCTTCGACTTCCGGCCGCGCGTCGCGGTGCGCTCGCGGCCGCTGGCGGGATTTCACTTCACGCCGTCGCTGGCCGTGCGCGCCACGCGTTACGGGACGGGGCTGGCCGAGGACCGCGCGCCGCTCAACCGGCTGCTCGGCGAAATTGCCCTCGACCTGCGTCCGCCTTCGCTGGAGCGAACGTTTGAGGGAACGCGCTGGGGCCAGCGGTTCAAGCACGTCATCGAGCCGGAAGTCCGTTACCGGCTGGTGCGCGGCCGGCGCGCCGGCGAGTGGCGCGACCTGATTCGTTACGACGAGACCGACATCCTCGCCGAAACTCACGAAGTGGAATACTCGCTCACCAACGCGCTCTTCTTCCGCCGCGGCGTGGCCGACGGCGAGGAGCGGCCGCAGGCGCGCGAACTCGTCTCCTGGCGGCTCTCCCAGAAGTATTACTTCGACCCGACGTTCGGCGGCGCGCTCGACCCCGGACGGCGCGTCGTCTTCGAGCCGACGATTTCGCTCTCGGGCTTCTCCTTCGCGCGCGGCCGCCACCTTTCGCCCCTCGTTTCCGTGCTGAAGTTTTCTCCCTTTGAGAATTACGACACCGAACTGCGCGCCGATCTCGACCCGCGCGGCGGCGTGCTGAACGCCGGCATCACCTCCCACATCCGCAAGGGAATCCTCGGACTTTCCGTGACGGACTTCTTTGTGAACAAGTCCGCCGTCCTGCCCACGCCGCTTACGCCTTCGGGCGACCCGCGCGACGTGCCGTCGTTCAACCTGCTGCGGGCGATCGGGACTTACGGCGACATGAACCGCCGGGGCTTCAGCGGCGCCTTCGGCATCGACTTCAACTTCGCGCAGCGCATCGCCCACCAGGTGCTCAGCCAGGTCAGCTACAACTTCGGCTGCTTCAGCCTCGACGTGGAATTTCGCCGGTTTGCATTGGGCGACCTGAGGCGCGAGAATCAGTTCCGCGTGGCCCTTTCGCTCGCGAATGTGGGAAGTTTCGGCAATCTCAAGCCGCGCGAGAGGTTGTATTGACGAGGTCCCAGACGATGCGAACACGGTGGCTTTCGGCTGTCAGCTTTCGGCGGTCAGCCATCAGCCGTGAGCGGCAAATTTTTGGTCAAGATCGGGCGGGTGGGGGTTTTGACTGAGACCTGAGGACTGACGAGTGACCACTCGCGGATGGCGGCCAGGTGAGGTGACAAAATGGCATTTCCGACCCAACGTCCCCGCCGCTTGCGGCGCACGGAAGCGCTCCGCCGCCTCGTGCAGGAAACGAGCCTGACGGCGCGCTCGCTCGTCTACCCGCTCTTCGTCTGTCCCGGGACGAACGTCAAAGACGAAATCCGCTCGATGCCGGGGAATTACCGCTGGTCCGTGGATCGGCTGGTCGAGGAATGCAAATCGGTCCGCGACCTCGGCATCCCGGCGGTGATTCTGTTCGGGATTCCGGAATCGAAGGACGAAACCGGCTCGGGCGCCTACGCGGAAGACGGCATCGTGCAGCGCGCGATGCGGGCGCTCAAGAAGCAGGAGCCGGACCTGCTCGTCATCGGCGACGTGTGCCTGTGCGAATACACGAGCCACGGCCACTGCGGCGTCGTGGAAGGCGGCGAAATCGCCAACGACCCGACGCTGGAGCTTCTGGCGAAGACGGCGCTCAGCCAGGCGCGGGCGGGCGCCGACCTCGTCGCGCCTTCCGACATGATGGACGGCCGCGTGGCGCGCATCCGGCGGGAACTCGACGCTCAGGGCTTCACCCACACGCCCATCCTTTCGTACGCGGCCAAGTTTGCTTCGGCCTTCTACGGCCCGTTCCGCGAGGCGGCGGACTCGACGCCGCAGTTCGGTGACCGGCGCTCGCACCAGATGGACCCCGCCAACCCGCGCGAAGCGCTGCGTGAAATTGCGCTCGACATTGAGGAGGGCGCGGACATCGTGATGGTGAAGCCCGCGCTGCCCTATCTCGATATCCTGGCGCTGGCGCGGCGCCAGTTCGACGTGCCGCTTGCGGCCTACCAGGTGAGCGGAGAATTTTCGCTCATCGAAGCCGCGGCGCGCGCCGGCTGGGTGGACCGCGAGCGGATGATCCGCGAGACGCTCATTTCCATCCGGCGCGCCGGCGCCGACATCATCCTCACCTATTTCGCCAAAGAGGCGGCGCGGTGGTTCGGGTGCTGAGACGCCGGCGGACGCCGGACAACCTGCGGGAGGTCCGAACGCGGCTTCCGCTCGCGCTGCTTCTGCTGCTGGCGGTTTTCTCCGTTACGCCGGCGCGCGCGGCCGAGCCCGCCGTCCTCGAAAAGAGGATCTCCACCCTGCTGCGCAGCCTGCGCGCTGAGCGCGGATTGTGGGGGGTCTTTGTGGCGCGCGCGTCGGACGGCGCCATTCTTTTCACGCGCAACGCCGACCATCTCTTCCTGCCGGCTTCCAACCTGAAGCTGCTGACGACGGCGGCGGCGCTCGAAACGCTCGGGCCGCAGCACGTGTTTCGCACCACCGTCGAGACCGAAGCGCCCCCGGATGCCGAGGGGCGCGTCGAAAGGCTGATTCTGGTGGGCCGCGGCGACCCGAACCTCAGCGCGCGCCTCCTGCCCATGGCGCAGAAGCCGGAATTCGGCGAGCGGCCCGATGAAGCGCTGCGCGCCCTCGCCCGCCAGGTGGCGACGAACGGCGTTCGCGCCGTGACGCGCGGGCTCGTGATGGACGAGCGTTACTTCATTCACGCGCCATACACCCGCGGTTGGGGCGTCGAAGACCTGCTTTACGGCTACGGCGCGCCGGTGACGGCGCTGGCGTTCAACGACAACGCGTTGAAATTGCGGATCGCGCCCGGCCCGGCCGCGGGCGAGCCCGCGCACGTCAGCCTGGAACCGTATTCGGACGTCTATCGCGTGAACAACCGCGTTCAGACGGTCGCGGCCCGCGACGTGAAGCGCATCTACATCGAGCGCCTGCCCGGCTCGGACGAACTGAACCTCTGGGGACAGATCCCGCTCGTCAGCCCGCCGAGCGAGGAATGGGTGGCCGTCGAAAATCCCTCGGCGCTTGTGGCCAGGGTGTTTCGCGCCGCGCTCGAAGACCAGGGCGTGCTGGTCGGGCCGGGCGTCGAAATCCTGCGCACCTCGCGGCTGGAAGCGGCGACGGGCGGCGAGCCGCCCGCCTTGCGGCGCGTGGTGGTGGCCGAGCACGCTTCGCTGCCGCTGCCCGAAGTGCTGCGCGTCATCAACAAGACGAGCCAGAACCTTCACGCGGAAATGCTTCTGAGGACGATGGGGCGTGAGGTGAAAAACTTCGGCAGCCTTACGGCGGGACTGGAAGTGGTGGAAGAGTTTCTGAAACGGGCGGGCGCCGAGCCGAATTCGTACAACCTCGTGGACGGCTCGGGCGTCTCGCGGCAGAACCTGCTCACGCCGCGCACCGTCGGCGCGGTGCTGCTCGAGATGGCGCGGAGCCCGCGGTTCCAGCCCTTTCTGGATTCGCTCGCCGTCGCGGGCGTGGACGGCACGCTCATGGAGCGCCTGCGGCGCACGCCGCTGGAAGGCCGGCTGTTCGCCAAAACGGGAACGCTCGAACACTCCAACGCGCTCGGCGGCTATCTCGACCTGCCGGACGGCGAACGCATCGTGATTTCGATTATGGGAAACAGTCACGGGCTCCCGAGCTATCGCGGGGCCGAGGTCGTGGACCGGCTGGCGCTGGCCATTCGCGAGTGGCTGCGTCCCGCTCGGCGGCGAAGGCGGGCGGCGAAGCGAATTCGGTGCGGACGATGACCACAATTACCATCTTCGGAAGTTCGCTGCCGGATGCCGAAAGCGAAATCTACGAGACCGCGCGGCAGCTTGGCCGGAAGATTGCTGAGCGCGGTTGGGTGGTCTGCAACGGCGGTTACTCCGGCCTGATGGAAGCTTCCGCCCGCGGCGCGCGCGAGGCCGGAGGGCATACGGTGGGCGTCACCTGCGCCGTCTGGCCCGCGCCGGCGAATCCGTGGATTGCGGAGGAAGTCCGCGCGCCGTCGTTTCTGGAACGGCTGCTGGCGCTCATTGGACGCGGCGACGCCTACGTTGTTCTGCCGGGCGGCACGGGAACGCTGGCCGAGCTGGCGCTGGTGTGGGAGATGATGAACAAGGCGGCGCTCTCGAAATCCGTGGGCGGAAAGAAACCGCTGCTGGCGATGACGCCGTACTGGCAGCCGGTGATTGACTGCCTGGCGCAGGAGGCGGCGCTCGGACGCGCGGAATCCGCGCGCATGGAAGCTTCGCGACGCACGCTCGAAACCGTGACGCGGGTCGCCAGCGTCGAGGAAGTCATCGCGATTCTGAGACAGTCGCTGCAAAGAGACTAGAAGGGAACTCCGCGAGGAAATTCGCTTCACGAGGTCGGGAGCCACACGATATGCCCGGAGAGGGAATCTCGGAAAGCGCGCCGCGATTCGCCATGCGGCTTTCGCTGGCCGTGGGCATCCTGATGCTGGGCATCAAAGTCTTCGCCTACGTCATCACCGGCTCGGCGGCGATCCTTTCCGACGCGGCGGAGTCCGTCGTGCACGTCGTCGCCGTTTCGTTCGCCGCCTACAGTCTGGCGCTGAGCCGCAAGCCGGCGGACCGGAACCACCATTACGGGCACGACAGGATCACGTTCTTCTCCGCCGGCTTCGAAGGCGCGATGATCGTGCTCGCGGCGATTTACATTATCTTCGTGGCCGTCCAGAAATGGGTCAGCGGATTGGAACTCGAGCGCCTGGGTTCGGGCGTGCTGCTCGTGGCCCTGGCGGCGCTGGTGAACGGCGCGCTGGGCGGATACCTGGTGTGGGTCGGAAAGAAGCATCACACGCTGATTCTGGTGGCGAACGGAATGCACGTCCTCACCGATTGCTGGACGAGTCTGGGCGTGCTCGTGGGACTGGGACTGGTGATGCTGACCGGCTGGCTGCACTTCGATCCCCTGGTCGCGATTCTGGTGGCGGCCAACATTCTGTGGTCGGGCGGGAAACTCGTGCGGCGGTCGGTGAGCGGGTTGATGGACGAAGCGGAGCCGGAAACCGAAGCGCGCCTGCGAAACCTGCTCGATGAAATGACGGCGCAGCGCGGGATTCAGTATCACGGGCTGCGGCTGCGCAGTTCCGGCCGCACCGTCTGGGTGGAGCTCCACCTGCTGTTCCCGCGCGGGATCCAGCTCGACGCCGCGCACGAAACGGCGACGCGCATCGAAGAGCGCATTCGCCGCGAGTTCGAGATGCGCGTGGAAGTCATCACGCATCTGGAAACGCTCGAAGACCACCAGCGCGTGCACGCCGAGCCGCATCACGAAGACTTCGCGGAGTGACCGTTCGAGGGGGACATGGAACGGCGGCAGGAAAAACCATCGGACTTCGACGAGTTCTCGCGCGAAGTGCTGGAGTTCGGAGAAGTCCTCGGACTGCTGCGCGGGTATCTTTCCGGCCCGCTGGCCGCCTCGAGGCTGGAGTCGCTCGCGCCGCGCACGGAACTCGAAACCATCCGGCGCGACCTGGAGCGGGTGCGCGACGCGCTCGCCTGGCTGCGCGGGAGCCCGCGGCCCGGCCTCGGGCTCGAGGCCGACCCGCGCGAGATTCTGGCCCGCGTGCGCATCGAAGGCGTGACGCTCGAAGCGCTGGAAATTCTTCTGCTCGTCCGCCTGGCGCGCGTGGCGCAGGAATTCCGCGCGCTCTTCGCCGAAAGTTCGTTCGAACGATTACGCGAACTGAGCGGCGGCCTCGCCGACTTCCGCGCGCTGCTC
>CAZKXX010000038.1:0-32714 GCA_964556705.1 uncultured Acidobacteriota bacterium
TCTCCACGGCGGCGGACAACCAGACGTCGGTTGAAATTCACGTGTTGCAGGGCGAGCGCCCGATGGCGAAGGACAACCGCACGCTCGGGAAGTTCCATCTGGTCGGGATTCCGCCCGCTCCGCGCGGCGTGCCGCAGATCGAAGTGACGTTCGACATCGACGCCAACGGCATCCTGAACGTCAGCGCCAAAGACCTCGGGACGGGCCGCGAGCAGAAGATTACCATTACGAGCTCGAGCGGCCTCTCGAAAGACGAAGTCGAACGCATGACCAAGGAAGCCGAACTGCACGCCGAAGAAGACCGGCGGTACAAGGAAGAGGTGGAAGTCAAGAACCGCGCCGATTCGCTCGTTTATTCGGTCGAGAAAATGCTCAAGGAGAACCGCGAGAAGATTTCCGAATCCGACGCGAAGAACATCGAATCGGCCCTGGAAGAGGCGAAGAAGGCGTTACAGGGGAGCGACATGGGCCAGATCAACTCCGCCGTCGAGCGCCTGACGGCGGCGTCGCACAAACTGGCCGAGGCGATGTACAAGCAGACGGCGCAGGCCTCGGGGCCGGGCGCCGGGGCGGGCGCCGCTTCCGCCGGATCCGAGGACGGTGGCGGACGGGCCCAGAAAGGCGACGGCGAGGTCATCGACGCCGAAGTCGTGGACGCCGACGACCGGAAGAAGAATTAAGACGCTCTCGAGGGCAGGCCGGGAGAAGGATGCAGCCAGGTTGTCATGGAAGAACGGACTCAAGTGCGGATTGAGTGCCCGGTCTGTCACCGCCGGCAGTTCATCGAGATGGAGGTGGACTCCGGTCTGCTGCGCTCTCCCCTCGCCGAAGAGTTTCGCAAGCACCTCGTGGAATGGGTCATCTCTCGCTGCCCGGACCACCTGGGGCCCCTGGTGAACCTGAGCAAGAACTGAGCGGCCTGTCGCCTGGACACTTCAGGCGAGGAGGGGACCGAGGGACGACTGCACGATGTGAATTCGTGGGCCGTTGAATCCGCGCTGCGGCGGCCTTCCACCCGCTGAGAGGATCGCTCCCAGCGGCGAGCCGTGGCGGAAGGGTGAGGTTCTTTTGAAGCGCGCAGCTCCGGCGATCCGCCATGCGACGTTCATTCGCGCACCTGTCGGCCGAGTGTTTGAGACTCTGACCACGGCACGCGGCTGGGACGGTTGGTTCACTCGCGGGACGTCGCTTGAGGCTCGGCCCGGCGGCCGCCTCCTGCTGCGCTGGAAAAACTTCGGGGCTGACCGCGTGACGGCCTCGGACGGCGGACCGGTGCTCGAGGTCAGGGCGAACCGCCGTTTCGCCTTTCAATGGTCGCCGCGAGGCTTCCCGACGAAGGTGACGTTCGATTTGGAAAAGCAGGGCCGAGGGACCCTCGTGAGCGTCACGGAAACCGGCTACCCGCTCAGCCGCCAGGGGGTCGAAACCCTGGTCTGGTGCGCGACCGGGTGGGGCGAAGCGCTCACTCTCCTGAAGTTCTTTCTGGAACACAATGTGAGGTATGGCACCGTACCTCCCGCGCGCGCCGGATGTGGGGGCTCGCGACGGGCCGGCCGCTCGGGGAACCGCTGATGGCTGCATCTGACGGGTAACGACTCTCTTATGGCTGTGGGAACGCAAAAAGATTACTACGGAACGCTCGGCGTGGCACGCGACGCGAAGCCCGAGCAGATTCGCAAGGCCTATCGCCGCCTGGCGCGCAAGTATCACCCTGACGTCAACCCGGGGAACAAGGCGGCGGAGGAGAAATTTAAGGAGATTCAGGAAGCCTACGACATCCTGAGCGACGAGAAGAAGCGGAAGGTTTACGACCAGTACGGCTTCTACGCGGACAACATTCCGGCGGGCGGCCCGGGACCCGGCTGGCCTCCCGGAGGAAGCGCCGCCGATGCGCCGGGTTTCGATTTCTCGGGATTCGACTTCACCGACTTTGAAGTGGGAGAGGAAAAGCGCGGCGGATTCGGGGCCTCGTTCCGCGACCTTTTTTCGCAGATCTTCTCGCGCGAGCGCGCGGCGGCGTCCGAAGAGGCGCGCGGTCCGGCGAAGGGCCCCGACGTCGAGCATCACCTGCACCTGGGTTTCTGGGACGCGATCCGCGGTACTCACTTGCGGCTGACGGTGGCGCGCGCCGAGACTTGTTCTTCGTGCCGGGGCTCCGGAGCGGGCTCGGGTCCGGCCGTGGTTTGCGCCGAGTGCGGCGGCACGGGCAAGGCCACCCGCCAGGCGGGAGCGATGCGCTTCTCGATGACCTGCCCCCAGTGCGGCGGCAAGGGGAAACAGCAGCGCCGCTGCTCGACCTGCGGGGGCTCCGGCCAGATTCGCAGGCCGCAGTCGTTTGACGTGCGCATCCCGGCGGGCGTGGATTCGGGCTCCCGCGTGCGCATTCCGGGCAAAGGCAACGCCGGCCGGAACGGCGGGCCTCCGGGCGACCTCTACATCATCACCGAGGTGGAGCCGCATGCCATCTTCGAGCGCAAAGGCGACAACATTTACGTCAAGGTTCCCGTGACGGTGAGCGAGGCGGCGTTGGGAGCGAAGGTTGAAGTGCCGACGATCGACGGGCCGGCGACCATCCGGATTCCGCCGGGCACGCAGAGCGGCCAGAAGCTGCGCCTGCGCGAGAAGGGAGTGCCGTCGCTGCGCGCCGCCGGACGCGGAGACCAGTTCGTGGAAGTCCAGGTGGTCGTTCCCCGCGTCGCCGACGAGCGGTCGAAGGAAATTCTGCGCGAGCTTTCGAAGCTGAATCCGGAAGACCCGCGCCGCGAGCTGCTGCGGCAAGCGGAAGCCGGAAGGAAGTAGGACGCGATGGCGCGGGGGTTTTGAAAGTTCGAATTTGGAGTTTCAGCTTTCCACGTAAGTAAAATGGCTCGACGAAGCAAAACAACGCGCGCCAAAGCGGGCTACATGATCAGCGCTGTCGCGGAAATGTATCAGATTCATCCGCAGACGCTGCGGCTCTACGAGCGCGAGGGCCTGCTCGCTCCCTCGCGCAGCGACGGCAACACCCGGCTGTACACGGAAGACGACCTCGAGCGCCTGGAAGTGATTCTGAAACTGACGCGCGACCTGGGCGTGAACCTGGCGGGCGTCGAAATCATCCTCAACATGCGTGAGACGATGGAGGAAATGCACAAGGAGATGCAGGCGTTCGTCGAATTCGTGCAGAAGGAGCTCGTGCATCGCCCTCCCGAAGACCAGGAAAAGCTCCGCAACGCGCTGGTGCGCATCGCCCCGCCCCGAATTATCCGCATGCAGAAGAAGTGAGCTCTTGCAGGTCGCGACGACGGGCTCCGCCCTTTTTCCCACCGCCCCTTCCGCCATCCCGAGGAGTGGTTTAGAATCCCACACGGAATCAAAGATGCCCAGAAGCGATTGTCCCCTGTGCGAGGGCACGGGGTGGAAGCCGGTGGAGACCGACGGCGTGCGCCGCGTCGCGCCTTGCGACTGCAAGGAGGCCGAGCAGTCGGCGCGTCTGCTGGCGAGTGCGCGCATCCCGCGCCGCTACGAACACTGCGCGCTGGAGAACTTCGACATCCGCAAGGACAGGGACGGCCGGCCGAACCAGACGCTCCAGTGGGCGAAGAGCAAGGCCGAAGGCTTCGTGCGCGAGTATCCGGTGGACTTCGGACTGCTCTTCGTGGGGCCGACGGGAGTCGGGAAAACGCACCTCGCCGTCGCGGTCCTGCGCGAGTTGATCGTTCGCAAGGGCATCGAATGCCTGTTCTACGACTTCCGCGACCTCCTGAAGGAGATCCAGGACAGCTACAATCCGGTCTCGCAGACCTCGGAGCTGCGCGTGCTTCAGCCCGTGCTCGACGCGGAAGTTCTGCTGCTGGACGAGCTGGCTGCCACCAACCCGAGTGACTGGGTGAAAGAGACGCTCGCTTACATCATCAACACGCGCTACAACCAGAAAAAAGTGACGCTCATTACGACGACCCTTTCGTTCTCGGACGGCGCGGGCCGGGCCGAAGCGCGCGCGCCGTCGGGCGAAGCCGTTCCTCAGGTCGAGCGGACGCTCGGCCAGCTCGGCGCCACGCTCCGCTCCCGCCTCTATGAGATGTGCATGCTGATCGAGATGAGTTCGGACGATTACCGCAAGGCGATCAAGCAGGCCGGCTACCGCTTTCATGACTGACGGCGAATCGAGCCGGCGGATGCATTGACTTGCATTTTTGCCTGACGGTACAATAGCGATTCCAACAGATTTGCGTCGGGTCCGGGGTAGGAGGTCAGGGGATGTCTTTCGAGGAGAAGCATACTTCCGCGCTGCGCGGGGGCACCGAAGCCGAGCCGCTGCCAGCCGCGGAATCGCCGGAAGCTCAGGCGGACGCCGCCCAGTCCGGTGAAATCGCCAACATCCTGGATCAGATGGAGGCCCTGCCGACGGCGGCTCAGGGGGAGATTGTCCGCGGCACCGTCTTGAAGGTGACCGACAGCGAAGTGATCGTGGACGTGGGCCTGAAGACCGAGGCGGCCCTTTCGCGCGCCGAGTGCCAGTCCGAGGACGGCACGCTGCCTTTCAGCGCCGGGGATTCGATCGACGTTTTCATCGAACAGCACGACGAGGCCGCGGGACGGCTGGCGATTTCCTACCAGAAAGCCGCGCGCCAGCGCGTCTGGGACGATATCGAAGCCGCCTTCCGCGACCAGCGGACCGTGACGGGCCGCGTGGCGGAGCGCGTCAAGGGAGGCGTGACCGTGGATATCGGCGTGCGCGCCTTCCTTCCCGGCTCGCAGGCCGACCTCCGTCCCCACGCCAACCTCGACGCTCTTCTCGGCCAGAAGATTTCCTGCCGCGTCATCCGCGTCAACCGCAAGCGGAACAACGTCGTCGTCAGCCGCCGCGCCGTGCTGGAAGAGGAAGTGAGCCAGCGCAAGGCGCAACTGCTTCAGGAACTCGTGGAGGGTTCGGTCGTCACGGGCCGCGTCAAGAATCTGACCGATTACGGCGCCTTCATCGATCTCGGCGGGCTCGACGGTCTGCTTCACATCACCGACCTTTCCTGGGGGCGCGTCGGGCATCCATCGGAAGTCCTGAAGCCGGACCAGGAGGTCCGCGTCCAGGTTCTCAAATACGACCGCGAGAAGGAACGCGTCTCGCTCGGCTTGAAGCAGTTGACGCCCGACCCGTGGGAAAGCGCGCCGGCGATTTACCGTCCGGGCGGACGCTGGAAGGGCCGCGTGGTCGGCCTCGTGGATTACGGCGCCTTCGTCGAGCTCGAGCCGGGCGTCGAGGGACTCATCCACATTTCGGAGATGAGCTGGAGCAAACGCCTGAAGCATCCCTCGAAGATCCTGAAGCTCGGCGAGCACGTGGAAGTCGCCATTCTGGATGTCAACCCCCAGCAGCGGCGCATTTCGCTCAGCCTGAAGCAGACCCAGCCCGATCCCTGGAGCACGCTCCTCGAACGCTACGCGGAGGGCACGGTGATTCAGGGACGCGTCCGCAACCTCACCGACTTCGGCGCCTTCGTCGAAGTGGAAGAGGGCGTGGACGGGCTCATCCACCTCTCGAACCTGTCCTGGACGAAATCAGTCAAGCATCCCTCCGAAATTCTCCGGAAGGGCCAGAAGGTCGAGGCCGTGGTCCTGAGCGTGGACTCCGAAAACCGCCGCCTCTCGCTCGGCCTGAAACAACTGCAGACGAACATCTGGGAAGCGTTCTTCTCGCGCGTGCAGGTGGGAGACATCCTGCGCGGCCGGGTCACCCGCCGGGCCGCCTTCGGAGTCTTCGTCGAACTCGAACCGGGAATCGAAGGCCTCTGCCACAATTCCGAAACGGGTGGAGCGAAGCCCGAAGCGGGGGACGAGTTCCGCTTCCGCATCCTGCGGCTGAATTCGGATGAGAGGAAGATCGGACTGACCCTGAAGGGCGTGGAGCAGGAACCTGAACCTTCCGCCGAGCCCGCTCCGGCGGTCTCGGAAGCGACCGAGCCGGAAGCGGAGGCGGCAGTGACTGAAGAAGAGCCGGTAGAGGCCGAGCAAGCCTCCGCCGCCGCGAGCAGCGGACGCACCGAAGCCTGAGGGCGACACGCCCTCGACCGTCGCGAAACGCGCCGGAAAGCCCGAATCCATGCCGGGAGTGAATGATGACTAAAGCAGAGCTGATCGACGACGTTTCGCGGGCCGTGGAAATGAGCCGCAAAGACTCCGAGATCATCGTCGAGACGATCTTCGAGAGCATCGTCAAGTCGCTGCGCGGCGGCGACAAGATCGAAATCCGCGGCTTCGGGAGCTTCCGCACCCGCCAGCGCAAACCGCGCATCGGGCGCAATCCCAAGACGGGCGCGCGCGTGGATGTGCCCGCCAAAAAGATTCCCTATTTCAAGCCCAGCAAAGAACTGAAGGACCTCGTCAACACCGGCGCCCCGGCCGCTGCGCCCGCTTCCGGCAACGCTCCGTCCGCCGAAGGAGCCGCGAGCTAGTCCTCGCTCGCCGGTGCCGCCCCACCATGGACTACCTCTGGAGCCCGTGGCGCTTCCGCTACGTCACCGAGGCCGGCAAGAGCGACCGCTGCATTTTCTGCGAGAAATTTCAGCTTTCCCCCGCCGAGTTCCGCGAACACCTGGTGCTCCACCGGACGGAGCGGAACCTCGTCCTGCTGAACCTCTTTCCCTACACGACCGGCCACACGATGATCGCTCCTCACGCCCACGTCGCGAACTTCAGCGAGCTCGACGCCGAAACTCTCGCCGAGATGATGCGCCTGGCGCAGCGCGTGCAGGCGGCGCTCGAAGAGGCTTACCATCCCGAAGGCTACAACCTCGGCATGAACCTCGGCCGGTGCGCGGGCGCCGGCATCGCCGACCACCTCCACCTTCACATCCTGCCTCGCTGGACCGGCGACACGAATTTCATGACCGTCGTCGGCGAAACACGCGTTCACCCTGAAGACCTCGCCGCCACTTACGACAAGCTCGCTCGCTTTTTCGCTTAGCACGGTTTCCATGAGCAGTTCCGGGCGCGTTCCTTGACGCGACGGAGGGGCGGCGAGATAATCGCCGCGGGATTTGCGCTATGAGAGAGGTCGTCATTTTATCCGCCTGCCGAACCGCCATCGGAAAGTTCCAAGGTTCACTCACACCCTTTACTGCCGTGGATCTCGGCGCGCACGTCGTGCGCGAAGCCGTGCGCCGCGCCGGTCTCGAGCCCGCGCAGGTGAACGAGATCATTATGGGGAACGTCGTCTCGGCGGGACTCGGCCAGAACCCGGCGCGCCAGGCCGGACTGAAAGGCGGCCTTCCTTCGACGGTCGCGGCGATGACCGTTAACAAGGTCTGCGGCTCGGGATTGAAGGCCGTGGCGCTCGCCGCGCAGGCCATCCAGACGGACAACGCGGAGATCGTCGTCGCCGGCGGCATGGAATCCATGACCAACGCGCCATACCTGCTGCCCCAGGCGCGCCAGGGACTGCGCCTCGGGCACGCGAAAGTTCTCGACAGTATGATTCAGGACGGCCTGTGGGACGCGTTCGAAGACTTCCACATGGGCCTGACGGCTGAGCTGGTGGCCGAGAAATACGGAATCTCGCGCGAGCGTCAGGACGCCTACGCGGTCGAAAGCCATCGGCGCGCCGTTGAGGCGGCGAAGAGTTGCCGCTTTCGGGACGAAATCACGCCCCTCAGCATCGCGCAGAAGAAAGGCGAGCCGATTCAGTTTTCGATAGACGAATCGCCGCGCGCCGACACTTCGCTCGAAGCGCTGGCCAAACTCAAGCCTGTGTTTAAGCCGGGCGGCACGGTGACGGCCGGGAATGCTCCGGGGACGAACGACGGCGCGGCGGCGCTGGTGGTGACCTCCGCCGAGCGCGCCCGCGAGCTTGGGAAAACGCCGATGGCGCGCGTCGTCGGCCAGGCGGTCAGCGGCGTCGAGCCGCGCTGGGTGATGATGGCGCCCGTGGACGCCGTGCGCGCGCTGCTCGCGAAGATCGGCTGGAAGCTCGAAGACGTGGACCTCGTCGAACTGAACGAAGCGTTCGCCGTGCAGGCGCTCGCCGTGATTCAGGAACTCGGCCTCGACCCCGCACGCACCAACGTCAATGGCGGCGCGGTGGCTCTCGGGCATCCCATCGGCGCCTCCGGCGCGCGGATCCTCGTGACGCTGCTTTACGAAATGGCTCGCCGCCACGCGCGCCGAGGCATCGCGGCGCTCTGCCTGGGCGGTGGCAATGCCGTGGCCATGGCCGTTGAGCGAGGAGATTGAAACATTGACCCGTTGCCCCATTGAACCGTAGGAGTGGAGCTTAACGAAGGAAGCAGCGGAAGGGGATTGGCGCGCGCATTGATCCAATGAAACAGTCGAACAATGGAGAAATTGCATCGGTCGGCGTCGTGGGCGCGGGCACGATGGGCCACGGCATCGCCCAGGTCCTCGTGAAGGGCGGCTTCACCGTCGTCCTCCAGGACGTGGCTTGGAAGATTCTCGAGGGCGCGGCGGACCGCATCGCCAGAGGTTTGGCGCGCGACGTCGAGAAGGGACGACTCACCAGCGAAGACCGCGACAAGGCGCTTGACCGGCTGAAGACGACGACGGAGTATAAGGACCTGGCAGCGGTGGACTTTGTCATCGAGGCCGTGACGGAGAAGTTCGAGATTAAAGCCAACGTTTTTCACACGCTCGACCCGCTCGTCAGCCCGGAAGTCATCTTCGCCAGCAACACCTCGTCCATCTCCATCACGCGTCTCGCCGCGCAGACGAAACGGCCGCTGCGATTCGTCGGCCTGCACTTTTTCAATCCCGTGCCGGTCATGAAACTCGTGGAAGTCGTGCCGGGGCTTGAGACTGCACCGGACACGGTGCAGGCGGCGGAGAAACTGGCCGGCGCCGCCGGGAAAACTCCGGTGCGCGTGAACGATTTTCCGGGTTTTGTTTCCAACCGCGTCCTGATGCCGATGATCAACGAAGCGGCTTACTGCGTCATGGAAGGCGTGGCTGAACCCGAGGCTGTGGACAGTGTGATGAAGCTGGGCATGAACCATCCCATGGGCCCGCTGGAACTGGCCGATATGATTGGCCTCGATATCTGCCTAGATATCCTGAAAGTTCTTTACGAAGGGTTCCACGATTCCAAGTATCGGCCTTGCCCGTTATTAGAGAAGATGGTCAATGCGGGTCGGCTGGGACGCAAAAGCGGCCGGGGGTTTTACAACTACGCGCACCGGCCTGCCTAATGGACGCCGGCGCACCGGGAGATCCGCGCTCCCGCGGCCCGCGCACGGAGAGGGGTTGTCACCGCACAAGGATAGAAGATAGGATAGGCAGCGGTTGAACGTCCCGCTGAGAGGAATCAGCCATGCCCGATGAGCGAACGGAAAAAACCAGAGCCATTGACCTGGCGCTGACGCAGATCGAGAAACAGTTCGGGAAGGGCTCGATCATGCGCCTGGGCACGAAGGAGGCGCTTGTTCCGGTGGAAGTGATCCCGACGGGCTCCATTTCCTTTGATGCGGCGCTGGGTGTGGGCGGCGTGCCGCGGGGCCGCGTGATTGAAATCTTCGGGCCGGAGTCGAGCGGGAAAACGACGATCGCTCTGCACATCGTGGCCGAGGCGCAGAAGCGCGGCGGGATGGCCGCCTTTGTCGATGCCGAGCACGCCCTCGACGCGGCCTACGCGAAGAAGCTGGGCGTGGACGTGGACAACCTGCTGGTTTCCCAGCCCGATTTCGGCGAGCAGGCGCTGGAGATTACGGAAGCGCTGGTGCGCTCGAACGCCGTGGACGTGCTGGTGATCGACTCGGTGGCGGCGCTCGTCCCCAAGGCCGAACTCGACGGCGACATGGGCGACTCGCTCCCGGGGCTTCAGGCGCGCTTGATGTCGCAGGCGATGAGGAAGCTGACGGGGCTGATTTCGAAGTCGAAGACCTCGCTCATTTTCATCAATCAGATCCGCGAAAAGATCGGCGTGATGTTCGGCAACCCGGAAACCACGACCGGCGGGCGGGCGCTGAAGTTTTACTCTTCGGTGCGGATTGATATCCGCCGCATCGCGGCCATCAAAGACGGCGACCGGGTGGTCGGGAACCGCACGAAAGTCAAAATCGTCAAAAACAAAATTGCCGCTCCCTTTCGGGAGGCGGAATTTGATATCCTGTACGGCGAGGGGATCTCGAAGGAAGGGGACCTGCTCGACCTGGCGGCCGAGCGGGGCATCCTGGAAAAGAGCGGCGCCTGGTTTTCGTTCCGGGGGGAGCGGATCGGCCAGGGACGCGAAAACGCGCGGCAGTTCCTTCGGGAAAACCCGGACGTTCGAAAGTCCATCGAAGTTGAGGTGCGGAAGGCGCTGAACCTGCCCCTTCCGGAGGAGAAGGCCGCCCCCGAAACCACCGCGGCGGCGCGCGGGAAAAAATAGGGGGCGAGCGGTCGTTCTTTGAAAGACGAGTTCGGGTGCGGATTGTCAGTCCGGCTCCGGGCTCCTCAGCGTTCCACTGAAAAGATTGGAAAGTTGCAAGGCTCTCTTCGACGCTCTCCCACCAACGCCGGCGCCAGGGCTGGGGAAGACGCGAAGTTCAACTCGTGACCGCAGGAGGTCAGAGAAGAACCTTGAATCCCAGAACCGCTTTCCTGGCTGCGGCAGCCGCAGGGCTGCTCGTCGCCCATCTCGCTCGGGGAGCCGATTCCTCCGCCCGACCGGAATCCGGCGAACCGGCGCGCACCTCCTCGAAAACCCAAGTCGGCGCACAGCCGCCGACGCGCGTCGCCCCCACGCAACAGAAGACCTCCAGGAAGAAAACGACGCGGCGCCGCACAGCGCGGCGCAGTCCGTGGCGCGTCAGCTCGTATGCCGATCCGACGGTGGGCGACGATCCCACGGGCGAGGACCCGCTGATTCGAACCGCGGCGGTTGAAGCGCTCGGCAATCTGAACGGCGCTGTGGTTGTTGTGGACCCGAACACCGGGCGGATCCTCTCCATCGTCAATCAGAAACTGGCGCTTTCCGGGGCCTTCACCCCCTGCTCCACGTTCAAGCCGGTCGTCGCCATCGCCGCGCTCAAGGAAGGTCTGGTCACACCCGAAAAGAAAGTCCCCGTCGGGCAGAAGATGCGCATGAGCATGTCCGAGGCGATGGCGAAATCGAACAACCCGTATTTTTCGCGCCTGGGACGCCAGCTCGGATTCGAGAAAGTTTCCGAATACGCGCGCGAGTTCGGGCTGGGCGAAAGGGCCGGGCTGGATATCCCGGGCGAATCGCCCGGCCGTTTCCCTGAAGCGCCTCCGGCCGAGGGCGGCGTGGGCATGCTTTGCAGCTTCGGCCGCGACATCGGCATGACGCCGCTCCAGCTCGCGGCCGTGACGGCCGCCATCGCCAACGGCGGGACGCTCTACTGGCTGCAATATCCGCGCAGCCCCGAAGCGCAGGCCGCGTTCCAGCCGAAAGTCCGGCGTTATCTCGACGGTCTCTCCGAGTATTTCGACCCCGTCCGTGACGGCCTGGCCGCGGCGGTGCTCTACGGGACGGGACGCCCGGCGTTTGACCCGCTTGAACAGGTTTACGGCAAGACGGGGACGTGCAGCGAGGACGGCGCGCGCCTCGGCTGGTTCGCCTCTTACGCCAACGAGCGCGAGCCCAAGTACGTCGTGGTAGTGCTGCTGCGCGGCGGGCGTCCGATGTACGGCCCCTTCGCGGCGGAAGTGGCCGGGCGCGTCTATCGGGCGCTGCGGGAGCGTGAAGCGCTCGTCCAGTACACGCCCGCCGAACTCACCGGCGCCGAACTCTATCGCTGAACATGCCGCAAAAGTTTACGGCCCGCTCGAGGGAGCGCCCCGAGCGGGCCGTTTGCTTTCGACGATGTTCCGCAATCAGCCGGAAATATTGCCGGAGTGCAGGCCGCACTCCTTCTTCGTCGCGTCTTCCCACCACCAGCGCCCCGCGCGCTCGTGCTCGCCGGGCAGAACGGGCCGCGTGCAGGGCTCGCAGCCAATGGAAACAAATCCCCGCTCGTGGAGCGGGTTGTAGGGCACGTCATTCTCCCGGATGTACGTCCACACCTGTTTCGACGTCCAGTTCGCCAGAGGGTTGAATTTTACGAGCTGGTTTCCGTTCGAGGAAAACGTGGGGTCCACCTGTACGACCGGAACCTGCGCGCGCGTGCCCGGGCTCTGGTCGCGCCGCTGGCCGGTAATCCAGGCGTTCAGCGCGGAGAGAGCGCGACGCAGCGGCTCCACTTTGCGGATGCCGCAACATTCCTGGTGCCCGTCACGGTAGAAAGAAAACAGCCCTTTCTCGCGCACCAGATTTTCGACCGCCTCGGGCTTGGGAAAGAAAACCTCGATGGGAACGCCGTAACGCTCGCGGACCTTTTCTAGGAACTGGTAGGTCTCCGCGTGCAGCCGGCCCGTATCGAGCGTGAAGACCTTGAACTCCACGCCCAGCCTGGACGCCAGGTCCACCAGCACGACGTCTTCAGCGCCGCTGAAACTGATGGCCACGCGCGGCCCGTATTCCCGTAAGGCAAATTCGATGATTTCCCGAGGGTGCTTTTGCGCGTACGCCTCGGCGAGTTCGGTAATGCCTGCCGTTTGGATTTCCATGAATGTGGTTTTTCCTCGTTGGGTGAAATTCCCGCGCGCCCGGTCCGCCTCAGCGCAGAATGAGCCGTACCGCGATGGACAGATAAAGCGCGCTGTAAATCCAGCCGTAACCTTTTTCGGAAAGCCTTCCCGCCAGGCGGCTTCCCAGAATCACGCCCGGGACGGAGCCGGCGAGCAATTGAAGCCAGAGCGTCCCGCTCACATGGCCCATCCAGAGATGCAGCGCCGCCGCCGAAGTGACGGTCAGAAGGCCGTAGAAGATGTCCGTGCCCACCAGCTCGGCCGTCGGAAGCGCAACCAGCAACAGAAGCAGCAACATCGTCACGCTGCCGCTGCCGATGGACGTGAGCGAAACGAGCACTCCCACAGCCAGGCCGATGGCGAGCATTCGCGCCGGGGAGTATTCACCGCCCTGCGCTTGCGCAGCGCTGTCCGCCTTGCGCGTGCGGAGCAGAGGAAGCGCCAGCGCCGTCGCGATCATCGTGAAGGCCAGCAAGTGATTCAGAAAACTGTCGAGCTGCCCGGCCGCGACCTGCGTCTTCAGCCAGCGCAACAGAAGAGCGCCGAAAATCGTCCCAGGGATGCTGCCCGCAAGCAGAATTCCCGCCAGCCGGTAGTTCACACGGTCGAATTTGTGGTGCTCAACGACGCCGATGAGCTTGGTCACGGCCCCGACAGCGAGGCTGGTCCCGACGGCCGTGACGGTCGAGATGGGAGTCAAAACAACGAGCAAAGCGGTCATGACGGTGCCGACTCCGACGCCCGTCAGTCCGATGAGCAAGCCTGCGACAAGTCCAATCGTGATTTCCAGCATATTTCCGGTCTCTCGTTTCTGGTTCGCCCCTCGAAACCCTGTTGCTTTTTCGCGGGCGACCAAAAACAAAAGCGCCCGCTGGCTTTCGTCCGCCAACGGGCGCCTTTTATAAGACCTTTGGAGCGGGGGGCTTACAACTCCTTACAACCTACAACTCCTCGGGACGGACGCCGGCGGCGGACACGCGACAACAACAACACATCCGCTCGGCGTGCTTCGTCACGGGCGACTTGTGAAGATTCCCGTCCATCTTCGAAGTACAAAAGCTACCACGCGTCAAACTGTCGTGTCAACTATCTTTTTCGTGCCCCATGCCTGGTGCACCTCCAGAGGGTAGTGGGCGATGTTGCCCCCTCCGGCTACACGTTTTCCAGCGCCAGTTCAAGGTCCCGAATAATGTCGTGCCAGTCCTCAAGGCCAACCGAAATCCGGACTCCCTCCGGATCGAGGCCCAGTTCGCGCTTCCGTTCATTCGGAAGCGCAGAATGGGTCATCGAGAACGGGTGCTCGATGAGCGTTTTGATCTGTCCCAGGCTGACGGCAAGAGTAACGGTGTAGGCGTGCTCCGCGAGGTAATCCACGAGCCTTTCGGCGCGGGACACCCCACCGTCATCCGGCTTCAGAACGAAATAGAGCATGCTCCCCGGTGCAAACTTTCCGTCGGGATCGCTCATCTGCGCATGAGCAAGTTCCTTCTGGGTGAAGCACTCCGCGCCCGGATACTGGACGGAAGCAACCTTGGGGTGCTGGCAAAGAAATCGGGCCACATGCATTGCTGTTTTCTGCTGGTTCGCCATGCGGGCGGCGAGAGTCGGCAGCCCATAGACAAGAATCGCCCAGGCGCTACGCGGCGTCAAAACCCCGCCGAAGTCCTTTCGGAAAAGCATCAAGCGCCCGTACCAGTCGGCCGAGGTCACGACCGCGCCGCCCATGTCCGTCCCGAAGCCTCCGACGCCTTTGGTCAGACTTTCGACAACCAGGTCGGCGCCGAGCCGTAGGGGCCGTTGGCAGTAGGGTGTCGCGAAGGTGTTGTCCACCATGACGAGGAGGCGATTCGCCTCGCTCCGGCCCGCGTTGAGGGTGTCCGCGACCCGACGAATCGCTCCGACGTCGATCAGCTCCATCGTCGGGTTGACAGGCGTTTCGAAGTAAAGGGCTCGCGTTTCAGGCCGCACCTGCTCGGCCAGGGTCTCTGCCCTCCGGAAGTCTGCGAAGCGCGCCCCCATGCCGAAGCGCGGCAGCCAGTTGGTCATCAGGCTGTACGTGCATCCGTAGAGGACGTCGTGCGCCAGCACCTCCTGGCCTTGCCTGAGAGCCACACTCAGCGCGGCGCTGATCGCCGCCATGCCGCTCGCAAAGCTGACGCAGACCTCGCCGCCTTCCGCGTAAGCGAGGTTCTCCTCCAACATCCCGCGGGTGGGCTCGTCGAGCCGGTCGTAGATGTAGATGGGAATATGCCCGCTCAGCGCTTCTTCGGCGGAAGCGAACTGCACGAATCCCTGCGCTCCGCGGTGAAGGGACGACAGGCGAAACGTCGCGGAGTGTGAAATGGGTGGAACAACGTGGTGGTCGAAATCCCACTTCTTGCTCTCAAAATTGCCGTGGATGAGATGGGTCCGCAGCCGGTAGTCTTCCTTCCGGCGATGCCGCTTCCGAGTCTCCATGTCACACCTCCGTTGCGCGAGTTGGCACTCGTCTCTGGAAGGCAGCACGCGGGCTGCCGGAGAGATCCTGTTCAGCGGAGAAAAGACCTGTTGTGGGACTTATTGTCAGAGCAGCGCAGGGGAGTGAGCCGCTACGGTCCGACCACCGGATTGCTCAGCGTTCCGATCTGTTCGATGGTCACGCTCACGCGGTCGCCGGGCTTCAAATAGACCGGCGGCTGGCGGTAGTGCCCCACGCCGCCCGGAGTGCCGGTCATCAAGATGTCGCCGGGCTCCCACGTCATGGACTGCGACAGGTAGCTGATGAGAAAAGGAATTTTGAAGATCAGCTCGCGCGTGTTCGAGTCCTGCATCGTCTGGCCGTTCAACGTGAGCGAAATGCGCAGGTTGTCAGGGTCGGAAACTCCGTCGCGCGTGACAAACCAAGGGCCCATCGGCCCGAACGTATCGCAACTTTTTCCGCGGAACCACTGCCGGTCGCCGTACTGCATGTCGCGCGCGCTCACGTCGTTCATCACGGTAAATCCCGCGACATAATCCCAAGCCTCTTCTTCGGAGACCCGTTTCGCGCGCTTCCCAATGACGACGGCGAACTCGGCTTCGTAGTCTACCTGCGGGGAGTTAATGGGGATTTGAATCGCGTCGCCCGGACCGATAATCGTGTTCGGGCCTTTCAGAAACATGATGGGCTTGGAGGGCGGCTCCTTCCCCTGCTCGCGGGCGTGGTCGGCGTAGTTGAGGCCGACGGCGCAGACCTTACCGGGCCTGGGAACCGGCGCGCGCAGTCGCGCCTTGGCAAGCGGAGCAAACAGTGCCTTGTGGGCTTTTCGCGGGTCGAGCGCGCCGGCGAGCGCGGAGATTACCGTCCCCAGTGCGCCGAGCCAGTCCTTGTCTTGTGCCAGGAGTTCAATCATGTCGCGCGGCGCGGCTCCTTGAACCAGCTTGCGCGCGGCGTTGCGAAACGCCGGGCGCGAGGCCACGAGCCGCGGCACGCGACGAGAAGCCAGCAGGGCCAGCACGGCACGTACGTCCACGATGAAATCACCTTCCACCACTCCCACACGATGCTGCCGAGCCGATTCGTAAGTGACAAGTTTCATCGGGATGCCCGGAACTTGTGATGCCGAGGCGCGCCGTCGATCCCCGGCCCTACGCTGCCAGCACGCGCACCGTCTCGCGCGCCACCATCAATTCTTCGTTCGTGTAAACAATCAACACCGCAACCGTCGATCCGGATGCGGAGATGACCCGGTCGTCTGAGGAACGCGCGCGGTTCTTCTCCCCGTCGAGCTGAAGTCCGAGAAATTCCAGGCCGCGGCAGACCTCACCCCGAACCCTCGCCGAATTTTCTCCGATTCCGCCCGCAAACGCCAGTGCGTCGAGCCCGCCCATCACGGCGGCGAACGCCCCGATGGATTTGCGAACTTCGTGAACGAGCACCTCGATCGCCAGCGCGGCGCGCGCGTTGCCCCGGTCGGCCGCCTCCTCGATGTCGCGCAGGTCGCTCGAGACGCCCGAGATGCCGAGCAATCCCGATTTCTTGCACAGGATTTCCGCCACCTGCGCGGGGCTGAGCTTCTCTTTCTCCATGACGTAGAGCGCCGCGAAGGGATCGAGATCGCCCGAGCGCGCCGCGTGTTCGATACCGGACTGCGCGGAGAATCCGAAACTCGTGTCCACGGATTTCCCGTCCTGGATCGCGCAGATCGAAGACGATCCGCCCAAATGGCAGGAAACCAGCCTCAGTCCCGCCGCCGGCCGGCCGAGAAGTTCCGGCACGCGCTGAGAAATATACCGGTGCGAAGAGCCGTGAAAGCCGTACTTGCGGATCCCGTACTTCTCCTTCCATTCGCAGGGAACTCCGTAGGTTACGGCAGGTTCGGGAATCGTCGCATGAAAGCCCGGCTCGAACACGGCGACCATCGGAACGCCCGGCAGGACTTCGCGGAAGATCTCCATCGCCTGGATGTAGACGGGATTGTGCACGGGCGCGACGGGAACGAACTCGCGCATGGCAGCGAGGAGGTTGTCATCCACGACGAAGCTCCCGCGGTATCGCGGCCCGCCGTGCACGGCCTTGAAACCGACGGCGTCAATCGAAGCCGTCTTCGCGGCCTTCAGCCGCTCGATCAAAAGTTGAATTGCCGCGCGATGGTCGGGAATGCGGGCGGTCGTCCGGGTTTCGCCGCCCTCCGCGTCCCACGTCGTGACTGCCGATTCTTCTCCCCCGATGCGCTCGATCTTGCCGCGCGCCAGCACCCGCTCGCCCCGCATATCGAGAAGCTGATACTTGAGCGAGGTGGAGCCGAGATTGGGGACGAGGACCTTCACGCCGCAGCCCGCTTGGCCTCGCCGCCGCCCTGCCGATGGTGCATGACCAGCAGCGCGAGCGCGATGGAACGAATCTTGGTCTCCGGCGTCTCGGCGCGCGACAGCAGCACCAGCGGCACGCGGGCGCCGACGACGATGCCGCCCGATTCGCCGCGCGCGAAATAGAGGATCGCGCGATAGAGAATGTTCGCGGCTTCGATGTCCGGACAGATGAAGACGTCGGTCGCCTCGACGAGGGGACTCCGAATGTTCTTGCGGTCGGCGGCGAAGCGGCTGAGCGGCACGTCGAGCGCCAGTGGGCCCTCAAGATGTGCGCCCGTAATCTGCCCGCGCCGGTTCATCTGCACGAGCGCGGCGGCATCCACCGTGGCCGGCATGTCGGGATTGACGAATTCGAGCGCCGTGAGCAGCGCCACCTTCGGCTCCGCAATTCCAATCGCCTGTGCGACCTCGATGGCGTTGCGGCAGATATCCGCCTTCTGCGCAAGCGTCGGCGCGATGTTGATGGCGCCGTCCGTCATGATCATCAGGCGGGAAATGTGAGGGACTTGGAAGACAATCACCTGGCTTAGCAGGCGGCCGGTGCGCAGCCCCCGTTCTTTGTCGAGTACACCGCGGATCAGGTTCGCCGTCGTGACTTTCCCCTTCATCAGCAGGTGGGCGCGGCCCTCCCGGACGAGGTCAATGGCCTGGCGGATCGAAGCGTCTTCTCCCGCCGTCGCGACCAGCAACTCGGGTCGTAGGCTGTACCCCGCTTTCTTCGCCGCGGCTTCGATCTTCTCCGGGGTGCCGACCAGAGTCGCCTGCGCCAGGCCCATCGGCTCGGCTTCTTTCAGCGATTCGAGCACGTCCGGGTCGTGGGCTTCGACGACCGCGATCTTCGCCGGGCCGAGCGCGCGGGCGCGTTCAACGAGTTCGGTGAGGTTGCGAATCAAATAAGAGTCCTCGCGCAGGGGTGGCTCCATGCCTCCCCCGCGCTCTGGCACGAGAAACCCGCTGCTAGCTCGAAGCCGCCGCCTTCTTGAGCACACGATCCACGATGGCTCGGAACTCGCCTTCGGTGAGGAGGTCTTTCTTCTCGAACGATTTTTCCTTCACCAGGCGGAGCATTTCGAGCATCTGGTCTTCCGTCGCGTCAACGCCCAGCTTCTCGCACCACTCCTGAATGGAGGGCATCCCGCTGTTCTTTCCGAGAACGATCGAGACCGGCTGCTGGCCGACGAGATCAGGCGCGAACGGCACGAACTCCAGCGGATGCTCCTTCCTCGCCCGGCGCACGAAGCCCGCCACGATGCCGGACTCGACCTGGTAAAGCATGTCGCCGACAATCGGCCGGTTGCCGGGAATTTTCACCTTCGCCTTCTCGAGAATGAAGCGCGAGACTTCGCAGAACATCTCGGTCTTGATCCCCACGTCCACCCCGTAGAGGCATTTGAGAGCCAGCACCGTATCTTCGAGCGGAACGTTTCCGGCGCGCTCGCCGAGCCCCGTCACGGTGACCTGCGCAACGGAAGCACCGGCCGCGAGCGCCGCGATTGTGTTCGCCACTCCCAGGCCGAAATCCATGTGGCAGTGAATCTCCACCGGCTTCTTCAACCGCCCGACGACCCGCTTGACGACGTGATAGACCGCTTCCGGCGCGCACCCTCCGAAGCTGTCGGCGATCGTGTAGGCGTCCATATGGCCCTGCGTGGCCACGGTCTCGGCGATCTCCAGCAGGCGGTCCACTTCCGTGCGCGTCGAATCAATCGTGAAGAAGACGGTATAAAGACCCAGCTCTTTGGCCGCGAGCGTCGCCTCGATGGAGGATTTCATCGCGCGGTCCACGGTCCAGCCGTAAGCGTTCTGAATGATATGGTCGCTCGAAGGAATTTCGACAATCACGCCCGTGCAGCCGCACTCCTTGGCCGCTTTGATGTCTTCCACGATGCAGCGCGCGAAGGAGAAGATTTCGGCCTTCAGGCCCAGCCCCGCAATCTCTTCGATGGCCGCGCGGTCCTGCGGCGAGACGGCGGGCATGCCGGCCTCGATCCGGTGCACGCCCATGGCGTCCAGGCGCTTGGCGATTTCGACTTTCTCCTCCTTGCGGAAGACCACGCTCGTCTGCTGCTCACCGTCGCGAAGCGTGACGTCGTGGATCTTGATCTTCGAGGGGAAGTTGAAGTCCTTGCGGACTTCGGGAAGATAACACCACGGGCTGACGAACCACTGGTCGGTCTTCCAGGGGGTTGCCATAAAATCCTCCGATCGACGACGGACGAGCACCGGCAAAACTCGGGCTCAAGCGACTCTTCTCGCGTACAGCCGCTTCGCTCAGCGAGGGTTTCGGAACGCGCTAGTTTACCGCAGGCCGGGGCTGCGCGGCCAGCGTCGAGTTTTTCACGCGTTGACTCCGCTGGCTTATTCCTCGAGCAGATGGAACACGTACGTTCCCGAGCCGACGTCAATTCGAATCGAGCGTCCCTCCTGCGCGGCGCCCGCGACACCCGGCGTGCCGGGGACGTACCGATTTTTCTCCCAGACGACGCGGTTGCCTTCTCGCACGACGACGTCACCCATTTCGAGATGCTTGGGAAGTACGACTTGCGCGGTCGAGTTTACGGGCACGGTCACTTCAACCCGGACATCATCCGGTGACTGTTTCCACGAGCACGAAACCCGCCCGCGCACGGTTTCCGTCGTGGCACTGGCCCAGCCCAGATCGCGCGCCACTTGCGGCGCGATGCGGATGGTCCGATAGCCGGGTGAGGCCGGGTTGATGCCGCCCAGCGCGCTGAAGAACCAGTAGCCGACGCTGCCGAGCATGGGATGATTGTGTGAGTTCATTGCCGGTCCGATTTTTTCCTGCCAGATTTCCCAAAGCGTCGTCGCGCCGCGTTCGATCATGTAGCCCCAGCTCGGGTAGCTGGTTTGCGTCGCGAGCTCGTAAGCCAGGTCCGACCGCCCCACCTGGCTCAGCAGCCGCATCAGGTATTTGACGCCGATAAAGCCCGTCGTCAGGTGCGTGTTGTGCCGATAGACGATGTTGTTGGTCAGGTGAAAAAGGACCCGACCGCGCTGGTCGGCGGGGACCAGATCAAAGTAGAGCGCCATGGCGTTCGCGGTCTGCGTCCCGTTGGCGTATTCATTCGCGCGCGCGTTGTAGAACTCCTTGTTGAACGCCTCCTTGATCGCCTCGCTGAGTTTCGCGTAGGCCTCAGCGTCGGCCGTGCGGCCGAGCGTCTCGGCCATTCTTCGGAGCAGATTGACGTTCGCGAAGTAGTACGCCGCGGAGACGAACTCGCCGGGCGTCTTTTCGACGGCGATCCAGTCACCGTAGTTGTAGAAGCGAAGGATGTGGTCCGGCGCGCGGCTGCGCAGATACTCGACGTATTTTTTCACGCCCTCGTAGTAGTCCTCGAGAATCCGCCGGTCTCCATACCGTTCGTACATGTACCAGACCAGCAGGGGATAGGCCGTGCCCCAGGCGGGGTCGGCAGGCCGGCTGCCATACTTGTGCGGGACGGTGTCCGTCACCGTTCCGTCTTCGCCCTGGATGTCGCGAACGTTTCTCAGGAAATTTGTGTAAACGGCCGCCGTGTCGAAGTTCAGCATCGCCATTTCCGCCGTCACGTGCGCGTCGCCCATCCAGCCCATGCGCTCGTCGCGCTGGGGGCAGTCCGTCGGGACGCTGTGCAGGTTGGTCAAGTAGCCCCAGCGGAGAATCCGCTGAATCTGATTGAGCAGCGGGTGCGCGGCCGCAAAACTCCCCAGGGGCTCGACGGCCGTGTGAACCACGCGCCCGCGAACGGAATTGAGATCGGGCGTGCCGGGAAAGCCCGTGACTTCGACGTACCGGAAGCCGTGGTAAGTAAACCGTGGCTCCCAAACTTCCTTCCCCTCTCCCTTCAGGATGTAGATGTCTTCGGCTTTGGCGCGCCGGATGTTTTCGCGGTTGATCGTTCCGTTCTCGTAGATCAACTCCGAAAAGCGCATTCTCACCTTCGCGCCGCGCGGCCCGCTCACACGCAGCTCGACCCAGCCGCTGATGTTCTGGCCGAGGTCGAAGACATAAACGCCGGGCGCCGGGTTCGTCATCTCGCGCGGCACCAGCGTCTCGACCACTCGGATGGGCGGCATCATCTGGGCGGAGAGCACACCGCCGGGTGGTTCGGCCGCCTGCGCGGCGGGCCACTTTCCGTCGTTGTATCCGGGCTCGTCCCAGCCGGGCGTTTCGAGCCGCGCGTCGTAAACCTCGCCGTCGAAGATGCTGTCTTCAACAATCGGCCCGCGCCCCGCTTTCCACGTCGTGTCGCTCACGACGCTCATGCTCTTTCCGCCTTCGAGTTCGATCTTGAGCTGAAGAAGGAAGGCCGGCGACTTGAACGGGGTCACAATCGGCGGTCCGAAGCGCTCCGGCGGCACCGCCCAGCCGTTGCCCAGCATCGCGCCCAGAGCGTTCGCGCCCGAGCGCAGATGAGCGGTGACATCGTAAGTCGAGTAAAGAATCCGCTTCTCGTAGGTGGTCCAACCCGGATCGAGCACATGGTCGCCGACCTTCCGTCCATTTAACCGCAGCTCGTAATAGCCGAGCGCCGTAACGTAAGCGCGCGCCCGAACGACGCGCCCTTCGAGCTTGAACTCCTTGCGAAGCTGGTTGCCGCCGGCGATCCACGTCCCTTTCCATTCCTTCGGGTCGAGCAGTCCCATCTCGAAGCGCGCCGGAGCGCTCCACGCGCTGGCGTTTCCCTGCGCGTCCCACCAGCGGACTTTCCACCAATACGTGCGCCCGCTTTCCAGCGGCTTTCCGGCATAAACCACCTGCGCGGATTCGTCCGAAGCTGTGCGCCCGCTATCCCACTGGTCGCCCGCATCGCGGGCCAGCGTTTCCGGAAGCGTCGCGACGAGCACCTGATAGGCCGTCTGCTTCTGCCCTCGCTGCGCGTGGCTGAGCACCCAGCCGAACCGCGGCGCCCGGACGTCAATCCCCATCGGATCTTTCAGGTATTCGCATTTCAGCTCGCCCGGCGGCGCCGGACCTTCCGCGGCGCGCGCCGCGCTGGCTCCGCACGCCAGCACGATGAAACAGGCCAGACCGACCGCCCGAAGCCGTGCTTGATGAAGGCTCATCAGGTCACCCCATCACTCATCACTTGTCACTGTTCACTGATTTCCTTCCATCGTTCCCGGAACGACTTCGGCGCGAGCGCCGGCAGGTCGCGGCCGTCAGTCCAGCGGGAAACGGGAAATGAAGGCACTCGCGCGATCCACTCCTCGCGCGCAAAGAACCGCTGGCCGAAGCGCGCCAGGCGCGCGCCCAATTCATACGCCCACGGTCGCCGCATCGCCCACGCCCACAAGCGCATCGCCGTGCGCTCCGCCACCGGCGAGTCCTCGGGTGTTTCGGCGGGCGCGCTGCGCTGAGCCTCGCCGCGCAGGTAGAGCAGCAAATCGGGAATGTTGATCTTCACCGGGCACACTTCGCGGCACGCCGCGCACAGCGACGAAGCGAAGGGCAACTCTCGAGCGTTCTCGATCCCCGTAAATTGCGGCGTGACGAGCGCGCCGATGGGGCCGCTGTACACCCAGCCGTAGGAGCGGCCGCCGATTTTGCGATAGACCGGACAAGTGTTCAGACACGCGCCGCAGCGGATGCAATAAAGCGCCTCGCGCATCTTGGGGTCGGCGAGCGTCTCGATGCGTCCGTTGTCCACCAGGATGACGTGCAATTCCTCCGGCCCGTCCTCTCCCGCGCGGCGCGTGCCCGTCAGGAGCGACGTATAGACGGTCAGTTTCTGCCCCGTTGCGGAGCGTCCCAGCAGGCGGAGGAACACGGCGAGGTCTTCGAACCTGGTGATGAGCTTTTCGATTCCCACCAGCGCCACGTGCACGCGCGGCGCGGTTGTGGAGAATCGGATGTTTCCTTCGTTCTCGATCAGGACGATTGTGCCCGATTCGGCGACGGCAAAATTCGCGCCGCTCAGCCCCACGGGCGCGCGCGCGAAACTCTCGCGAAGGGCGCGGCGGGCGATGGCCGTCAACTCTTCGGGCTCGGTCGTGGGCTGGGAGTGAAGGTGCTTCGCGAAAAGTTCCGAGACGCCGTGCCGGGTCAAGTGCATGGCCGGCGCGACAATGTGGACGGGACGGTCACGCGCCAGTTGCACGATGAACTCGCCCAGGTCGGTCTCGACGGGCCGGATGCCGGCGGCTTCGAGCGCTTCGTTGAGCTCGATCTCCTCGCTGACCATGGTCTTCGCCTTGATGATTTCAGTGGCGCCGGCTCGCCGTGCGATCTCGATGACCGTCCGGCGCGCGTCCTCCGCCGTCTCGGCCCAATGAATCTTCCCGCCGCGCCGCTCCACCTGGGTCGCGAACTGGTCGAGATAAAAATCGAGGTGTTCGATCACCTCGCGCTTCAGCGCCTGCGCTCTCTCGCGGAGACGCTCGAATCCGGGGACCTCCGCCACCGCGCCCAGGCGCTTCCCGTACAGCCGCAACGTCGAGGAGCGGTAAGCTTCCTGAAGGTGCGCGTCAGCCAGCGCCTGCTCGGCGCGCTCGTGAATTTCGCGGCTTTGGACGCCGGTTTCACTCATGGAAAGAACGGACGCTGGAAACTCGCAACTCGAAATTCGAAACTCGAAACGCGGCGCCGAAGTTGTTGCGCTCCGATCGCTCGCGAGACCATCCTCACTGGGACGCCAGGACTTCCGCCAAATGCAGAGTCCGCAGCGGCAGTCCGCGCCGGTGAATGAACCCGGCGAGGTGCATCAGGCAGCCGGAATCGTTGGCCACCAGGTATTCCGCTCCGGCCGCGGTGGCAGCCCGGATCTTGTCCTCTGCCATGGCAACAGAAACTTCCGGGAACTTCACTGAAAAAGTCCCTCCGAAGCCGCAACACAACTGGTGATCATTCAATTCGACGAATTCCAGCCCGCGCACTGCGCGCAGGAGCCTCCGCGGTTCGCTTTCAACACCCAACTCGCGCAGCAAGTGGCAGGCGTCGTGGTAAGTGACGTGGTGTGGAAAGCTCGCGCCAACGTCTTCGGCGTCGAGCACCTTGACCAGAAACTCCGAGAATTCAAAGAACCGCTCGCGCAGCCGCTCCGCTTGGCGGCGTCGCTCCGGCTCGTGCTCGAACAGTTCGGGATAAAAGACGCGCACCATGGAGGTGCAGGAGCCCGACGGAGCGACCACGTAATCGGCGTTCTCGAAGATCTCGAGAACGCGCGCCGCCACCGAACGAGCCTCGTCGCGATAGCCCGTATTGAACGCCGGCTGGCCGCAGCACGTCTGGGCGGGATTAAAAGTGACGGTGCAGCCCAGCCTGCGAAGCACTCGCGTCGCCGCTTCACCCACTTGCGGATAGAACTGGTCGGCGAGGCAGGTGATGAACAAAGCCACGCGGGGACGGGACGACGTCTTCACCATCACTCGCCTCGCTCTTCCGCAAAGCCGCGGAGGGGGACGCGATGGCCGCCTTCGCGCCGGCGAAACACGGCGAATTTCACTCGATCGCTCATGGCCTGGACGAACGGCCCAACGCTACTGAAATTTGCAGTTCAGGTCAAGCGCGCCGCATGCCGGCGGGAACGGCGCCGGGACTCGGGCGCGTCGTGCCGCGTGGTAGAATGAGCAGCGGGTCAGCCGGCCATGAGCGTTCGCGCGCGCCTTCGAAACCTCTTCCGCTTATTCCTGCTTTTTACGGTCCTGGCCGCCGTGGCGGTGGTCAGCGCCATCACCACGATTCGCCTGAGCATTCGGGGCCATCAGGAAACGGTCCCGGAGTTTGCCGGGGTCGAGCTCGAGCAGGCGCAGCGTCTGGCCACGGACCTCGGGCTGGAGTTGAAGATCGCGGACCGTCTTTTCAGCCCCCAGGTGCCGGCCAATCACATCGTCTCGCAGCAGCCTCCCCCCGGCACGCAGGTGAAGGTGGGGCAGCAGGTCCACGTCCTCGTCAGTCTCGGGCCGCCACAAATCACGGTCCCCGACCTGGTGGGAACCAGCCTGCGCGCCGCGCAGATTACCGCCGTGCAACGCGGCCTTTCCGTGGGCAACGTGGCCACGGTGCGCTGGCCCGGCACGTCTCCGGACCAGGTGGTGGCGCAAGACCCTCCGCCGCAGACCGAAAACGTCTCCAGTCCCGCCGTCAACTTCCTCGTCGCGCTGCCCGAGCCGACACCGTCTTATCTTTGCCCGAGCTTCATCGGAAGGACCCTCGCTGACACGCAGCGTACGCTCTCGGGCGCGGGCTTCAAGGTCGGCGCGGTCACTCGCGTGCCGATTGGTGGCATCACCTCGGGGACAATTCTGAGTCAGTCTCCCGCGCCGGGAAGCAAGATCGCCCCGAACGCCGTATTCACATTCCAGGTCGCCGAATAGCCTCGCCGAATTTCGCCACAGTTGGCAAAAGCGGGCGGTGCAAACTGTCTTGTCAAGCCGTCTCCAGTCCCTTCGCGGCCCGCAAACTGCAACACCTCTTGCCCTTTGCCGAAGGCTGGGGAAGAATGTCGCTCAGCCTCGGGCATCGAGGAGCAGGATGCGCGGAAAAGCCCACCCGACGAACAGAATGTCCTGTCGAAAACTGTCCTCGTTGCTCGTCTTCGTGCGTGTGGCGACGGCCGGCGCGGCATTGATGGTCGTCGTCGCCGGGCTTGCGGCGATTCCCGCGCGCGCTTCCGAGGAGTGCCTGGCGTGCCATGCTCCGGAGACCGAGTTGACCAACGCACGGGGCAAACGGATCACGACCGCCATGGGGCCGTTGCGGGCGAGCGTCCACGCGGGCATTTCCTGCGTCGATTGCCATGCGGGCGCGTCGGAATATCCTCACGACGCCAAGTCGGCGGCCGCAAGCTGTCTGACCTGTCATCCGGGCGCCACGGAACACGTCGAGGCAAGCGTCCACGCCTCGCTCGGGCGCGCGGGGGCATCGGAGACCTGCATCGCCTGTCACGGCGGACACACGGTGCGCAAGCCTGCGGCGGCGGGTAGCCAGCTCTGCGCCACGTGCCACGAAGCGGCGGTCAAGGAGTTCAGGGCCAGCATTCACGGTCAGGCCGGGCTGAACGGGGACCGCGACGCTCCCGGCTGCCGGGACTGCCACGGCGCCGCGCACACCGTGCTCGCCTCTTCCCACGCCGATTCGCCCGTGAACAAGACGCACCTGGTCGCCACCTGCGCTCACTGCCACGCCGACCCGAATTTCATGCAGCGCCACCGGCTGGCCGTGGCGCGGCCCGTCGAGGCTTTTCAGGCGAGCGTCCACGGGCGCGCGCTGCAACGCGGGAACCTGGATGCCGCCGACTGCCACGACTGCCACGGTGTCCACAACATCCTTCCCCTCTCCGACCCACGTTCCTCCATCGCCCCGCGCAACGTCGGCGCGACCTGCGCCGAGTGCCACCAGCAGATCTTCGAGGTCTTCAAGGACAGCGTCCACGGTGAAGCCGTCGCGCGCGGCATTCGAGGCGCGCCGACCTGCGTGGACTGCCACGGCGAACACCAGATCCTCGGGCCAAGCGATCCCGGCTCGCCCGTTTATGTGACCAACATTTCCAAACTGACCTGCGCGCGCTGCCACAACGATCTGCGATTGACTTCGCGGCTGGACCTGCCCGCCGACCGCGTGGCGAGTTTTGAAGACAGCTTTCACGGGCTGGCGTCGCGCGCCGGATCGCGCACCGTCGCGAACTGCGCCAGTTGCCACGGCGTGCACAATATTCTTCCCTCGAGCGACGCGCGTTCGACCGTTCACAAGGACAACCTCGCCGCCACGTGCGGCACCTGCCACCCGGACGCGGGCAAACGCTTCGCGATCGGCACGGTCCACGTGGTCCCGACGTCGCGGGAAGACAACCGGATTCTCTACTACGTCCGGCTCTTCTATCTCTTCCTGATTCCGACGGTGGTGGGAATGATGTTCCTTCACCACCTGCTCGACTGGTGGCGGAAGGCGAAGCGGCACCTGGCGCACTACCGCCTCGAACACACGCCCATACGCATGACGCTCAACGAGCGCGCGCAGCACCTGCTGCTGCTCGCAAGCTTTACGGTGCTGGTGGTCACCGGCTTCGCGCTGAAGTATCCCGAAGCCTTCTGGGCGGCGCCCATCGTGCGCTGGGAGGAGGCGTTTCCGCTGCGCGGCTGGCTGCATCGCGCCGCGGCCGTCATGCTGATGGCGGCGGGCGCGTATCACGTGATCTATCTCCTCGTCAGCGGCAGCGGCCGGCGCTGGCTGCGGGGGATGATCCCGAAGGTGCGCGACGTGCGCGACGCCGTGCAGACCGTCGGCTACAACCTCGGATACCGCCATCAGCCTCCTACTTATCCGAAGTTCAACTACGCGGAGAAGGTGGAGTACTGGGCGCTCGTGTGGGGTTCGGTCATCATGATCGCCACGGGCGTGATGCTGTGGGCCAACAACTTCATGCTGGCCAACTTCCCCAAGTGGATGCTCGATGTCGCCGGCGCCATCCACTTCTACGAGGCGATTCTCGCCACGCTCGCCATCGTCATCTGGCACTTCTACGCGGTGATTTTCGATCCCGAGGTTTATCCCGTGAAGTGGACGTTCGTCACCGGGCGCGCGCCCGAGCACGAAGTCCGCGAAGAGGAGCCGGAGCCCGTCGCCGCGGCCGCTGACGGAGGCGCGGATGAGAGCGACGGAAATGGCGGGCCAGGCGAAGCGGAAAAAGACGGCTCGTCTCGTGACCCTTCCTCTTCGGCCTAGGCGGCGACAGGCGCGCCATCGTCAAGCACATAGGCCCTCCTTTCGTCTGGTCTCCAAAAAGCAAAAGGAAGCGAGGGAGAAATTGCGCTCCATCGCTTCCTTAAGGTCTTTCTCTTCAATAAGATGCCCCTTGTCTCGGAAGGGTTGTCCAACTTTCGGCAGAGCCGGGAAAAATCATGTCATACCGATCTTGTGCGGGTCCGTCAACAACTTCCGCGAGCAATTGCCCCTGCCTTCGGGCGAGAATAAGCTCATGCGCACTGAGGCCGGTTCACACCGCGGGCTTCCGGCGATCCCGCGTGGAGTTGGGGCGAGCCGCCTTCTCTCCGCTTTTTTTGCGGCCCATGCAGCGCTGCTCACTTCCCTCGTGGCACCGCAGACGGCGATGGCTCAACCGGCGGCGACACGCTCCCTTGTCGTGATGGTGCGGGACGAAAACGGCGTTGCGGTCGCTTCCGTCACCATTCTCTTGAGGCCCGCGGGCGAAGAAACCGTCCACCGTCGCGAAACGGATTACGCGGGCCGCAGCGAGTTCATCGGCCTCGAGTCCGGCCCTTACTCGCTCCACGCCGAGAAGGAGGGATTTTACGCTGTGGAGTTGAGCGAACTCCGCGTGGGCGAAATCGAAACCGTCGAAGTTGTCCTCAACCGCCTTCAGGAATTCACGGAGCGCGTGGATGTGGTCTACTCGCCTCCGCGCATCGACCCCGCGCAAACCGAAGCGCAGCAGACTTTAGGGAACCGGGAAATCGTGAACCTGCCCTACACGACGACGCGCGACCTTCGCTACGCCCTGCCGCTGGTGCCCGGCGTTGTGCAGGACGCCACGGGCCAGTTGCACGTGGAAGGCGCCGCGACGCACCAGACCCAGACTCGGCTCGATGGCTTCAACATTTCCCATCCCGCGACCGGGCTGTTCGATCTGCGCGTCAGCGTGGACGCGGTTCGCAAGATGGAGGTCCGGTCCACGCGCCTCTCCGCCGAGCACGGAAAGGGTTCGGGCGGAATCGTGGCGATCGAGACCGGCATGGGCGACGACCGGTTCCGATTCTCGGCCACGAACTTCGTCCCCAGTTTTCAGAACGTGCGGGGCTTTGCGCTCAACAATTGGACGCCGCGCGCCACCTTTTCCGGTCCGCTCCGCCGAGGCCGCGCGTGGTTTCTGGCGGCGACCGACCTCGAGTTCGATTCCACCATTCTCGAAGAACTGCCCGAAGGCGCCGACCAAAGCCAGACGTGGCGAGCCAGCCAGCTGGCCAAGGCCCAGGTGAACGTTCGTCCCGGTCATCTGCTGACCACCAGCCTTGTCCTTAACGTGCAGGATACTGACCACGCCGGGCTGTCCCGTTTTGACCCCATCGAGACCACGCAGCGGCTTCGCCAGCACGCCTGGCTCTGGACGGCCCGGCAGCAGTCGCTCGTGCGCGGCGATGTGCTCTTCGAAACGGGCGTGGCGGTATTTCGGACTGAGGAGACCGGACGGCCCCTGGGCGAGTTGCCTTATGAAGTGCATTCCGACGGGCGCGCCGGAAATTACTTCAAGTCCAGCCAGCGGCGCGCGCGCCGGACGCAGTGGATGGCGAATCTTACATTCCCCTTCCTCCGCCGTGCCGGACGACACGAGTTTCGCCTGGGCGGGGACGTCAACTGGCTGGCGCTCGACCAGACGTCCGTGCGGCGGCCCATCGCCGTTTTCGACGCCCGCGACGTTCTCTCGCGCCTGATTACGTTTGAGAACGCGCCCGCTTTCGAAAGGCACAACTTTGAATTCGCCGCCTACGCGCAGGACCGCTGGTATTTCACCGACCGCGTCCTGGTCGAGCTGGGCATGAGGCTCGACTGGGACCGCGCCGTGCGCGACGCCGCCTTCTCTCCTCGCGCCTCGACCAGCTTGATCCTGACCTCCGACCGCGAGACGAAACTCACGGCGGGTGTGGGGCTGGTCCGCGACGCGGCGAACATGGCCCTGCTCGCGCTTCCCTTCGACGGGCGCCGCTTCGACCTCTTCTTTGAGCCGGACGGCATCGCGCCGCTCAGCCCGCCACTGGAAGTTTCCTTCCACACCCGCGAACCAGAACTGCAACTGCCGCGTTTCATGAACTGGAGCCTCGGTTTTGAGCGGAAACTTCCCGCGGCGTTCTATTTGCGCACCGAATTCGCCGAGCGGCGGGGCACCAACGGCTGGGCGTTCTTCAACCTCGACCCTTCCCTCGGCGGCCTGTTTGAATTACGTCGCGACACGCGCGACCGCTACCGCGCCGCGCAGGTTTCCGTGCGGCGCGTCCTGAAAGAGCAGTACGTCGTCTTCGGTTCTTACACGCGCTCGCGCGCGCGTTCGAACGCGGCGCTCAAGTTCACGCTGGACAACGCGAGCGACCTTCCGCTCTTCACCGGGCAGCGCGGCGGGCGGCTCGCCTGGGACGCGCCGAACCGCGTCGTTTCCTGGGGCTGGCTTCCCTTCGTGCGCGGTTTCGACCTGGCGTACTCGCTCGAGTGGCGGGACGGTTTTCCCTTCACCCTGGTGGACCAGGACCAGCGGATGGTGGGCGAGCCGAACACGCAGCGGCTGCCCGTCTATTTCGCGCTCAACCTTCACCTCGAACGGCGGCTCCGTCTGCTGGGCTTCCAGTGGGCGCTGCGCGCCGGTTTCGACAACATCACGGACCGGCGCAATCCCAGCCTCGTCAACAACAATGTGGACTCGCCGCAGTTCCGCACCTTCGCGGGCGTCGAAAGCCGCGCCTTCACCGGCCGAATCCGCTTCCTCGGACGCAAATAGTGTTCTCCCGGCAGAGGCACAGAGGCACGGAGATGAAGAAATATCGCGGCCCGAATCTCTCGTCACGAAGAGAATTTCTGTAACAGACCTCTCCCTTGCCCCGTCCCTTTCACGAAGACTCTGGGCGCTCGAGCGTTGTCGTCACCTTTTGCTTTCTCTCTGTGCCTCAGTGCCTCTGTGGTCCTGTGGTGAAAATCGTTACGGCAGGTCTGCGAAGGGCATCATGACGGGTGGCGCGGCGAGGAAGGGGAATTTCGAGATATCTCGCACGGCGGCGCGCACGTTCTTCTCTAAAGTCGGCTCAAGCGTCATCACAAACGGCAGGTGCTTCTTCGGCATCGCGGGCTCCTGAAGCACGGAGTCGATATTGATGTGATGCCGCGCCAGAGCGCCGCACACTTTGGCGAGAATCCCGGGCCGGTCGCGCACGACGAGGCGCAAATAAGCGCTGACGGTGCTTTCGCCCGCCGGCGCCATGCGCGCCGCGTGCCAGTGGACGTAGCCGAGCGGCGAGACGCTTTCCCCGCCTGCCATCATCGCGCGCGCGATCTGGACGACGTCGGAGAGCACGGCGACGCCGGTCGGCTCGCCGCCCGCGCCGCGGCCCGTCAGCGTGACGTTGCCGCCCTTGTTGCCCACCAGCAGCACGCCGTTCAGCGAGCCCAGGACGTTGGCGAGCGGAGAGGATTGCGGGACCATCATCGGCCGGACGAAGATCTCGAGGCGCCCTCCGCGCCGGCGGAGCGCCGCGGCGATCAGCCGGATCGTGTGGTGCAGGCGGTGCGCATAAGCGAAGTCCACCTGGTCGATGCGCGTGATGCCTTCGGCGGGGATCTCTTTCACCTTCACCGCCTGCCCGTAGCACATCATCGCCAGAATCGAAATCTTGTAGCGCGAGTCGAAGCCTTCGACGTCGAACGTCGGATCGCGTTCGGCGAAACCCTTCGCCTGCGCTTCCGCCAGCGCTTCGGCGTAGCTCGCGCCGCGGCGCTCCATCTCCGTCAGGATGTAATTCGTGGTGCCGTTCAGGATGCCGTACACCGCGACGAAGTGCTCGCCGGCCAGACCTTCGCGCACGGCGTGGAGCAGCGGCGTGCCGCCCATGACGCTCGCTTCGATGCCGAGATGCGCGCCGCGGCGCCGCGCCAGCTCCACCAGCTCGACACCGTACTCGGCCATCAGGTTCTTGTTCGCCGTCACGTAGTGCTTTCCGGCTTCGAGCGCCGCAAACGCCAGTTCGCGCGCCACGCCCGTTCCGCCGATCAGCTCGACGACGATGTCAATTTCGGGATCGGCCACCACCTGCTTCCAGTCGCGCACCAGCTGGACGGGCCGGCCAAACCACCGGACGTCTTTGGCGACCACGTCGCAGATGGTCTTCAGCTCCAGCCGGCAACCCAGCCGGCGCTCGACTTCGTCGCGATGCTCCTGCAGCACCTTCACGGTGCCCGTCCCCACCGTTCCCAGGCCCACCAGGGCCAGACGGACCAGGCAGGAGCCCGACGAGGCGCGGCGGCGACCTGCGGAGCGGCGCGAACCTTTGGCACTCTTTGAACTCACCGACTCAAGTCCCTTTGTGAAGAAGCCGCTGTATTGAAAGCCCCTTTGAATACCATCGAAAGGCCGCGGCCCGCAAGCGCTTTGGCGCCGCGCAAGGCGGGAGGTGAGACGCAGCGATGAACCGGCGCTTCACCACTCGAATTCAATGCGCGTGCGGCGGACGGAGAATTCCTCGTAGTGGCCGACGCGCAGCGTGCGGACAAACTGCGCGTGCGGGGCGTAGGCGAGGACGAACGTGAGGACATTCTTCTGCCTGGGGTCGAAAATCAGAAAAGTGTCGGGAAGGTAGAAATCCTTCTGTGGGCCGACGGTGACGTACCGGCCGAGGAA
>CAZKXX010000039.1:0-19720 GCA_964556705.1 uncultured Acidobacteriota bacterium
GACGCCCAGCGTGTAGTGCGCCTCGGCGAGCGCGGGGTTCACCGCCAGCGCGGCTCGCAGCGCTTCGATGGCCGCGTCGAAATCCTCTTTCTGCTTGAGGGCCACGCCCAGGTTGTAGTGCGCCTCAGCATTGCGCGCGTCCATCTCCAGAAGCGATCGGTATTCCCGGATGGCTTCTTCCCACCTCGCCATCTGAAGATAGGCCAGGCCCAGATTGTTGCGGGCCGAAAAATGCCGGGGATCGATGCGCGCCGCCGTCTGGAAGGCGCGCGCGGCGCCCTCCCCGTCGCCCCGGCGCAGGTACACAAGCCCCAGGTTGTTCTGCGCTTCGGCGGAGTTCGGGTCCAGTTCAACGCTGCGGGCGAACGCCTCCGCCGCGTCGGCCAGATATCCCGCGCGGTCCAGCGCCAGTCCGAGCTGGTTCTGATAGACGGCCGAGCGCGGATTCAGCCGCGCCGCCGTTTGCAGCGATTCAATCGCCTTCTCGGAATCGCCCTTCGCTTCGTAGATCAGACCCGTGTAGTAGTGCGCCTCCGCCGAGTCGGGGCGCGCCTTCAGGACTCGCGCGAGTTCCCCAAGCGCCGCATCCGGCTCTTGCAGGAGCCACAGCGTGACGCCCAACTGATAGCGCGCCGCGAGGTCTTCAGGCCGCGCTTCCAGCGCCCGCTCGAACTCGCGCCGGGCCCCAAGAAGGTTCCCGCGATGGCCGAGGAGGATTCCCAGGGCCACGCGAGCTTCGACGAAATCGGGCCGCAATTCGAGCGCGCGCTGGTAAGAGCGCACCGCGCCGTCCAGGTCACGGAGCGCCTGCAAGGCTTTCCCCAGGTTGAAGTGAGCTTCAGCGAATTCCGGTTCGAGTTCAGCGACGCGGCGGAAGGCTGCGGCGGCCGCTTCTGCGTCCCCGCTCTGGAGGTGCGCGACGGCCAGCGAGTTTTGAAGCAGGGCCCACGACGGCGCCGCCTGGATGGCGAGTTCGTACTGGCGAACCGCCGCGGGCCAATCGCCCGACTGCGCGGCCGCCTGCCCCGCCGCCAGGTGCTTCCTGGCCAGTTCGCGGTCTTCCGGCGCGGGAGTCGCGCGAGGGCCGGCCGAGGCGGCGAGGAGCCCGCCCGCCAGGCAGGCGGTCATAAAAATTGAGCGCCAGGGATGACCGGACATGGCCATTTTCTAAGCGCGCTTCGCTCGGGTCTTCGGGAATTCCACCGACTCGACGATTCCCTTCCCTTCTTCGACGACGATCAGCCGGTCGGCGGCCACGTTGTCGAGGACGTCCACTTCGCCGCTCGGCCAGCGGATTTCAATCCGCTCGGCCTTCGTCGCCGCGCCCAGGCCGAAGTGCACGCGCAAATCGTTCTGCGAGGCGTAACTCGCGCCGCTGCGCACTTCGTCCATCTGCCGGTGGCTCCCCGTGCGGCAGGTGATCCGCGCCCCGATGCCGTTGCGGTTGGATTTCCCGCCCACCGTCCGGATCTTGATCCAGTGGTTGCCGGTTTCGCCGTCGCAGCGCAGCAGCTCCGGATAATCGTTGACGGGATTGATGACGATGTCGATGTCGCCGTCATTGTCGAAATCACCGAAAGCGCACCCGCGGGCGGAGACGGGATCGAGGAGCGGGCCGCCCAGTTCGCGCGAAATCTCGCGGAAGCGGCCGTCGCGCAGGTTCTGAAAAACCGATTTCGGCTGGCGGTAGCGCAGGTCCATGGCGAGCTGGTTGATTTCCGGATAGATGTGCCCGTTGGCGCCGAAGATGTCCGGCCAGCCGTCGTTGTCGAGGTCCGCGAACGCGCACCCCCAGCGCAACTCGCGCGTGCTGGTGCCGAGCCCGGCCGGAAACGCCACGTCCTCGAACACCGCGCCGCCCAGGTTGCGGTAGAGCGAAATCGTGTCTTCGGAAAAGTTCATTTTCACGATGTCGAGCCAGCCGTCGCAGTCGTAATCTCCCGCCGCCACGCCCATGCCCGCCTGCGGCTTCCCGTCGGCGCTGTAGGCGCAGCCGGCCAGCACGGCGATATCGGTGAACGTCCCGTCGTGATTGTTGCGATAGAGCGCGCTGGCCTGCGAATCGTTGGCCACGTAAATGTCCGGCCAGCCGTCGTTGTCGAAGTCGGCGACGGCGACCCCCAGCCCGTAAGTTCCCGTCGCTTCCAGAATTCCGGCTTTCTGAGAAACGTCGGAAAAAGTGCCGTCGCCGTTGTTGCGGTAAAGGATGTTCTTGCTGCCCGGCAATCCGGGCGGGCCGCAGGCGACGACGGCGCCTTTGTAAAGGCACGGGCCCATTTCCGGCAGCGGCCAGGTGCTCAGGTCTCCGCCGCAGTAGTTGGCGACGAACAGGTCGAGGTGGCCGTCGCGGTCGTAGTCCAGAAACGCGCAGCCCGTGCTCCACCGCGTCTCGGCAAAACTCAGGCCGGCTTTCGCGGTCACGTCGGTAAACGTGCCGTCGCCGTTGTTGTGGTAGAGAACGTTCTGGCCGTAATACGTGACGAAGAGATCGTCGTAGCCGTCGTTGTCGTAGTCGCCCACGCAGACGCCCTGGCCCCAGCCCGAGCGCGCCAGGCCCGCCTGTTCGGTCACGTCTCTGAAAGTTCCGTCGCGGTTGTTGCGGTAGAGGCGGTTCGTGGGCTCCTGGCCTTTCGGAAAACCTTCCAGCCGCGTGCCGTTCACGAAGAAGATGTCGAGCCAGCCGTCGTGATCGTAGTCGAAGAACGCGACTCCGCAACCTGTCGTCTCGAGCAGGTAGATATTGCGGTCTTCCCCGCCGTAAATCGTCTTGTGAAGGATGCCCGCATCGCGCGCGACGTTGACGAAGCGAATCGAAGGCAGCGCGGGCGCGCTGCGGCCGGTGGCGGAAAAAGCGCCGAGCACTCTCGAGCGACTCGCTCCCAGAGCGCCCCCCATCATCAGGAGAGTTTTCAAAACTTCACGCCGGCGGAACCGTTTCACCAAAGCCCCTGTGGCTCTTCGCTCGACCCGGAACCAACAGCCGAATCAGCCCTTCATAGAAAGATAGCGCAGTTCCGCCAGGGCTGCCTACCGTTTTCGGTTCTGGCGCGCGTGGACGCCCCCCTTCAGGTGGGGGCCGTCACCCAGACGATGGAGGTGACCGCGGAAATCCCCATGCTCAAGACGGAGAGGGCCGACGTCGCGACGTCGTTCGACGAGCGCTACGTTCAGGAACTGCCCCTCCTCAACCGCAACTTCACCCAGTTCCGGCTTCTGACACCGGGCAGCCAGCGCCTCGGCCGGCAGCACGCCGCGAGCGAAAACCCGCAGGGCTCCATTCAAATCATGATGAACGGGCTGCACTTCGGCGGCACCGCCTGCCAGCTCGACGGCACCGACAACCGCGACCCCATCCCCGGGATCATCGTCATCAACCCCAACTTCGATTCGATTTCGGAAGCCGAGGTCATTTCGCCGAATTACGACGCGGAGCGCCGGCCTGCGCTGGGAAAATTACGCTCCCCAGCGCGTCACGGACCGCTGGCGCGGCGGCTTCCTCGATCCTTCCACAGGATTACGACTTCAACCAGGCTTCGCTCGACGGATTCGGCGTCCTGAGCACCAACGAGCGCAAACCCTTCTTCCAGCGCTTCGGCTGGTCGCAGTCGTTCCGTTATTTCGGGAACGACTCGGACAGCAACTTCACCTCGCTTCAAACCAAGTTTGAGAAACGATTTTCCAGCGGCTACCAGCTCCTCGCCCACAACCCCTGGGCGCGGGCGTTCAACCACCGCACACTACAGTCAGCTCGAGAATTCTTCGGGCTGCCCGCGGTGTTTTCATCCCGCTTTCCTCGTCCTGACCCAAGCCGAATTTTCTACGCGGACCGCGCAGCCTTCCGTTTCTTGTGTCTTCGTGGCTGCCTTCGCAGGTCTCCTTCAACTCAAAGATAAGAAAAGACTTATTTGAACTAATGCAGTTTTCTGCTAGCCCTTGGCACTTGGGGCGATGTAAGGGCTTTCACAATATGATAATTGGTATCTCCTTTTGGCTGCTCTATGCAATTTTGGACAAATACTCCGAACTTCTACTATGACTGCTCTCAGAATCCGATTATGTCTTCTAACATCAATCGGTTATCGCTCACCTAATTTTCGGACACTTTGGCTCTCAGAGTGCGAGAAGACCCGTGGGGATTTGGGTCTCTCGAAATCCATCCTTGAATCTGAACAGGAGAAGCAGAATGCAGAAACGAGCTGTATGGCTGGTTGCTTTTCTCCTCTTGGCGGCCGCCTATCCGGCGACGAAGCTGGTGGGCCAGGCCGTCTATGGCAGCATCATCGGTACGGTGGTGGACGCCTCCGGCGCGGCCGTACCCAACGCACGAGTGACGATTACGGAAGTCGGAAAAGACATCCAGTACAACACGACGACGAACGAGGCGGGCTTTTACAGCCAGACCCACCTGATCGTCGGCCGGTACCGCGTACGCGTGGAAGCCGCGGGCTTCCAGGTCCACGTCCAGGAAAACGTTAACGTCACCGTGGACGCCGCAACGCGCGTGGACGTTTCACTCCAGGTGGGCGCGGTGACGCAGACCGTGGAAGTAACGGCGGAGGTGCCGCTGCTCAAGACCGAGCGGACCGACGTCGCGACGTCCTTCCAGAGCAAGGCGGTCACGGAACTTCCCATCTTCGAGCGCAACTTCACCCGTTTTTCGCTGCTCACCCCGGGCACCACGATGCTCGGCTGGCAGCACGCTTCGAGCGAAAACCCGCAGGGCTCGATTCAGATTTCGATGAACGGCCAGCACTTCAGCGGGACGGCGTTCCAATTGGACGGCACGGACAACCGAGACCCGATTCTGGGGATTATCGTCATCAACCCGACGCTCGAGTCGGTGAGCGAAGCCAAGGTGACGACGCAGAATTACGACGCGGAGTTCGGCCAGGCCACGGCCGGCGTCGTCACGGCGCAGACGCGCTCGGGGACGAACGAACTGCACGGCAGCGCGTTCCTGTTCCGCCGCAACGACCTGACGATGGCTCGCCAGCCCTTCTCGCAGGCGGTCCCGCTCGGCCCGCCCAACGACGACCCCAACAAATTCATCCCCGACCTGCTCTGGAACCAGTTTGGCGGCTCGATCGGCGGGCCGATCAAGCGGAACAAGAGCTTCTTCTTCGGGGATTACCAGGGAACGCGCCGGAAGAACGGCGGCTCGCGCCTGCTGACGGTGCCCACAGCGCTGGCGCGCACGGGCGATCTGAGCGAGTACCTGACCACGGCGCAGATCTACAATCCGTACACGAGCGCCGACTGCTCGACCCGCGTGGACCATCCCACCGTGGACACGAGACAGCCGTTCGCCAACAACGTGATTCCCTCCACCTGCCTTTCTCCGCAGGCGTTGAACATCCTCTCGTACTATCCCCTTCCGAATATCCCGGGCGCGGGGATCACCAACAACTACGCGGCCGCGGGAACGGAAGACTTCGACGACGACGCGATGAACGTCCGCGTGGACCACTACTGGTCCGAAAAGCTGCACCTGTTCGGCCGCTACAGCTTCCAGCAATTCAAGCGGCGGGGACCCGGGGCCTTCGGCGAAATCGCGGGCGGGCCGGCGCTCGACAACATTTTCTTCGCCGGCAGTTCGGACGTTCGGAACCAGAGCGTTGCTTCCGGTTTCGACTACACGGTCGGTCCGACGCTGCTCACGGACTTCCGGTTCGGTTTCTACCGCTACCGCGTTTTCGTCCGTCCGCTGGGTGAAGGCACCTCGCCGGCCACCGACGCGGGCATCCCGGGGCTGAACATCCCCGATGACCCCACCACGACCGGCATGCCGGCCTTCTTCATTGACGGCATCGCCGCGCTGGGTTACTCGCTAGGGACCAACCAGTGCAACTGCCCCCTGGACCAGGAAGAGCAGCAGTTCCAGTTCGTGAATAACTGGACCAAGATCCAGGGCAACCATACGTTCAAGTTCGGGACGGACATCCGCTACGCGCAGAACCTCCGCGTACCCAGTGACAGCCACCGGGCGGGCGAGCTGACGTTCAACGCCGACCGCACGCGCGGTCCCGATGGCGGCGGGCTGGGGCTGGCCGGTTTCCTGCTGGGCGACGTGAGCCGTTCCGACCGTTACGTTTCCAAGGTTTTTGACGCGGGCGAGCGGCAGCACCGCCAATTCTTCTTCGGCCAGGATACCTGGCGCGTCACGCCGAAGTTCACCCTCAGCTACGGGCTGCGCTGGGAAATCTACTATCCCCAGACGGTCACGGCGGCCGGAGCGGGCGGGTTCGTCCAGCCCTCGACCGGCGAGGTCTGGGTGGCGGGAACGGGCGGCGTCGGCCTGAACGGCAACGTCGAGAACACCTTCACCAACTTTGCGCCGCGCCTCGGCATCGCCTACCAGATTACGCCGAGGACGGTGCTGCGCCTGGGCTATGGCCGCAGCTTCGATATCGGCGTGTTCGGCTCCACGTTCGGGCACAGCGTGACGCAGAACCTGCCCGTGCTGGCCCGTCAGGAACAGAACCCGGCCAACAGCTTCAGCAGCGTGTACAACTTGGCGGTCGGGCCGCCGGCTTTCGACCCGGCCTCCGGCCTGGTGAACAACTGCAACGACATCACCGACCCCGACGGCAGCATCCGCGCCGCCGGCGGAACCTGCATGGGTCCGACCGGCTTCCCGCTTCTGCCCGACGGCATCAACTCCTTCGTCCTGCCCAACAAGATGCGGCTGCCGACCGTGGACGCCTGGAACGCCACCTTCCAGCATCAGCTCACCGCGACCGTCGCGCTGGAAGTGGCCTACGTCGGCAACAAGGGGACGCACGTGTTCCGCAATGAAGGTCCCGACTACAGCTTCAACGAACCGAGCATCGACGGGTTCGCGGCGGGCATCCCCCGCAACGAGCGCCGTCCCTTCTTCCAGCGTTACGGTTGGACGCAGGATTTCCGCTACTTCGGCAACGACGGCGACAACCGCTACCACTCACTGCAAACCAAGGTCGAGAAGCGCTTCTCGCAGGACTACTCGATCCTGGCGCACTGGACGCTCCAGCGCGCGTGGAACTACGGCTGGAACTACTACTCGATCGATCGCAGCGTGGACTGGGGACGGAACGACTTCTACCCCACCCACGTTTTGGTCGTGAACAACCTGTGGGAGCTTCCCTTCGGCCGTGGCAGGCGGTACGGCGGCGCGGCGGGACGCGGGCTGGACCTGCTGATCGGCGGCTGGCAGCTCAACCAGATTACGTCCTGGACGAGCGGCCTGCCGTTCGACGTCTTCTACCGCGACTGCGGTGCGGACCGCGACAACGGCCCCTGCCGGCCGGACCAGGTGCGCGAAGTCCTCATGCCGCGCAGCCGCAACGGCTGGTTCGAGGTTGCTCCGTTCGCCGGCGCCCTCAGCGACAACGGCGTAACCGTCGGACCGTGGCGGCGGCCGCAGGTCGAGCAGTTCGGCAACGCGGGCCGCAACCCGCTCACCGGACCTTCGTTCCTCAACACCGACTTCTCGTTGTTCAAGAACTTCCAGATCACCGAGCGGTGGAGGGGACAGTTCCGGGCCGAGGCCTTCAACCTCTTCAACGTCGTGCAACTCGGAAACCCTGGAAGTTGTGTGGACTGCAACCCCGACAACGACGGCAAGATCTTCGGCCTTCGGACCGGAGCGCAGATGCGCCGCTTCCAGTTCGCTCTGCGGTTCACGTTCTGAACTTCACTCCGCCGGCGGAAGGGTTTTTCCCTTCCGCCGCGCGGGTGGCGGATTCGGAGTTTGTCTAAGGAGCTCGTCCTCGGGGGAGCTCCTTTTTCTTTGCCCGAAACCTCCGCGCTTGCCGCGGCCCCGCGCCGGAGCTAAAGTGGACGAATGGCATCTGAACCGGGAGAGGCGAGGATGGCCCGTTCGATTTCCAAATTCGCGTGGCTCACAGTCCTGTGGGGTCTGATGGCCGTGCCGGCCGCCCCCTCTTCTCAGGAGCTGGCGCGCGCCGACGCGCTGCTGCGCGAAAACAGGCTCGAGGAAGCCATCGCCCTCCTCAAGCCGCTCGCGGAAAGCGAGCCCGCGCCCGTCGGGGTGGACGCGCGTCTCGGCCGCGCCTACTACGAGAAGCGCGACTACCATCACGCCCTCCAGCACCTCGAACGCGCCCGCCGGCAGTCCCCCGACGACGGCGAGATCATCCAGCTTCTCGGCCTCGCGTACTATCTGCACGGCCGCACGGCGCAGGCCATCCCGCTGCTCGAAGAAATCCTGGGGAAGCTGCCGCACCCCGACGTCACCGGCGCCTACGTCCTCGGCGTCAGCTACCTGCAAACGCAGCAGTGGGACAAAGCCCGGCACGCGTTCGCCCGCATGTTTTCCGTGGCGGAGGATTCCGCCGCCGCTTATCTCGTCCTCGGCCAGATGATGATGCGCCAGACGCTCGAGGACGCCGCGGTGCCGCAGCTTCAGAAAGCCCTCGAACTCGACCCCCGCATCCCCATGGCGCGCTTTCTGCTCGGAGAAATCTACCTCTTTCGCGGCAACGCCCGGCAGGCGCTGGAAGAATTCCGCAAAGAGCTGGAGCTCAACCCCATCCAGTGGGCCGTCTATTGGCGCATGGGCGACGCCTACGACCGCCTGGAGAACATCGCGGAGGCCGAGCGCGCTCTCAAGCAGGCCATCTGGCTCAACCAGAATTTCACCGGCCCTTATATCCTGATGGGCAAAGTGCTGCTCAAGAAAAAGGACCCGGAACTCGCCGCCAATTTTCTGGAACGCGCCGTGAAGATGGACCCCAACAACTACCTCACGCACTACCTGCTCGGCCAGGCCTATCGCGACCTCGGACGCGTGGAAGATGCCAACAAGCATTTCGAGCTGACCCGCACGCTGCGCGACGTGCGGTGAGCGGAAACTCGAAACTGGAAAATCGAAACTCAGCCCGCTGAACGACAGTCGATTCTCGACTTTTTGAGTTTCGATTTTCCAGTTTCCAGTTTCCCGCCCTTCCCAGCTATAATTCGCCCCGCTCACCATCCCGGAGGCCCGCCATGAACCGTCGTCGCTTTCTTCGCTCTGCCGCTGCAGCGAGCGCGACTGTCGCGTATTCCGCCGCCGGTCGGGCAAAAACTCCCGCCGAGTCGAAAATCCGCGTCCTCTGCTGGTCCGAGCTGACCGAGCCGAAAGACGTCTATCCCGACGGCATCAGCGGCGCCATCGCCAGGTTTCTATCCAGGCGCGAGGGCCTCGACGTGCGCGTGGCTTCGATCAACGACGCCGAACAAGGCGTCAGCCAGGCTGCGGTGGATTGGGCGGACGTCCTCATCTGGTGGGGCCATATGAAGCACGACGAAGTCGCGGACAGCCGCGTGGCGGAAATTTTGGGCAAACTCCGCGAAGGGCGGCTGGGCCTGGTGGCGATTCATTCGGCGCTCAACGCCAAGGTCTTCATGCGCGCGCTCGACTGCACGGGGAAGATCGCTTCGTGGCGGCACGGCGCCGAGCCGGAATTTCTGAAGTGCGTCGCGCCCGCTCATCCCGTGGCGCGCGGGCTCGGAGACTTCACGATCCCCGAAACGGAAATGTATGACGAGCCCTTCGAAGTGCCCACGCCCGAGAAAGTCGTCTATTTCAGTTACTGGGAGGCCGGCGAGCAGTTTCGCAGTTGCTGCGTCTGGACGGTGGGAAAGGGGCGCCTCGTCTATTTCCGGCCCGGGCACGAGACCTACCGCGTTTTTCACCAGGAATTGCCCAACCGCGTGGTCGAAAACTCCGTGCGCTGGTGCGCGGAAGGCGCGCGGGTTTGAACGCGCTTACCGCTCCGCTTCGCCGGCGATTTCCGCCACCGAATTCGCCGCGGGTGCGAACGACTCCGACCGCTGCACGACCCGCCGATAATTCTTCCCGCTTCCCTCCGGAAGGTACGCAATCGAAATCAGGTTCGGGCGCGCGACAAGAACTTGCCGGCTGTCCTCCGGCCCGAGCACGAAAAACGCGGTCGAAAGCGCGTCGGCTTCCGCGGCGCGCGGCGCGAGCACCGCGGTGGCAAGCATCCCTTCCACCGGACGGCCCGTCCGCGGGTCGAGGATGTGCGCGTACACGTGCCCTTCAAGCGTGAAAAACCTCTCGTAATTCCCGGAAATCGAAAGCGCGAAGTCGCGCAGCCGGACGACGTCGGCGACCTTCTCGTTCTCGAACGGGTCGCGCAGGCTCACCGGCCAGGCGCGCTCTCCCGGAGGCGCGCCGAGCGCGTAAAAGCTGCTCGTGCCGCTCGCCACCATGGCGCTTTCGATTCCGTAAGATTTCAGGATTTCCACCGCACGGTCCACCGCGTAGCCCTTGCCGATTCCCCCGAGGTCCAGCTCCAGCCCCTCGACATCGAAACGGATGGTCCGCGCTCCCTCGTTCAGCCGCACGTGACGGAAGCCGATGCGACGGCGGACGGCTTCGAGTTCCTCGTCCGCGGGCACGCGCCCCTGGCCGCGAAAAAATCCCCACGCCTTCATCAGCGGCCCGACGGTGACGTCGAACGCGCCGCCGGTCTCCTCGCTGTAATCCAGCGACTCGCGCAGCAGGCGAAAGAGGGCGGGCTCCACCAGCAGCTCGCGCGCGGCGGCCTGGCGATTGATGCCGGAAAGCTCGCTCTCCGGGCGGTAATGGCTCATCTGCGCGTCAATCGCGTCGAATTCTTCGAAGACTTCACCGGCCACGGCGGCCACATGCGCGGCGTCCGCGCCGTACGCGACCACGGTGAACGTGGTCCCCATCGTTTCGTGTGTGGCTTCGTAGCGCACGAGTTCTGCGTCCGCGGCGCGAAACGCTCCGCCCGCCGCGAGCAGCGCGGCGCCCGCGAGCAGGCCCACGAAAGGCGCCGCTCGCCAAACGCGCGGAATGGAATGTCGAGGATTCAAATTCTCAGAAATCCCGTTTCAGGATTTCTTCGGCCATTCTACAGGCTGGCCGGTATCAATGGCGCGGTTGCCGTAAATCACCGCCAGCGCGTCCGCGATGCCGACTTCGACGGGCGCGATCGCCGGCTTCGATTCCCGGATGCTCGCGAAAAAATTCACCATCTCCGTGTACATCGGGTCGTGCGGCTCGCGGTATTCGTAAATGCCCATCGAAGCCAGCCATCGCCGCGCGAAGAGGAGTTCGCGGTCGAGAAACCCGCGCGGCTCGGCCCCCGCTTCCGGAAAAATCGGAAACCCCTTCTTCGCCGCTTCTTTTGAGACCGTCGCGCCCGCCCACCAGTTTTCCTTCGCCGCGCCTTTGGAGACCTGCGCCACCGATTCGCGGAAATACATCCCGCGTCCCACGGTGATTTCGATCGTGCCCTGGTCGCCCGAAATCTGCTCGAAGAAACCTTCGTGCGCGTTGTAGAGGATGGAGGTGAAGACCATCCGCCGCCCGCCGGGATAATCGAAAATCGTGTGGACGTTATCGCAGGTCTCGCGCCCGTCCTGCCAGTAGTCGATGCCGCCCCGCCCCACCACCGAGACCGGCTCGGCGCCAAACGCCCAGTTGGCCACGTCAATCTGGTGCGAAGCCAGTTCCGCCATCAGCCCGCCCGAGTATTCGCGGTACATGCGCCAGTTAATCTGCCGCTCGAGCTTCGGGTCGGCCACCGGTCGCCGCCAGTCGCTGTTCCGGTGCCACTGCGCGCGCACGAACATCACTTTCCCCAGCGCGCCCTTGCGGATCATCTCCATCGCCGTCTGGTAGAGGACGCTCGAGCGCCGCTGCAATCCCACCTGAAGCACCTGCTTCGGACGCTCCGCCGCGGCCGTGCGAATCGGCTCCGCTTCTTCTTCCTTGAAGAACATGCTCTTCTCGACGAAGACGTGCTTGCCGGCGGCGAGGCTGTCGAGAATCATCCGGGCGTGCAGGTAGAGCGGCGTGGCGATCATCACCGCGTCAATGTCCTTGCGTTCCAGCAGACGCCGGTAGTCGTCGTACGTGTCGGGTTTCCCGCCGATGGTTTCGACGCCTTTCTTGAGATTCGGCGGGTAGATGTCGCACGTCGCCACGCAGCGGCCCGCGGGAATCGTCGAAAGGTGCTTGAGCAGCGCGAGGCCCTGGCTCCCCGTGCCGATAAAGCCGTAATGGACCACCTCGCCCGGCGCGGGCGCAGCTTGAAGCGCCGGGCCGCCCGGCGCCTGCGCGAACGCGCCCGCCGCGGCAACGCCCGCCGCCGTCTTCAAGAAATCGCGGCGCGTGAATTCCGACTGACCTGCCATGTCGTCTCCTTAATATGGCTCCGGGGAAATCTGCGACAAACAGTCGCTGCGGAGCGGAAAAGTGCCCACGCGCAGGATTTTAGCACTTCCGTCGCCAAAGTCGGGTGACAGCCGTTAGCCGTCAGCTTTCAGCCGTCAGCCAAGAGAGGTCGAAAGTTCACAGACCGTCGTGGGCGCCCGTAACGCAGGTCTGTTTTTCGAGCCTGCCTGCCCTGCCTGCGGCAGGCAGGGCAGGCAGGCTGCGGCTTTTGGTCAGGCAACCGCCGCGGGTCAAACGACAGACGCGCGCTACGGGAATGTCGCTTCGCTCAGGCAAATTGTGGGAGGGGCTTCGACCCCGGACGGTCGGGCGCGAGAATGGGGGTGAGCAGCAATCCTTTCACCGACTGCCGCGCGTCGTCGTCGTAGCCGTCGAGCCCGAAACGGATCTGGCTGTAGTCCGGTTTCTCGCGATAGCTCGCGAAGAGCCGGTCCCAGACGCTCAACAGGCTCGAAAAATTCGAGTCCGTCTCCGGCTGGAGGCGCGAGTGGTGGACCTTGTGCATGTTCGGCGTGACGATGGCGTAGCGCAGCGCCGTATCCAGCCGCGCCGGAAGCTGGATGTTGGCGTGATGGAACTGCGTGCAGCCGAGCAGCATCGTGTCATAAACGATCAGTGTCCAGAGCGGAATGCCGAGGAGCGGAATGAGCGCCAGACGCAGCGCCGACGAAAAGCTGATTTCTCCCAGATGAAAGCGCGTGGCCGTGGTGACGTCCATCGCCGGGTCGCTGTGGTGCATGCGGTGGAACCGCCAGAGGAACGGCACGCGATGGTTGATGCGATGCCACCCGTAGGTCCAGCAGTCCAGCAGCAGAAACGCCGCCACCGCGTGGACGGAAGGGTTCAGGCCCAGCGCGTTCAGCAGGCCGAGCTGGCGATCTTCGGTCAGGACGGCGACGGCGACCGTCAGACCGGCGAAGACCGTGGCGAGGACCAGACCGTTGAGGAGTGCGACGGTGAGGTTGCGCGTGGCGTGCCGCAGCCTCAACCCGGAAGGACGGAAGAACGGCGCGAACGACTCCCACGTCCAGAAAAGAAACAGGACTGAGAGGGCGAGAAGCGGTTGCCAGAATTCCGCGAGCAAACCCAGCATGGCGTCACCTCCTCAAACGACGAGGATTGAGGGCCGCGATGACTTTTTCCGAATGGCGCGCGCATCAGGCGGAAACTTCCACCGGCAGTCCCGCTTCGCGCCATTCCCAGACCCCTTCTTCCAGCCGGCGCACGTTCCAGCCGCGCGCCGCGAGCACGCCCAGCGCTTCGTCGGCGTAAACGCAGTAAGGCCCGCGGCAGTAGGCGACAATCGTGCGGTCCGGCGGGAGTTCCTCGAGCCGGCGATCGAGCTCGTCGAGCGGAACGGAAATCGCGCCGGGCAAATGGCCGGCGTCGAATTCGACGCGCGGGCGGACGTCGAGCAGGACCGCCTCGCCGCGCGCCATGCGCTCGCGCAGTTCCTCCGCGCTGATCCGTTCGAACTCGTTGCGGCGGTTTCGATAGGCGTCGAGCGCGCGAGAAACTTCGGCGACCTGCTGCTCGGCTACGCGGCGCAGCTCGCTCCACAGCCGCGCCACCGCTGCGTCCGCGAGGCGATAGCGGATGTGAAGGCCGCTGCGCTCGTCCGCCACCACGCGCGCGCGCTTCAGGCGCTGTAAGTGCTGCGAGGTGTTGCCGACGGTCATCCCCGCTTCGCGCGCCAGCTCCTCGACCGTGCGCGGCGCCTGGGCGAGCAGGTCGATCAGCTCGAGGCGGCGCGGGTTGGCCATCGCCTCGGCCAGCAGCGAGAACGAACGAAACAGCCAGTCCTTCGCAGGATGCCTTCGAGTCCGTCCTGATTTCGACATATATTCAGCTTTTCTCCAGGTATTTGCAGTATTCTATTGAATACAAGAATAGATCAGACGGCCTTCCCTTGTCAAGAGGGTCTCTATTTGCCTGGGGGCTATAGGCGTTCTCGAAGCCCGAACCCCATCGGCCTTGCTCGCCATCCACTTCCCCGCCATTTCCCCTTTGCCTCGCAACCCATGCGAAGTATGATTTGCGCCTTGTGCCATCAACCGGCTCGGCGCTTCGCCTGCCGGCCGACAATCAACTCGGAGCAAGCCATGTCTTATTTCAGAAAGCTGGTGACGGCGCTGTTCGTTGTTCTCTGCCTCGCGGCCGTCGCGCGCGGGCAACTCGGTACGTTCACGCCTGAGCAGCGCCTCGCGCTGACTCGCGAGTGGCGCGGCGAACGATTCGAAGACGGCCGTCCGAAGATTTCCGACGAACTCCTCGAACGCCTGAAAAAGGTGAAAGCGGAGATTGCCTGGGAGGTGATGCGGAGCAAGGGCTATCGCTTCCAGTTCGAGGGCGGCTGGAAGGTCATCAACCCGGCGCAGCGATTGGTGGGGCGCGTGGTGACTGCGGTCTTCATGCCGCTGCGGCCGGACGTCAGCGCTGCCATCAACGATATCGGCAAAAAGGAAGGCCGCGTCGGCCCCGGGCAGAACTCCTGGGTCATCGACACGCTGCGCAAAGACGACGTTCTGGTGGTGGACCTGTTCGGAAAGATCAACGACGGGACGTTTGCCGGCGACCGGCTTTCGACTTCCATTTTCGCCAAGACGGGCACGGGCTTCGTCGTGGACGGCGCGGTGCGCGACGTGCGCGGCATTTCCGAAATCGAGGGCATCCGAGTTTACGTTCGCGATTTTCATCCTTCGGCCATTGCCGGCGTCACGCTGATGGGCATCAACGTGCCCATCCGCATCGGCGAAGTCACCGTCATGCCCGGCGACATTGTGTTGAGCGATCCGGAAGGGCTCACCTTCATTCCGCCGCACCTTGCCGGGGAGATCGCGGACCAGTCGGAGTTGGCCATCCTCCAGGACGAGTGGGGCCACCAGATGCTGCGCGAGGGGCGCTACACGCCCGGGCAGATTGATACGCGATGGACGCCGAAGATGGTGGAGGAATTCAATCGCTGGGCGGAAGCGCGCGGCGCCAAAGTGCGCATGAAGACGGAATAACGCGAGACGGCAGGAAGGAGCGTGCAGCGATGAAGAAACCGCGGAAGACCGGAATCAATCGGCGAGAGGCACTGAAGTCGTCGGCCGCGCTGGGAGGAGCGCTTCTCGGCGGCTCGTGGCTCGCGCCGGAAGACGCCGAAGCCGCGCTGGGAAATGTGCGGACCGACTCACGCCCCTCGGAACTACGGATGACCGACCTGCGCGTCGCCGTCATCACCGGCGTCCCCTTCACCAGCCCCGTCCTGCGTCTCGACACGAACCAGGGAATTTACGGTCTCGGTGAGGTTCGCGACGGCGCGAGCGCCACCTACGCGCTGATGCTGAAAAGCCGGCTGCTCGGCGAAAACCCCTGCGACGTGGACCGGCTCTTCCGCAAGATCAAACAGTTCGGCGGGCACGCGCGGCAGGGCGGCGGTGTGAGCGGCATCGAGATGGCGCTGTGGGATCTGGCCGGGAAAGCTTACAACGTTCCCGTTTATCAGATGCTCGGCGGCAAGTTCCGCGACCGCATCCGCTGCTACGCGGACACGGCCATGTCTCCCGACCCGAAAGTCTATGCGCAACGCATGAAGGGCCGGATGGAAATGGGGTTCACGTATCTCAAGATGGACTTGGGCATCCGGCTGGTCGAAAAGATTCCGGGGACGGTGACGCGGCCACTGGGCGTGACGCAGCGCGACATGGTCCACACGCAGCACATGTTCACGGGCATGGAGCTGACCGACAAGGGCATCGCGCTCATGGCCGACTACGTGGCGCAGGTGCGCGAGGTCATCGGCATGGAGATTCCGCTCGCCGCCGACCATTTCGGCCACATCGGTGTGAACTCCTGCATTCGCCTCGGGCGCGCGCTCGAAAAATACAACATGGCCTGGCTCGAGGACATGATCCCCTGGCAGTACACCGAGCTGCACAAGAAGATTACCGACGCGATCGACGTGCCCACGCTGACCGGCGAAGACATCTATCTCAAAGAACCTTTCATCGAGCTCTGCCGTCACCACGCCGTGGACATGGTTCATCCCGACCTCGCGACCGCGGGCGGAATTCTCGAGACGAAGAAAATCGGCGACGCGGCGCAGGAGTACGGCGTGCCGATGGCGATGCACTTCGCCGGCTCGCCGGTTTCCTGCCTGGCGAACGTCCACTGCGCGGCGGCGACGGAAAATTTCCTGGCGCTCGAAATCCACAACGTGGACGTGCCGTTCTGGGACGATCTCGTGACGGGCGTCGAGAAACCCATCGTGAATCGCGGATTCATCAAAGTGCCGGAAGGGCCCGGCCTGGGCGTAACGCTGAACGACGAAGTGATGAAGCAGCACCTGCTGCCGGGCTCGGAGTATTTCGCTCCCACACCTGAATGGGACAAGGAACGCTCCTGGGACCGGCTGTGGAGTTAGCGGGGACGGCCCTTGCAACCGTTCTCGACGGATGCGGCGGCAACTGTTCCGATTTTCATCTGGAGGGAATTCACCATGAGAAAGGAATCCGACCGACGCAATTTTCTTCGCGGGGGCGCCGCGGGTCTGGTTGCGGCAGGAACCGTAGCCGTCCCCATCAGCGCCGAAGCGCAACGCATGCGCCCGACCAAGCGTGTCATCCGCCGGCCAGGTGAGACCGGCCCGCCGCGCCTGCCCTTCAGCTCGGGAATCCAGTTTGGCCGGCTGCTGTTCGTCTCCGGCCAGGGCGCACACAACCCGAAAACGGGGAAAGTGGAAGACGTGCCGTTTCCCGAGCAGGTGCGTCAGTGTCTGGAAAACGTCAAGACCGTGCTCGAGGCCGCAGGGTCTTCGCTCGATCGCGTGCTGAAATGCACGGTGTTTTTGAACGACATCAAAGATTACACGCCGATGAACGAGGTGTACGCGAAGTTCTTCACGAAGGACCCGCCGGCGCGTTCCACCGTCGCCGTGCGCGAAATTCCCGGCAATTCGCCCGTCGAAATCGAGTGCATCGCCTACGTGGACCGGATGACGCAGGACACGTAGGCATTCTGTAGCGCAGGTCTGCCTTTTGACCTGCGGCTTGGATCGCCACATTACCCTTTGGATTGGAGTCAGAACAGCCGCGGGTCAAAGACCAGACCCGCGCTACTGCGCCGAATACCCGCCATCCACCATCAGGAACGCGCCGGTGATGTAGGAGGCTTCGTCGGAGGCGAGGAAGAGAATGGCCGCGGCGACCTCGCGCGCGCGGCCGGCGCGGCCGAGAAACGTTTTCGCGCCTTCCGCGGCGTCGAACTGTTCGAGCGTCATGCCGACTTTTTCCATGTGCCGGTAGGAGGCAGGCGTGATGATGGTCCCGGGACAGACGGCGTTGACGCGGATTTTGTGCGGCCCGAGGTCGAGCGCCATGTTGCGGGTCATCTGCACGAGCGCGGCTTTGGTGGCGCTATAGGCCGTGAAGTCGGGCTGTGCGCAGAAGCTCGAAATGGAGGCGAGGTTGACGATCGCGCCGCCGCCGGTTTTCTTCATCTGCCCGGCCGCGTATTTCGTCACCATCGCCGTGCCGATAACGTTCACGCCGAGCGAGTGCTGCCAGTCCTCGACCGTCGCCTCGAAACCTTTGAGCACGAAGACGGCGGCGTCGTTCACGAGGATATCGAGCCGGCCGAACTGTCTGACGGTTTCTTCGCTGATGCGCCGGGCGTCCGCGTCTTTCGAAATGTCGGCGTGGACGAAGTGCGCTGTGCCTCCCTTCTGGCGAATTCCGGCGGCAGTCTTCTCGCCGCCTTCGCGGTCAACGTCCGCGACCACGACGCGCGCGCCCTCTTCGCCGAAAACTTCCGCCGTCGTCTGGCCGATTCCCGAGGCCGCACCGGTGACGACGGCCACTTTATCCTTCAGTCGCATCGCTCCTCCCGCGCTGTCGCAGAAACTTCAGTTGCCTTCCGAGGCCGTGACCGCGGGCTCGGGTTCCGGCCGACGGAAGACGTCGTCCGCCAGGCCCGTGTTCGCTTCTATCGAATCGAACGTCACTTCGACCGTCATCGCCGGCGTCGTGCGAACGAGTTTGAACGGAAACTTGACCCCCGCCACTTCACGCAGGTCGGAGACAACGATCTCCTGTTCACCGCCGCCTTCGCGCGCCGGAATGGGCGCGACCACCTTGCGGAGCACGTGCGTCTGCCGGTCGAAGAAATACTTCGTCACTCTCTCCCGCTTGTCCACGACTTCCACGATGCTGGCCGGCGAGCCCTCGACTTCTCCCTCGCCTCCCGAGCGGACGGTCCATCCGTGGTCGCGGTAATTCAGCAGCGGCGCGATCACGTAGGAGTCGCGCAGGTCTTCGAGTTCTTCTTCTCCCATCGGCCCCGAGCCCTGCATGGGATCGTCCCGATAGCCTTTTTCGCCGTCGAACCACGTTTCGAGCCGCGCCACACCCACATCCACAAGCGTGTAAACCTTGTTGGGAACTTTCTCGCGGATCTCGATCGTGCCGGTCATTCCCATGACGGCAAGATTTCCCTTGGAGGTCCGGTCGCGCAGCGCCGCCACTTTTTCGCGCCCGCCGATCGCTTCGAAGTAGCGTTCGATCACAGCGTCCGGGCCGGCGCCCGCCTCCTGCCCGCTTGCCGGAAGCGGCGCGACTGCCAGCGTCAAAATCATGGCCGTTAAGACGATGTTTCTCATCCTGTCGCTCCCGATGTTTGGCTTGCCGGAGTCTGCCTTCGTCGGAGCCTTTCCGGCAAGCCGGAAACAGCCAAAACACTCTACCGAGAACCGGCGGCAATTGCCACAGGACAATAAGACGCACTCGCTGCGGGTTGAACTCTGGCGGAAGTCAGGTTAGGCTGAGGCGCGCTTCGGGAGATATTCTTTCGCGGTCGGAGACTTATGGACCTGACGGGCCGGGTGGCGATTGTGACGGGCGGCGGGCGCGGCATCGGAGAAGCCATCGCTGTTCGCCTGGCGAAGGCGGGCGCCGACGTGGCCGTCGTGGACATCGACCTCGCGGCCGGCGAGGCCGTCGCCGCGACCATCCGGAACCTCCATCGGCGCGCGCTGGCGGTGGCCTGCGACGTCTCGAGCGCCGCCGACGTCAATCGCCTGCGCGACCAGGTCGTCGCCGGACTCGGCGGGCTGCACATCCTGGTGAACAACGCGGGCATCGCCGGCAAGAACGCCGCGCTCACGGAAGTGAGCGAAGAAGAGTGGGACCGCGTGATGAGTGTGGACCTGAAAAGCGTCTATCTTTGCTCGCGCGCCGTGCTGCCGCATTTCATTGCGCAACGCTACGGGAAGATCGTGAACGTCGCCTCCATCGCCGGCAAGGAAGGAAACCCGAACCTCGTGCCCTACTCGGCGGCCAAAGCCGGAGTCATCGGATTCACCAAAGCGCTGGCGAAGGAAGTGGTCCAGCACAACGTGTACGTCAACGCGGTGGCGCCGGCGGTGATCGAGACTCCCATCCTGAAACAACTGACGCAGCAACAGATTGATTACATGGCGGCGAAGATTCCCATGGGGCGTGTCGGCAAGCCCGAAGAAGTTGCCGC
>CAZKXX010000039.1:19730-32164 GCA_964556705.1 uncultured Acidobacteriota bacterium
TACGGTTCGGAATCGCGGACGAAATAGGTTAGCCCGAAGAAGTTGCCGCCGTCGTCCACTTTCTCGCTTCCGACGATGCGAGCTTCGTCACCGGCCAGTGCTACGACGTGAGCGGTGGCCGCGCGACGTATTGAGAAACCGTCGGCTCCCAGCCCTCAGCGGTCGGCCGAAATCGGCCGGCACCTTTTGCGGCGCCGCGTTATTGCTTTCCAGGCGGCTTCTGCCCGATGAGCCCTTTGCCTTCCTGGATGACGACGAACTGGTTCGCCGCGACGTTTTCGATTTTCTCCACGCCGCCTCCCGGCCAGTGGACTTCGATCAAGTCCACTCGCGTCCGCTTCTCGAGGCCGAAGTGCAGCCGGAAGTCGCTCTGCGAGATGTAACTTCCGCCGCTGCGGACTTCCGCGATCTGCGCCAGGTCGCCCGCCACGACGCGCACGCGCGCGCCGAGGGCAAGCCGGTTCTTGCGCGAGCCGACCAGCCGGACGTTGAGCCAGTGGTTGCGGTTTCCGTCGTCGTTGCGGAGCACAACGGGCGCGCCGTCGAGGTTGTTGACGACCACATCGAGGTCGCCGTCGTTGTCGAGGTCCCCAAAGGCCGCGCCGCGGCTCACGTAGCGCCTCATCAGCGCCTCGCCCGCGGACTCGGTGATTTCACTGAACGTCCCGTCGCGATTGTTGCGGAACAATTGCATCCGTTGGCGGTAGTTGGTCCCCAGCGCGGGATTCTCCATCTGCGGGTAAACGTGGCCGTTCACCACCAGCAGGTCCAGCCACCCGTCGTTATCGTAGTCCATAAACTCAGACCCCCAGCCCAAGTAAGGCAGGCTCGGAAGAGCAAGCCGAGACGGGTAGGAAACATCGCTGAAAATCATCTCGCGGTCGTGCCGGTACAGCGTGTTGTATTCGTCGGAGAAGTGCGTCAGGAAGATATCGAAGCTCCCGTTGCGGTCGTAGTCGCCAATGGCGAGCCCCATCGAGCCCTGCTCGTTGCCGTCTTCTCCCACGGCGACGCCCGCGAAAAATGCGGTCTCAGTGAACGTCCCGTCGCGGTTGTTCTTGTAGAGAAAATTCGGCCCGGCGTCGTTGGCGACATAGAGGTCGAGCCAGCCGTCGAAGTCGAGGTCGGTCCAGAGCGCCGTCAGGCCGAAGCGGCCTTCGGGGTCTTCGACGCCCGCCGCCTTGGTGACATCCGTAAACGTTCCGTCGCCGTTGTTACGGAAGAGCGAGTCGCCGGCGCCGGGCAGCCCGCGCGGGCCGCACTGCACGGCGACGCCGCGATAATTGCAGAAGCGGCCTTTGCCGAATTCCGGCAGGTCGTCGAGCTTGAAGTCCACGTAGTTGGCGACGAAGAGGTCCAGGTCGCCGTCATCATCGAAATCGCCGAACGCCGCGCCCGTGGACCAGCGCGGGTCGTCGGCCCCGGCCTGCCGGGCGACGTCGGCAAACGTCCCGTCGCCGTTGTTGCGATAAAGCCGGTTCGATCCCAGACAAGTCACGTAGAGGTCCGTCCAGCCGTCGCCGTCGAAATCGCCTGCGGCCACACCGTGCGCCCAGCCCGGATACTTCAGCCCGGACCGTTCCGTCACGTCGCTGAAAGTGCCATCGCCGTTGTTGCGATAAAGCGCGCTGGGTGCCTTCTCCGTTTGCCCCTGCGCGTCCACGGTGAGGGAGTTGGTGAAGTAGATGTCGAGGTATCCGTCGTTGTCGAAGTCGAACAGCGCCACGCCGCCGCTCATGGATTCGACGATGTACTTTTTCTCGGGCGAGTAGTAGTGCTCGAAGCGGATTCCCGCCGCCTGCGTGATGTCGGTAAAGGTGACCGGGGAGGAAAGCTCGGCCGCGCACGGCGAACGCGCCCACAACGCGTGTCCCACCACGGCCGCCGCGGCGGCGATTAGGATGAACCGTTTCATCGCTCAAGGGCCCTGAGCGTGCCATCCTAGCCGGGCCGGGAAGAAGAGTCAAAACTCACTGTCGCAAGGGTACGGAATTGCTGAGACCCGAAAATCGAAAGGCGTGCTATCCTGCAAGGTCTATGACTCCATCGGGGCTGGGGGGTGAAAGTTGCCGTCCCTGGGCGCCCGCATTGGCCGCGGTGGCGACGCTCGCGCTCGCAGCTCCGGCGGCAGTCGCCCAGCATTCGCCCTCTGAGGCCTCGCCTCCCGCCTTCCGGGCCGCGCCGATTGAACCTCAACCGCTGACGGTTCGCGAAAAGTTCAATTTCTATGCGGACAAGACGTTCGGCCTGGAGACGTGGTTCGTCGCCGGCGCCTCGGCGGGATATCGCCAGGCGATTGATTCCCCGCCCGAATGGGGACAGGGAATGGAAGGCTACTCGAAGCGGCTCGGGTCGGTCCTGGCGAGGCGGGCGATCAAGAACACGGTCGAGTTCAGCGTGGGCGCGGCGCTGCGCGAGGACCCGCGCTATTACGGCTGCGACCACGAAGGGTTCGCGCTCCGCCTCTGGCACGCGGTCGCGAGCACCTTCGTCACGCGGCGCGATGATGGTGTCCGCGTGCCCGACGTGGGACGCGTCAGCGGCGCCATGGCCGCCGGCTTCGCCTCGAACGCCTGGTATCCCGACCGCCTGAGCGATACCAGCCACGCCTTCTCGCGCGCCGGCATCATGCTGGGCGGCGACGCCGTCCTGAATGTTCTGCGCGAATTCATGCCGGACATGAAGCGGAAATTGCGCGGCCGCTGAAGCTCCGCGCGACCTCGTCTGAGGTGACTCCCGTCAGCTTCCGCCACGGCTCTCTGCCTTCGCGGGAACATATCCCCGCGCGGGCCGCAGGGAGACAACCGCGCGGCGCTGTTCTTCCGGAAGCAGCCGGGGCTACCGTTTCGTTCCGCCGTGGTAGGATTGGCCAAGATGTCGGAACTCCGGGCGGCAGGGCTTCGTAGAATCGAATACAGAGTCGAACAGAACGGGCGAGGGCTATGAACTTTCTGCGATTGATCCTCAAGAACGCGCTGCGCAATCCGCGGCGCAGCGTCCTGACCATCCTGAGCATCACCGTGTCCATTTTCCTGGTGAGCACGCTCCAGGGAATCCTGCGGCAGCTCGACAGTCTCGGCGAAGGGTCTGACAGCGCGCACCTGAGGCTCGTCACCCGCCACGCCGTCTCGCTGGGACAGGACCTTCCCGTCTCCTACAAGGCCCGCATCGCTTCTCTGCCCGGAGTGAAGCACGTCGCCAGCTTCACCTGGTTTGGGGGCATCTACAAAGAGCCCGCGAACTTCTTCGCCAACTTCGCGGTGGACGTGGAGGATTTCGAGAAGATTGTGGACGAATTCATGATTCCGCCCGACCAGTTGGAGGCCTGGAAAAAAGAGCGGACGGCGGCGCTGGTCGGCCGTCGCCTGATGGAGAAGTACAACTGGAAGATTGGCGACCGCGTGACGCTGAAGGGCACCATCTACCCGGCCGACCTGGAATTCGTCATCCGGGCCGTTTACACGGCGTCGCGCGAAGCCGACGAGACGGTCTTTTACTTCCACTGGGACTACTTTGATGAGGCTCTCGGGCAGCGCGGCCGAGCGGGGACTTTTTCCGTCAAGGTCGCGTCGGCCGAGGACGTGCCTCGCGTGATGGATGCCATCGACAGCATGTTCCGCAACACGGACGCCGAAACCAAGACCGAGACCGAGCAAGCCTTCAACCTGAGCTTCGTCTCGATGCTCGGCAACGTCAAACTGCTCCTCAACGCCATCTCGGCGGCCGTGGTCTTTACGATTCTGCTGGTCGCCGGCAACACGATGGCGATGTCCATTCGCGAGCGGACCGCCGAAGTGGCGGTGCTCAAAACGCTCGGCTTCCGCAGGAACACCATCCTGATGATCCTGGTGGGCGAGGCTGTCGCCATTGCGTTGCTCGGCGGCCTGATTGGCGCACTGGGCGCCAAGACGACTTACGCTTTTATTCTGGCCACTTCCACGAAAGGCCGGGCTTTCGCCTTCCTTTACGCGGCCGGCGTGGCTCTGATGGCGGGTTACGGCACGTGGATGCTCTTTGCCGGCTCGCACGCCCTTCACGGCTTCGCGCGCATCATGCGCTACGTCACCACGGTGGCGGGCGCACTCGTCGGCCTCGGCGCCGGTCTCGGCTTCTACGCCGCCGCCGGATTCATCATGAACCAGGGCGGGCTGTTCGCGGGCTTCCACGTTCGCACGGACACGGTGCTGCTCGGTCTGGCGATTGCCGCCGTCGTCGGCATCGCGAGCGCGACGTTTCCCGCGCTGCGCGCCTCGCGCACCGGCATTGCCGAGGCGCTGCGTTACACGGGGTGAGGCTTCGGGGCGGCCGGGTCGGGGAGGAACTTTTCGGCCGGCCCGAACGTATTCCCAGACAGGGATCGGGCGACGCCGCGGCGTGGCTTCACCCGTGCTAGAATTCTCGAAGGCCCGGGCGGTCCCCTTGCAGCCCTCGATGTTCCGACTGCTGCTGAAAAACCTGTTTCGCAACAAGCGGCGGACTTTCCTCACCTTCACGAGCGTCGCTGTGTCGCTCTTCCTGCTGTCCTCCCTGGCCATGGTCTATACGGCGCTCGGGAAGCCGATCGAAGGCGACGAAAACATCCCCCTGATGATGGTGCGGCGATCGGCGGGAATCGTCCTGCCCCTTCCCGTCAGCCATCAGGCGCGAATTGAGACGGTGCCCGGCGTGGCGGCGGTGAGCAAGATGAACTGGTTCGGAGGCTACTGGCGGGAGCCGACCAATTTCTTCGCCAATTTCGCCGTGGACGCGGACGGGATTTTCAAGGTCCTTCCAGACGCCCGAATCCCGCCCGACCAGCTCGAAGCGTTCGTGCGCGAACGGACGGCGGCGGTGGCGGGCCGCCAGCTCTTCAACCGCTTCGGCTGGCAGATCGGGGACCGGATCACGCTGCTGGGCAGTCCATGGGGCGTCGAGCCGCAACTGACCCTTCGCGGGATCTTCGAGGGCGGGCCGGACGACCAGCTGTACTTTCACTGGGATTATCTGAACGAGTCGATCGGCGGGCTCGACATGGTCGGGCTGTATTGGGTGCGCGTGGAGCGGCCGGAGGAGTCGGCGCGCATCGCCGAGGAAATCGACAAACTTTTCCGCAACACCGACGCGGAAACGAAGACGGAGTCGCTGAGCGCCTTTCTGCTGAACTTTATCGCCATGCTGGGGAACGTCCGCGGCGTGATCCTGGCCGTGGGCGCGGCGGTGACGTTTGCGGTCCTCCTGATTGTGGCGAACACGATGGGGATGTCCATCCGCGAGCGAATGGCGGAGGCAGCGGTAATGCGCAGCCTGGGGTTCCGTTCCGGCCACATCCTGGGCCTGTTTGTCGGCGAGTCGGTGCTGCTGACGGCGCTGGGCGCCCTGGTCGGAGTCGGCGGCGCCAAGCTGATTTACGACGCGCTGGCGCTCTCGCAGATCGGCCAGTTCGTCTTCGCCGATATGCGCCTGCGCGTGGGCACCCTGGTTTTCATGGGCGCGCTGACGATGGCGATTGCGGTCGTGGCTTCCGGCCTGCCCGCCTACCGGGCGGCGCGTGCTAATATCGCTGAGGCGCTCCGATATACGGGGTAGGCTGTAGCGGCGGTGTCCTCACCGCCGCCCGGGAGTTGGAAAGGGCGATCCCAGAAGATGAATTCGGCGATCATAGATCGCCGCTAAAGAAGATATGGCGATACCGCTCAAGTACAACCTGCGCAATCTGGCCGTGCGGCGCACCACGACGGCCATGACGGCTTTCAGCATCACCCTGACCGTGACGGTATTCGTGGTGCTCATGGCGCTGGCGCGAGGTCTCGAAATTTCTCTTTCCGCAACGGGGCACCCGCTGAACATCATCGTCATGCGCGACGGCTCGCAGTCCGAGACGCAAAGTTCGGTGGCGCGCGATTCGCTCCAGGTGGTCCGCTACCTCGATGGCATCGCCAAGATGGAGGACGGCGAGCCCTGGGTTTCGCCTGAGCTCCTCGTGCTGATTAATCTTCCCCGGCGGGGTCAGCCCCAGGGGTCGAACGTCTCGATCCGAGGGCTCAACGAAGCCGGCTTCCGCCTGCGCCCGGAATTCACGCTGGTCGAGGGGCGCGTGTTCGAACGCGGCTTGCGCGAAGTCATCGTCAGCAAGCGCATCGCCGAGCGCTTCGAGAACTGCGGCCTCGGCGACAGGCTGCGCTTCGCCAAAGGTTACTGGACGGTGGTGGGCATCTTCGACGCGGGAACGACGGCTTACTCGTCCGAAATCTGGACCGATCCCGAGACGCTGGCGCAAGACTTCGACCGCGACGCCTATTCGAGCGTCATCCTCCGCGCCGCGGACGCAGGTGTGGTCGAAAACCTTAAGAAGACCATCGCCGACGACCAGCGGCTGCACATGAAGGCGCTGACCGAACGCGAGTACTACGAAGGGCAAACGAGCACGGCGGCGCCCGTGAAGTTCCTTGGCATCTTCATCGCCGGCCTGATGGCGGTGGGCGCGTCGTTCGCCGCCATGAACACGATGTACGCCGCCGTCGCCCGCCGCACCAAGGAAATCGGGACGCTGCGCGTGCTGGGCTTTTCGCGCGGCAGCATTCTGCTCTCCTTCATCGTCGAGTCGGTTCTGATCGCGGCGGTCGGAGGGTTCATCGGCTGCGTGCTCTCGCTGCCCATCAACGGCGTAACCACCGGGACGACGAATTTCGCCACCTTCAGCGAACTGACGTTCGATTTCCGCGTCACGCCGGGTCTGCTGGCCGGAGGAATGATTTTCGCCACCGTCATGGGATTCATCGGAGGGCTGTTCCCCGCCTGGCGGGCGGCGCACGAAAACATCGTCACCGCTCTGCGCTCGACGTAACGACGGCCCGAGAGACTGGGGATGGAGTAACCACAGCTTTATGTCGCCGGTTGACGCACGCGAGAAAGATTTGAGCGTTCTGCAAATCGACCGCTCGCGGAAGAACGCCTTCGGGCCGCAGGAAAAAAGCTCCTGGGGCCCGCTGCTCTACGTCGGCGCTGCGGTGCTGCTGGTGCTGGCGGTCATCGGCGTGTTCTTCGCGCTCCGGGCGCGCGCGCCGGAGGTGGAGGTCGCGAGGGTCTCCATCGAGCGCGGAACGCCTTCCGGAAGCGTCGTCCTGACGGCGGGCGGATACATCGTGGCCAAACACACCATCCAGGTCAGCTCGAAGGTGGTGGGCAAAGTGGCCTGGGTGGGAATTGAAAAGGGCGACCGGGTGAAGGAAGGTCAGGTCCTCGTGCGCCTCGAAGACGCCGAATACCAGGCGCAGCTCAACCAGGCGAAAGCCAGCCTCGCCGTCGCCACGGCGAGGCTGCGCGAACTCGAGGCCGGGTCGCGCCCGCAGGAAATTGCGGCGTCGCGCGCTTCCGTCGAGCAGGCCGAAGCGAATTTCCGCAATGCCGAGGTCAACCTGAAACGCATCCAGGAGCTGCACCGGCAGGCGATTGCCTCCCAGCAGCAGCTCGATGACGCGACCGCCCAGCATGACGTGGCCCGCGCCCAACTCGACAGCGCGCGCAAGCAGTACGAACTGGTGCACATCGGCCCGCGGCAGGAGCAGATCGAATACGCCCGCGCCCAAGTGGCGCAGGCCAAGGCGGCGGTGGACTACGCCCAGACGATGCTCGATTCGACTCTCATCCGCTCGCCCGTCAGCGGGACGATTCTCGAGCGCCTGATCGAAAAGGGCGAGATGGTCTCGACGATGAACTTCGGCGGGCCGGGGGGCGTGAAGGCCTCGGTCGCTTCGGTCGCGGACCTCAACAACCTTCAGGTTGAGCTGGATATCAACCAGAACGACTTTCCCAAAGTCTCGATGCGGCAGGAGTGCCGCGTCGCCGCGGACGCCTACCCCGACCGCGTGTACAAAGGCTACGTGGAGGAAATCGCTCCCGCGGCCAACCGCCAGAAAGCTACCGTCCAGGTGAAGGTCAGGATTCTGGAGCCCGACGAGCTGCTGCGCCCGGACATGAATGCGCACGTCTCCTTCCTCGCGCCCTCAACCGCGGAAACCGGATCCGAAGGCCGCGAGACGCTGACCGTTCCCTCCTCCGCCGTCTTCCAGAGCGAAGGGAAACCCGCCGTCTATGTCCTCGACGGGTCGCGCGTGCGATTGCGCCCCATCGAGACGGGCGGCGAGCTTCGTGGCCGCATCGAAGTGGTGCATGGCCTGGGGCCAAACGACCGCGTGGTGGTGCGCGGCCTCGAAGGGCTCTCTTCAGGACAGCGCGTCAAGGTGAAGTCTGGCGCCTGAGCGAACCCATTTCCAGGGAACCGTGAGGATACTTCATGGCGAAGCCCGTGGTTGAAATCAAAGGCCTCTCCAAGATTTTCCAGCGCGACTCTTTCCAGGTTGCCGCCCTCGAGAACATAGACCTCCTGGTCGATGAAGGCGAATTCCTCTGCCTGATGGGGCCTTCGGGCTCCGGCAAGACCACCCTGCTGAACATCATCGCCGGCATCGACCGCCCGACGGCGGGCGAAGTGCGGGTGCTCGGCGAGGACATCGCCCGCATGAGCGAAGACCGGCTGGCCGCCTGGCGCAACGTCCACGTCGGCTTTGTGTTCCAGACGTTCAACCTGATCCCCGTGCTCACCGCTTACGAAAACGTCGAGCTTCCGCTGCTGCTGACCAAGCTCTCGGCGCAGGAGCGCAGGGAGCACGTCCTCGCCGCCTTGAAGCTGGTCGGGCTGGAGGATCGCATCCAACACTACCCCCGGCAGCTTTCCGGCGGCCAGGAACAGCGCGTGGCCATCGCCCGCGCCATCGTGACAGACCCGACGCTCGTCGTCGCCGACGAGCCCACCGGCGACCTCGACGCGCACTCAGCCGAAGAGGTGCTCGACATCCTCAACCGCCTGAACCGCGACTTCAAGAAGACCATTCTCATGGTGACGCACGATCCGCGCGCCGCTCGCCACGCCACGGTGACACGCCATCTTGAAAAGGGCGAGCTCCAGCCTCTTACTTCTCAGTAAACAGCTCCTCCCGGAGCGCTGTCGCCCGGCCGGCAGCTTCGGACCTTCTGCGCGAGGTAGGGGGAATTCCCGCCCGCGTTTGCTGGATAAGGTTGAGTTGCAGGGGGCGCTTCCTCTATAATCCGCCCACGATGGCCCAGCCCCCGAAATCGGAAAAGAATGGAACACAGGGTCAGGCCGGCCGCCGCAGTACACGACTTGCGATCGCCATTCCGGTGATGATTTCCGGCAAAGACTCGAAGGGTGAATCTTTTCGCGAAAGCACGCGCACAGCCGTCATCAACAAGCACGGCGCGAAAATCCTGACGATGCACCAGTTGGCGCTGGGCGCGGAAGTCAGCATCGAGAACAAGCCGCTCGGGCGCGCGGCAACAGCCACGGTCGTCTGGCTCGGCGAGCGGAAGTCGCCGAAAGAGCCGCAAGAAGTCGGCGTCCAGCTTTTCGAGGCCTCCAACATCTGGGGAATCGAATTCCCGCCCGAAGACTGGCAGGAAGGTCCGCCGACGGGCGCAGGCGGAAAGCGGCTCGACGCGGCCGCGCAGGCCGAATTACAGGAAAAGGCGGCAGCAACAGCCAAGACGGCGCACCGCGCCGAGCGCACAGAGCCCGCGAAGCCCGCTGAGCCGCCCACGCCACCGCCTGTCCCTCCCTTTCGAGGGTCTGCCGCACCTCCGCCGCCCGCAGCCGGCCCGCCGACGGCTCCTTCACCCGTCCTCGTTGACCAGATCGTGGAGGAGCGCTTGCGGTCGTTCCAGGAGCGCCTGAACCGCATGGCCCAGCAGGTGGGACAGCAGACGCAGACCCTGCTCCACGAAAGCGCTTCACAGGTTGAACGGCAGGTCAGCGAAGCGATTGCCCCTCTCCTTGCGTCCCTGACGGAAAAACTCGAGGCCGCGCGCGCCGAATTGGAGAGCTTGAAAGGGCAGTTGGAACAGGTTCAAAGGGATGCTGCCAAGCAGGTCGAAGTGGCGGAGTCGAACATCCGCGCAGCCGGTTTTGCCGCCCTCGAGGGCGCGCTCGAAGAACTGGGAGAGAAGATGCGTCCCCGTCTCGAAGCCGCCGCCGCGGAAGTGGCCGAGCAAGCTCAAGCGCGCCTCCGTGAGCGGATGATGAAGGTGGCGGACGAGCTCGTCCAGGAAACCGGCGAGAAGCTGAATCCTCTGGCCGAACAGCGCGTGGCGAAAACCCGGACCGACCTGGACGAACACGTCAAACGCACGCTCGCCAAGGCGCGGGAGGAAATCCAGCAGGCGCTCCGGGACGCGGGCGAGACGTTTACCAAGGAGATCCGCAAGATCGGTCAGGCGGGTCTGCCCGAGGTCCGAAAGCAGGCGCAGCAGGACCTCTCGAAGCTGGCCTCTGACGTGACAGAACGTGCCGCAGCTTCGCTCCGTGAAGAAACGCAGAAGATTTCCGGAGAAGCCGAGAAATCGCTTCGCGCGAACCTTCAGAAGCTGAAAGACCAGGCAACCAAAGACCTTGACGAGGCAAGCGGAGAAACCTTCCGCAAGCAACTCGAAAAACTAACCGCCAGGTCGTTGGAGGACCTGCGCAAGAAGATCGATGACCTCGCGAGATCCTCGGAAGCGCGGGTGGACCAAGCGCTCGCCACCGCTCGCGAGCGCTCATGCAAGGAGGCGGAAGAATTTCTGAGCAAGACCGCCCGCGAACTCGCCGCCGCCTCTTCCGAAGAACTCCGCAAGCAATCCGAGGACGCCCGACGAAAGCTTCGCGAGGAGTTGCAGACCAGCGGCAGGACGCTGGCCGACGACGCCAAGAAGCGACTTGCCGACTGGCTGAACAAGACGGTGGAGTCACTCGACCAGCAGACCAAAGCCGGCCTGGAAACGTTTCGCAGCAATGTGGCTCGCGACCTTGACGACGCGCGCGAAAAAGGCCTCAAGGAAATCGAAGAACGGCTCACCAAGCTCGTGGAGAGCCAGCGCCAGGCCGTCTTCGAGAAGGTCGAGGAGGCCGCGCAAGCCGGCGCCGACCAGGTGCTGGTGAAGCTCGAATCGCAGTCCCAGGACTTCATCAAGGCTGCCACCGACCAGGTCAGCAAGCAGGTGGGCAGCGCGGCCATGGTCATCAAGCAGTGGGAGGACGAGTCCCGAGCAAGGTTGAGCGCCTTCTCCTTGCACGTCGAAAAGAGTCTCCAGAAGGCCGCCGAAACCGCCGAAGCCCAGGCCGGCGAGGTGACAGGCAGCGCTCTCGAGAAGTTTCGAGAGAAATGCGACGCCCTTTCGGGCGAGGTCTCCCGCGGGCTGGAAGAATCGGTGCGCGCCGGACAGGAGCGGGCAGTCCGGGCGGCGGAGGAAGCGTTTAACGCATTGCGTTCGAAATTCGCCGAGCAGGCGGAAGCGACGGTGCGCGCCAAGGCCGAGGAAGGCGTCGCCCGGATGGGTGAAGAGCTGCGGGCTGCGCACGAGCGGCTTGCCCGCGAAGCCGAGGAAACCTTCCGCGCCAAGGTCGCCGAACTCTTCGCCGCCGTGCTCCAGCCGCCCGGAAAAAAGACCTCGTGAGTCCTTCCGGAAAACAGGCAGAGCACACCCGTCCGGGGCGAAGGAGCGGATGGGACGAGCCAGCCCGGCAGCGGAAGCTCCTCCAGCTGCCGGGACCGCACGGCGCCAGGCTACACTTTCAGATTCATCAGGTAGTCGTGGCTGACCTTGATGCTGTCGAAGGGCGAGCCGTCCCACTGGTCTTGCTCGACGAAGTAGTGGCGGACACCCGCTTCCACGGCGTTGGAGAAGATCCGCGCCCAGTCAATCTTTCCGCGCCCCACTTCGGTGAAGTAACCGCGGCCTTCGTCCAGCTCGAGCGAGTCGGGCGCGTCCTTCACCGCGTCCTTGATGTGCAGAAGGTGGACGCGGCCGGCGTATTTCTTGAAGTAGTCCACCGGGTCCTTGCCCGCGCGCGTCACCCAGTAGCAGTCGAGTTCGATCTTGACCAGCTCGGGATCGGTCTTGCTCATCAGCTCGTCGAAGGCCGTTACGCCGTCGAATTCGACGAACTCGAAGTTGTGGTTGTGATAGCCGAACTGGATGCCGGCTTCCTTGCAGGTTTTGCCGATCTTGTTGAAAGTCTCCGCGTGCCGGCGGTAGTCGTTGAGGTTGCGGCGCTCGTTCGGCATCAGGATCGGCATGATCATGTACTCGCAGCCGATCGTCTTCGCGTCCTCAATCGCCTGCTTCAGGTTCTTCCGAAGCACGGGGAGCATCCAGTGCCCGCTCGGCGCTTTCAGTCCGTTCGCGTCGAGCAGCTTCTTCACGTCGGCCGCCGTGCGCCCGTAGAAATCGTACACCTCCACCTGTTTGTATCCGATTTCCGCGATCCGCTTGAGCGCCCCTTCAAAGTCCTTCTCGCATTCGTTGCGGACGGTATAAAGCTGGACACCGATGGGCATCCCGAGCGGCGGACCGGCGGGCTTCGTCTCCACGACGGGCTGCGGCGGCGGTTCCGTCTGGCAGCC
>CAZKXX010000040.1:0-30357 GCA_964556705.1 uncultured Acidobacteriota bacterium
CAACCTCCGGGAGTTTTCAGCGCCCCGCCGCTTTCGGTCGGGGCTCCTCAGGATGACAACCTCCGGGAGTTTTCAGCGCCCCGCCGCTTTCGGTCGGGGCTCCTCAGGATGACAACCTCCGGGAGTTTTCAGCGCCCCGCCGCTTTCGGTCGGGGCTCCTCAGGATGGCGACCTCCGGGAGTTTTTAGCGTCAGGGCTGAGGGTCGGAAAGTCCGACCGCGTTTCCGATTGCGCGGCGGGAACGAGCGTGGTAGGGTGCGCAATCCACGGCACTGTAAGCGATTTCATCGAGGGAGGGATTCCCATGAAAATCGACCCCTTCGAACGCAAGCGCTGCTCGCGCCGGACCTTCCTGCAAGGCGCGGGCGTCGTGGCCGCCGGCGCCCTGGCGGGCGCGTTTCGCCGCGCGCACGCCTTCGCCGGGCCGCAGGCCGCCGAGGCGCCGCTCGCGGCCCGCATCTTTGTGGACACCGAGCGGCAACTCGGAAAAATCAATCCCAACCTTTACGGCAACTTCATCGAGCACCTGGGCCGCTGCATTTACGGCGGCATGTACGAAGAAGGCTCGCCGCTTTCCGACTCGAACGGCTTCCGCACGGACGTGCACGAGGCCGCGAAGCGCCTGCGCGTGACGAACCTGCGCTGGCCGGGAGGGAATTTCGTTTCCGGCTACCGCTGGGAAGACGGCATCGGCCCGAAGGATTCGCGCCCGGCGCGCTACGACCTGGCGTGGTTCGAGCGCGAGTCGAACCGCTACGGCACGCACGAATTCATGGAAAGCTGCCGGCGAATCGGCTCGGAGCCTTACTTCTGCGTCAACGTCGGCAACGGGACGCTCGACCAGGCGTGGCACTGGGTCGAATACTGCAACCATCCGGGCGGGACCTACTATTCCGACCTGCGCAAGAAAAACGGCAGCCCTGAGCCCTTCAAGGTGAAGTACTGGGGCGTCGGGAACGAGATTTACGGCTCCTGGCAGATCGGGCACAAGAGCGCCGAAGACTACGCGAAGATCGGTCTGGAGTTCGCCAAAGTGATGAAGTGGATGGACCCGACGATCGAGCTGATCGCCGTGGGCGACGGCGACCCTTCGTGGGACCGGCCGGTGCTGGAGCGCATGGGGCGGAACGTGGACTACATCGCCGCGCACCACTACACGCTGACCGACCCGCTCAAGGACTACTACGAGATCGTCGCCGCGGCGGCCGAGATGGAGCAGAAAATCCGCGTCGCCTCGGTGACGGCGGCGGAGATGTCGCAGCGGCTGCGGAAATCGCCGCCCCTCTCCATCGCCTTCGACGAGTGGAACATCCTGCGGAACTGGAGCGACGGCCAGAAGCGCGACGACGTGCACAAATTCGAGGTGGACTACAACCTCCGGGACGCGCTCTGGACGGCTTCGGCGCTGAACGCCTTGCAGCGCGCCTGCCGCACGGTGAAGCTGGCGAACCTGGCGCAGCTCGTCAACGTCATCGCGCCGATGCACGCGACCTCGACGGGCCTGCTGCTCAAGCCGACCTACTATCCGCTGGAGATTTACGCGAACCGCTCGGCTGAAATCGCGCTCGACGTCGCGGTGACCTCGCCGGTCTTCGAGACGAAGAACTGGGGCGCGCAGCCTTACCTCGACGTGATGGGAACGTACGACGAAGCCACCAGGGGCGTGCGGCTGGCCGTAGTGAACCGGCGCAAGGAAGGCGACGTGGTGGGGACGATCGACCTCGCGCCGCGGCGCGCCAAGGCGGGCGGGAAAGCTTTTGTGCTGACCGGGCCGAATCCGGAAGCCGTCAACACGTTCCAGAATCCTGATCTCGTGAAAACTCAGGAGGTGAAGTTCAGCGCCTCCGGCAACCGCATCGAATACCGCTTCCCGCGTCACTCGCTGACGTGGCTGGAATTTGAAGTGGAAGGTTAAGAGCGAACAAGCCGGGAGCCGCCGAAGTATCGTCGCGCGGGTCTGTGGTTTGACCCGCGGTTCTTAGAGCCGCAGCCTGCCTGCCCTGCCTGCCGCAGGCAGGCGCAGGCAGGGTCTGAAAAGCAGACCTGCGCTACGGTTGGTGGCCGGATTCGGAGAACTGCACGGTCAGGCCGTCAGGGTCAGAGAAATAGACGCGCCGCGAGCCTGCCGGCTGGCGCGGGTTCAATCCCAACCCGCGCAGCTTCTCGGTGACCGCGCCCACTTCGTAGTTCTCGACCGAAATGCAGTAATGGTCGAGACCGGGGGCGCTCGACCGGAAGAGAGCGAGGAAGTCCGGCCCGAGGCCGAGGAACGCGCTGCCCGCCGAATCGCGCACGACGGGCAGGCCGAGCAGCTTCGAATAGAAATCGCGCGAGCGCGGAACGTCCGTGACGCGAATCGCGATGTGATTCAGGTCCACGCCCTTGAAGGGCGGCTCGGCGGGCGCTGGCACGCCCTTGGCCGCGGCCTGGCCCGGATTCCCAGCGCCCGCGCCCAGCGCCAGCGCCGCGAGGCCCTGAATCAGGTCGCGGCGCGAAAGCCCGCCGCGCTCGTAGCTCTCGAGCATTCCGGAAATCATCTGCTGCATGGCGAGCCTCCTCGAAAGGTTTGTTCGCACAAGTGGAAGGGATTGCCCAGACGGTTGTAACACGAGCGTCCAGCCCTTGGCGAGACGGCTGCGGTTTCGGTTTCGTCGCGCGGGTCTGTGGTGTGACCCGCGGTTTGGAAAGCCGCAGCCTGCCTGCCCTGCCTGCCGCAGGCAGGGCAGGCAGGGTCTGGAAAGCAGACCTGCGCTACTACCCGCCGTCGAGCACCTGGCGCACTTTGCGCGCCAGCGCCTGCGGGGTGAAGGGTTTCTGGAGGAACTCGACGCCTTCTTCGAGCACGCCGTGGCGAACGATGGCTTCGTCCGTATAGCCGGACATGTAGAGGACTTTCAGACCGGGCTTGGAAGGATGCAGCCGCTCGGCAAGCTCGCGGCCGCTCATGCCGGGCATCACGACATCGGTGAGCAGCAGGTGGAGAGGGCCGTCGCTTTGCGCGGCAAGGCGCAGAGCTTCTTCGCCCCGGCTGGCAGCCAGCACCCGATAGCCATAATCCGCCAGCACTTGCTCGGCGAGCCCGCGCACGCCCGTCTCGTCCTCGACGAGGAGGATGGTCTCCGTGCCGGTGAGGGGACGCTCCTCGACTGCCTGCGTCGCCTCTCCTTCCTCTCCCTCCTCAACGAGCGGCAGATAGATCTTAAACGTGGCCCCTTTTCCCTTTTCGGAGTAGACCCAGATGAAGCCGCCGCACTGCTTGATCGTGCCATACACCATGGCAAGGCCCAGCCCGGTCCCCTTGCCCTGCTCTTTGGTCGTGAAGAACGGCTCGAAGATGTGTTCCAGGACCTCTTTATCCATGCCTGCGCCGCTGTCGCTGACGGCGAGCAGGACGTAAGGGCCGGGTTTGACGGAGGCGTGCGAGGCGGCGTATTTTTCGTCGAGCTCGACGTTACGTGTTTCGAGCGTCAGCTTGCCTCCCCACGGCATGGCGTCGCGCGCGTTGATGGCGAGGTTCATGATGACCTGCTCGATTTGTCCTGGGTCGGCCTTGACGCGGCCCAGGCCGGGCGCAAGACGCGTTTCGAGTTCCACGTCCTCCCCGATCAGCCGGCGCAACATCCGGTCCATTCCCGTCACGATGGCGTTCAGGTTGATGACCTGAAAGCTCAGGACCTGGCGGCGGCTGAAGGCGAGCAGCTGGCGGGTGAGTTCGGCGGCGCGGTCGGCGGCCCGCTTGATTTCTCCCAGGTGCCCGGCCACCGGGTCTTTGGGAGAAACGAGTTCGAGCCCCAACTGGCTGTAGCCGGCGATGATGGTGAGCAGATTGTTGAAATCGTGGGCGATGCCGCCGGCCAGCCGCCCGACGGACTCCATCTTCTGCGCCTGGCGGAGCTGGTCCTCGAGCTGTGAGCGGGCGCGGCGGGTTTCCGCCTCGCGCAGTTCGCGCTCGACGGCGGGCAGCAGGCGCGCCAGGTTGCCTTTGACGATGAAATCATGCGCGCCGGCGCGCAGCGCTTCGACGGCGGCCTCTTCGGTAATGCTCCCGGAAAGAATGATGAAGGGAATCTCGATTTGGGATTCCTTCAGAATGTTCAGCGCTTCGCGGGCCGTGAAGCGAGGCATCGAGTAGTCACAGATCACCAGGTCCCACTCGCGGCCTTCGAGCGCCGCCCGCATTGCCTCCGCCGTTTCGATGCGGCTGTGGACGGGCTCAAAGCCTCCGCGCCGCAGCTCGCGCAACAGCAGTTGAGTATCGTCCTCGTTGTCTTCCACGACGAGCACACGAAGGGGCCTCGGCGTCATGGGGTATCCCCCGGAGGTGGAGGTTCGTTCAGAACAAGCCAGTAAAGTCCGAGCTGGCGCACCGCGTCGATGAAGTGGTTGAAATCCACTGGCTTGCGAATATAACTGTTCGCACCGAACTTGTATCCGTTGATCAGGTCCTGTTCTTCCTTCGAAGAAGTGAGGATGACGACGGGAAGCAGGCGGGTCCGATCGTCAGCGCGAAGGCGGCGCAGGACTTCGATCCCGTCGAATTTGGGGAGCTTCAGGTCGAGGAGGACCACGGCGGGGACTTGGCTGAGGTCACGGCCAGCGTGCGCGCCGGTCGCGAACAGGTAGTCGAGCGCCTCGGCGCCGTCCTGGGCGACCACAACCTCGTTGGCGATTTTGTTCTTCCGCAAGGCGCGGAGCGTCAGCTCCACGTCGTCCGGATTGTCTTCCACCAGCAGGATGGTCCGACTATCCATGAACACAAGCCCTCCCGGCTCCACAGTTTCTCACAAAGTGAAATAAAAAGTCGCTCCCTGGCCGACAGCGCTCTCGGCCCAGACTAACCCGCCATGCCGGTGGACGATGCGCTGGACGATGGCCAGCCCCACGCCCGTGCCCGGAAACTCGCTCTGCGGGTGCAGGCGCTGGAAGGGGGCAAAGAGTTTGCTGGCGTAGGCCATGTCGAACCCGGCGCCGTTGTCTCGCACGAAGAAGGCGCGACCGCCGTCCGAGGTCTCGCAACGGCCTACTTCAATCCGCGCCCTTTCGCACCCGGAGGTGAACTTCCAGGCATTCGAAAGCAAGTTGACCAGCAGGACGCGCACCAGGCGCGGATCGCCGGAAGCCACCAGCTCCGGCTGGATGCACACCTCCGCGCGGCGTTCCGAGTCGGCGCGCCGGAGCTCCCCGGCAATTTCCTGGGCGACCTTGCTCAGGTCCACGATCTCGCGGCGGACCTCGGCGCGTGTGACGCGCGAAAGCGTCAGCAGGTCGTCAATCAACTGCGCCATGCGCTGCGTGGCGGCGCGGACGCGCCGCAAGTGGTCGCGGCCCTGCTCGTCGAGACGGTCGGCACAGTCTTCAAGCAGCGCCTGGCTGAAGCCGTCAATCGAGCGCAGCGGCGCGCGCAGGTCATGGGAAACGGAGTAGCTGAAGGCCTCGAGTTCGCGGTTGAGCGCGCGGATTTCGTCCTCGGCCAGCTTGCGTTCCGTCACGTCACGCGCCGCCGCGTAAACCACCCGGTCCGGCCGATAGGGCGAGGCGCTCCACAGGAGCCAGCGATACGTCCCGTCCGAAGCCCGATAGCGGTTTTCGAAATTCAGGGTCGTCTGGCCCCCGAGGATTTTTTCGAATTCGGCCACCGTCCTTTCGCGGTCGTCCGGGTGGACAAAGTTGAGGAACGGTTCTTTCCTCAGTTCTTCGGCGGTGTAGCCGAGCGTCTTTTCCCAGGCGGCGTTGAGTCGCCGGAAAACCCCGTCGAAGCCGCAGATGCACAGCATGCTCGCCGACAGCTCGAAAAACCGGTTGAGACTTTCCTCGGCCCGCTTCAGTTCCGTCAGATCGATGACCACCGAGCGGCTCATCTGAAAGTTTCCCGCGTCGTCGCGCACCGCCGTGGCGCTGAGCAGGACGGGGAACGTCGAGCCGTCCTTGCGGACGAGTTGGAACTCCAGGTCGCGCACCCAGCCGCGTTGCTTGAAGAGCGGAAAGTTCTCCGCAAAGACGTTGCGGCTTTCCTCCGTGATCAGGTCGAGGAACCGTTTCTTCCCGACGATCTCCTCGCGCGCATAGCCGAGCCAGTCGAGTTCGGTGTCATTGATGCGGACAAAGACGCCGTCCGCGTCAAGGCTGTGGTAGCCGCACGGGGCGTGGTTGTAGAGGTCCCGGATCTGCTCGGAAGCCTTGCGCAGGGCCTGCTCGGCGCGCGCGCGGGCGCCCAGGTCGCGGCGGATCTGAACCAGCGCGATGCCCACGACGCCCAGGGCCAGGAGGCTGGCGAGAAGAATGGTCATCTTGGTGCGCCGCGCGGTTTCCCGGGCCATCGCGGTCCGGGAGTCCAGGAGGTCTCGCTCAATGCGCTCAATGTTTCTAACGGCTGTTTCCAGGGCCTCCATGAGGGCGGCGCCCTGCTCCGTGAAGCGGGCCTGGAGGGTCAGATCAAGTCCCCGGCGGCGATGTCCAATGCTCTCTTCCAGCGCGGCCAGCCGCTTCTCGAGCAGCGGGTCCAGGTCGCGCAGGCGCTGCTCGAGTTGCGGGCTGTCGGCGGCCAGTAGGCGCAAGGCCTCGCGGGTCTGCCGGACGGCGTCGAGGGCGGTCTCGTACTCGGCGAGATGGTCGTCCTCGCCGGTCAAAACGAACGCCCGGCGCGAGGACTCGGCCACGCGCGTCCAGCCGAGCAGACCTGCCAGGTCGGCGAGGACGCGGTGGCTGCGGTCCACGAGGCGGTTGGTTTCGACGTATTCATTGGTCGTGTGATAGGCTGCGCTGCCAACTATCCCCAGGATGACCAGGGCGGCAAAGAAAGCAGCGTTGACTTTGGTCCCGGTCGAGAAGGGCATGTTCGAGTCAGCGACCGAATGTCTGAAGCGGCCGAAGCCGGCCGGGACACCTCGAGCGAGGGGACGTAGCGGCGTGTGCCCGGCCTTCGGAGCGCCTCGATTCTAGCGATTTTTTGCAAGTGCCTCAACACCTTCGGCCTACTCCCTTAACCAGGAAGCAAACCGATTGCGCCGGGAAACGATCCCTCTCTGCCAGCCTATCCTTTCTTCCTTGCAGCCGTCCAAGTAAACTGAGAGCAAGCGCGACCAGACCCGGTATTCGTGATGGATGGCATCTCCTTGGACCTGGCCGGCAACATGCCCCCGGGGGCCTCTCGAACGGCGGACGATGCGGAAGAGCGGGGGCTTGTTCGGCGAGCCCAGCGCGGAGACCGCGACGCCTTCGACGCCCTCGTCCGCCACTACGACCAGGAAGTCCTGCGCCTGGCGATGCGCGTGGTCCGCTCCGAAGACGAGGCGCGGGATTTGTACCAGGAGGCGTTTCTCAAGGTCTATCGCTCGATCGGCCGCTTCCGTCTGGAGGCAAAATTCTCAACCTGGCTCTATCGCGTGGTGATGAATGTTTGCTTCGACTATCTTCGCCGACAGAAATCGCGCGGCGCGACGCAGCCGGCTGAAAGCGGGGACGGCGAGAGCGACTGGGCCGAAAGCCTTCCCGACGAAAGGCCGTCGCTTCATCCCGACGGGGTCTTGCGCTCCCGCGAAATCTCCCGCCGGCTGGAGCAGGCGCTTTCGCGTTTGAGCGAGAGGGAGCGGATGGTTTTCGAACTCAAGCACGGGCGGGGACTGAAGCTCAAAGTCATCGGCGAAATCTGCGGCACGAGCGAGGAGGCGGCGAAGAATTCTCTCTTCCGCGCCATCCAGAAATTGCGGGGGGACCTGGGGGATCTGGTGTAGGGCTGCCGCGGCGCTCGATGAGCGCCGGAAGGCGAGCGGTCACAGGCCGCCGCGACAGCACGGAGCAACGACCATGAACTGCAAAGACCTCGAAGCGAACCTGCCGCTTTACTTCTCGGACGAGCTGAGCGACGAAGAGCGCGCCGCCTGGGACGCGCACGTCTCTTCGTGCGCCGCGTGTCGCGGGCGGTTCGAGGAGATGCAGCGGTTGCACGGGGCGCTCGCCTGTGCGCCGCGCCGCGAGCCTTCGCCGCAACTGCTGGCGCGCTGCCGGCAATCGCTCGATGAAGCGCTGGACCGCGAGCAACTCGGCTGGCGCCACCTTTTGAGGAGTTGGTCCCCTTCGCTGGGCTTGGCGCCCGCCACGGGCGCTGTGGCCGTCCTGACGCTTGTGCTGTTCGGCTTCGGTCTCGGCTGGACGCTCCGGCCGCGCGCCGACTCGGCGCTGCGAACGGACTCCGGCAACGGGGCCACCTCTTCCTTCCTGGGCGCTGACCTTTCCAACCTGCGCGTCTCGAACATCAGTAACGTTTCGCCCGACCCGGGCACCGGGGAAGTGCGCATTACGCTGGACGCCGAGCGCCGCGTCACCCTCGAAGGGTCCCTCGACGACCCCCGCATCCGCCAGGTGCTGGTGGACGCCATGAAGGGCTATGAGAATCCGGGCATTCGCCGCGACACGTTGGACGTATTGAAAACCCAGACCGACAACCCGGCCGTGCGCGAGGCGTTGCTCTATGCGCTCCGTCAGGACGCGAACGCGGGCGTGCGCCTGGAAGCGCTGAGAATGCTGGCGACGTCGCAGTGCCTGCTGGATACGCACGGCGCGCTGCTCGACCGCCTCGAGCACGACCCGAACACGGGCGTGCGCGTTGCGGCCGTCGAAGCCCTGGTGGCCCACGCGGAAGCCGAAGGGATCGACCCGGACGTTGTGTCCGTGCTTGAGCGCCTGGCGGCGGCTGACGAAAACCCCTCGGTGCGCGTCAAATGCCTGACGGCTCTGCAGAGGATGAGGGGCGATGAGTTCTGAGAATCACGGCCTGAAGATTCCGATTCTGGCAGTCGCTGCGGTCCTGGCCGGCGCGCTGACCTTCGAAGCGGGGCAGGTGAAGCGCGGCCCGGTGATGGGCGACTCCGCGCACCTCGAGCAGCGGCTCACGTGTGAGCTTCCCGTGCGGGCGGGCGGGCGGCTCGTGCTGCGCGCTGACCAGGGTTCGGTGGTGGTGAAGACCGCGGAGGGCGAGCGGATGGCCTGTGAAGTCCGCCTCCGCGTGAAAGCCGGGAATCCGGCCGAAGCGCGCCGGGTGCTGGATTCCTTCGAGCTGGCGGTGAAACCTCTGGAAAAAGGCGGCGCTTATCTCGCCGGGCGCTCCCCGCAGAAACGGCGCCGCTTCGGCGGGCTCGACGTGCTCTATCAAGTCTCCGTCCCACGCCGGTTCAGCCTCGACCTCGAAACCCGGGGCGGGGCGGTGAAAGTCGGCAGTCTGGAGGGCGAACTCCAGGCCGTCACCGCCGGCGGAAACATCGATGTGGGCGATATCTCCGGCCCCGTGCGGGTGGAGACGGCGGGAGGGACCATCGTCCTCGGGCAGATGGGCTCGCGCGTCGAGGCGCGCACGGCGGGCGGCGGCATTCGCGCGGGCGATATCCGCGGCGACGCGGTGCTCGAAACCAGCGGCGGCGAGATCGTGGTCGGGCGCGTGGGGGGAGCGCTGAGCGCCGAGACGGCGGGCGGCGACGTGGTGGTGCGGGCGGCGAACGGGACCCTCGAAGCGCGCACGGCGGGTGGACAGATTCAGATTGGCGAGGCGCGCGCCCTGGTGCGCGCCGAGACGGCGGGCGGCAGCATTCGCCTGTTCGCGTCGCAGGGGCCTGTGGAGGTGCGGACAGCGGGCGGCAGCATCGATCTGGTCGGCGTGCGCAGCGGCGTGCGCGCCGAGACGGCTGCGGGGCGCATCCTTGCGGCCTTCGCCGGCGACTCCGCGGCCTTCGCGGCCTGTGACCTCGAGACGGCTGTGGGCGATGTGCGCGTCTATCTTCCGCCCACGCTGGCCCTCACCATCGACGCGATGATTGACCAGGCCGCCGGGCACCGCATCATTTCCGAATTCCCCTTGAAGGTTCTGGGCGAGCAGGGCGCGGTCATCTCCCGCACCCTGCGCGGCACCGGGGAACTCAACGGCGGCGGCCAGGTGCTTCGCATCCGCGCCACGATGGGGAACATCGAGATCCGTCGCCTTGACGCGCGCTCGACTTCCGAACTCGAAAAGCGGCGCGAAGCGTTCGAAGAAACCTGGAAGGGCATGGAAGCTCGGCACCTCGGGCCGCGCGAGTGAACGCGCGCGCAAGGCGCGGCCTTTCATGCTGAGTGAGGAGACGACGACGTGACGCTGATCCCTGTTCTCGGCCTCATCTTCGGTCTGGCCCTGGCGCAGGACGCCCCCGTGTTGCCGGCGGGCGCCTCGCCGGCTTCGACGCTCAACCGCTATCCGCTCGCGCCCGGCGGCACCGTCGCCGTCGAAAACGTTCAGGGCGACATTGCCGTGGAAGGCTGGGACCGCGCGGAAGTGGAAGTCGCGGTGGTGAAGACTCCCGGCGGACCGGGCGCGGACCCCGAATCGGTCCGCATCGGCGTGGAGTTCGACCGCCACGGGCTGACGGTCCGCACACTTTACCCCGGCGAGTCGCGCGACGAGGTGCGCGTGGACTACCGGCTGAAGGTCCCGCGCCAGGTCCGGCTCGATCGCCTGAGAACTTTGGAGGGAAACATCTTCGTGCGCGACGTCGAGGGAGCCGTGGACGCGCGCACGCTGAACGGCTCGATTCAGCAGGCCGGCGTCTCGGGAAGTATCCTGGCACGCACCGTGAACGGCGACGTCCTCATCTCCCTGCGCGCCCTTCCGGACCCCTTGCAGCCGGTCCTGCTGGAAACGGTCAGCGGCGACGTGGAACTCGTTCTGCCGCCCCAGCCGGGCGCCGACCTTCAGCTTTCCACGGTGGCGGGCAGCATCGAAAGCCGCTACGCCTTTTCGGCCAGTTCGACGCCGGGCGATACGTCGTATCGCGCGCGTCTTGGCCAGGGCGGGCCGCTCGTCCGGTTGCGGACGGTGCGCGGCAACATTCGCGTCCACGAGCTGGAGGACGCGCTGTAGGGACCCGAGCGGACCGCCGAGGCGGGTTGAAGCCGCCACCGGCCGCTGTGGGGCGTGGAAGAATCGGGAGAGATTTTTGGAGGAATCAATCATGAAACGACGAATTCTGGTGGGAACAATTGCGGGGGCGGCGCTGAGCGTGGGACTTGCGGCGCTTGCGGTGCGGGCGCAGGAAGCGCAAGCGCCCGAGCCGCCCCGGGCAGCGGCCGGACCGCAGCGGGTGCACCCGGCGCCGCCGCCCGGCGTGCTCGCCGCGCCGCCGCAGGTGACGATGCTGAAGGCCCATCCGGGCGAAGAAGTCCGCCGGCAAATCCGCATTCACCCGTTCGAGGGCGGCGCGTGGCTGGGCGTGAAATTGAAAGAAGTGGACGCCGAGAAAGCGCGCGAGTTGAAGCTGACGGGAGAATCCGGCGCGCTGGTGGTGGAAGTCGAGCCCGACAGCCCGGCGGCCAAGGCGGGAATTGAGAAAAACGACGTCATCGTGGAGTTTGCGGGCGAGCGCGTCCGCAGCGCTGCGCAACTGCGCCGGCTGGTGCAGGAAACTCCGCCGGGACGCACCGTGGCGTTCACCGTCACGCGCGCCGGGCAGACGCGCACGCTCTCGGCGACGCTGGCCGAGCCGGGCGAAAGGAAATTCTTGTTCGCCGTTCCGGCCCCGCACGCCATGGCCGTGCCTCCTCCCCCGAAGCCTCCGATGTTTCCCGGCGAACGCGACTCCGTCTTTTTCATCCACCGCGGCGCGCGCCTGGGCATCTCCGCTGACGACCTGACGCCGCAACTGGCCGAGTATTTCGGCGTCAAGCAGGGCAAGGGCGTGCTGGTGCGCGAAGTGACGGTTGGGAGTGCTGCGGAAAAGGCGGGGCTCAAGGCCGGCGACGTCATCGTGGCGCTCGATGAGCAGCCCGTTTCCACCGTTCGCGACGTGCGCCGGGCGCTCGCGAAGGGCGCCGACGAGAAGCGCACCGTGAAGCTGACCATCGTCCGCAACCGCGCCGAGCAGACCCTCGCTGTCGAACTCGAGCCCGCGCAGCCGCCTTCACGCCGTCACACGGCCGACCTCGAAGATTTCGATCTCGACTTGGACATCGACGTGAACATCGACGAGGAGCAGATCCGGCACCTCGCCGACCAGGCTCGCGCGCAGGCCGAACGGGCCGTCGAGCAGGCGCGTCAGATCAAAATTGACCGCGAGCTTCTGGAACAGGAGATGCAGCGTATTCAGGAACAAGTCGAGCAGATGACGCGGGAACGGATCCAGTGGGAGGAGCAGGACGCCGTGCTCGCCGGCGGCGAACAGGTGATCTGAATCTCCGGTGGAAGGCAAGAGAAGGGGAGGGCCGCGCGTGGCCCTCCCTTTTTTGTCTGCGGAGGGCGCGGAGTTACTGCTCGGTCCGCGCTTCGCGGAGCCGCGCGGCTTTGCCGCGCAGCCCGCGCAGGTAGTAGAGCTTGGCGCGGCGCACGCGGCCGGAGCGGACGACTTCAATCTTTTCGATCACCGGCGAGTGCAGCGGGAAGATGCGCTCCACGCCTTGCCCGAAGGAAATCTTGCGCACCGTGAACGTCGAGTGGTTGGCCGCACGGCGCCGCCCGATGACGGTCCCCTCGAAAACCTGGATCCGCTCCTTGTCGCCTTCCTTGATGCGCACGTGAACGCGCACCGTGTCTCCCGAGCGAAACGCCGGCACGTCCTTCTTCTCCTGCGCTTTTTCGATCTTTTCAAGAATGCTCATGTCTGTTTCACTCCCTCATTCGGTTTTCGCGCGGGACTGACTCCCTCGCCGTCGAGCGCTGTATGAACCTCGCATCCCCGCGCAAGCGGGGATCCACGGCCACAGGCAGGAGTCAAGCGCGGCGCGCGGCCGGTTCCAAGGCCTCGCGCTGAATTTCCTCCAGAACCTTACGGTCTTCGGCGTCGAGCGCGGCGCGCTCGAGCAGCTCCGGCCGGCGTCGCCAGGTCTTTTCGAGCGCCTTGCGCCGCCGCCAGCGGCGGATTTCCTCGTGATGGCCGGAAACCAGCACTTCCGGCACCGGCCAGTCGCGGAAGACGGCGGGGCGCGTGTAATGCGGCGCGTCGAGCAGTCCCCCGCGGCCTTCCGTCGCGGAAAACGAATCCTGCCCGGTGGATTCCTCGTTTCCGAGCACGCCCGGAAGCAATCGCGTCACGGATTCCATCACCACGGCCGCGGCCAGCTCGCCGCCGCTCAGCACGTAATCCCCGATCGAGATTTCGTCCGTCGCCAGGTGCTCGGCGACGCGCTCGTCCACGCCCTCGTAGCGGCCGCACAGCAGCACCAGGCGCGGGCGGCGCGAGAGTTCCTCGGCCACCGAGTGCGTCAGCAGGCGTCCCTGCGGGCTGAGCAGGATGACCGGAAGGTCGCCTTCGCCCGCTTCGGCCTTGATCGCTTCCACGGCGCGAAAGAGCGGCTCGGGTTTGAACACCATTCCCGGACCGCCGCCGAAGGGACGGTCGTCCACCGTGCGGTGACGGTCCTCAGCAAACTCGCGCAGGTCGCGCAAATGGATTTCGGCGTGGCCGCCCGCCAGCGCGCGCTTCAGCAGCCCGTGCTCGAGGATGCCCGAAAAGAATCCCGGGAAAATGGTGACGACGTCAAAGATCATTATTTGTAGCCGCCGCGTCCTCGCCGCCGTTCGGCGATTCCATGGGCGGCGATGAGGACATCGCCGCTCGAGCTATTCGTTCAACTCCAGCAGGTCTTCCGGCGGATTAATCACGATCGTCCTTCCCGCCGGATCAATCTCCGTACAGATTTCCTCCGCGAGCGGAATGAGGATTTCGTCTTTCCCTTCCTCTGCCGGCGCCACGTGGAGCAGGTCGGCGCCGCCCGTGGGTTCCACTTCGGTGACCGTGCCGATTTCTCTCCGCCCCTCGCCGTGTCTGACGAGGACGCGGCATCCCACGAGGTCGGAGACGTAATAGCGGCCCGCCTCGAGCGGCGCCCGTTCGGCGGCCGGGACCCTGACGTCGAGGCCGCGCAACGTTTCAGCCGCGCCGATCGAATCCACGCCCGCAAACTTCAGGACGACGCGTCCCTTGTGCTCCCAGGCGTGTTCCAGTTCCAGCGCGCGCGGCGGCTCGCCGACGAAAACGCGGCGCAGCGCGGCAAACCGCTCCGCCGAGCCCGTCATCAGCTCGGCCACAACTTCCCCTCGCCGCCCCTGCGGGCGAGCGATCCGCGCGAGGACGACGAATTCTCTCCCCTCGTTGTCCGCCATCACGTCGCGGGTTCTGACCGGCGGGTCGTGCGGGCTGCGGCCCGCCGAACCCTTACTCGAGAATCTCCAGCGTGAAACGCTTCCGCAGCTTCATGCCCGCCGCGCCCAGAATCGTGCGGATGGCGCGCGCGGTGCGTCCCTGTTTGCCGATGACCTTCCCGAGGTCGGAGGGATGCACGCGCAGCTCGAGTACCGTCACCTGTTCCCCTTCGACCGGCCGGACTTGCACTTGATCCGGATTGTCCACCAGCGCCTTGGCGATGTCTTCAATCAGCTCCTTCATCTGGTCCTCCTTCGAGTGGTCTCATCCGGAACAACAACCAGGAAAGAGATCGAGAGCGATATGATCAGCAACTGGTGCGCCCCGGCGCTCGGGGGCGAAGCGGTCCGCGCGGCGTCTCAGGCGCTGGCGGCCCGCTTCAGAAAACTTCGAACCGTCTCGGAAGGCTGCGCCCCGCGGCCCAGCCAGTAATCCACCCGCTCGCGGTTGACGACGAGCTCGGGCGGGTGGCGCCGCGGGTTGTAGTGGCCCAGAATCTCCACAAACTTCCCGTCGCGCGCCCGCTCGCGGTCGATCACCACGATGCGGTAACTGCTCTGCTTCTTGGCTCCCGTGCGAGCCAGTCGAATTCTCAGCAAATCCCCGTCCTCCCTCAATGACGATGTCTGGAAACGTTCCGCCGTCGCCCGGCGGTTTCTAGCCCGCGCCTCCCGGGGCGGCCGGCATCCTCAAACCTCCGGCCGCGCGCCCCCAGAGGCTCTTGCCCAGGGTCTTCATCATCTTTCTCGCCTGCACGTACTGCTTCAGAACCTGATTCACCTGCTGGACCGTCGTCCCGCTGCCGCGCGCGATGCGCTTGCGTCGCTTGCCGTTGATGATTTCGTGGTGCTGCCGCTCCTTGACGGTCATCGAATCGATGATCGCCTCGATGTGGACCAGCTCCTTGTCCTCGACGCGCGCCTTGCCGGCATCCTTGAAGATGCCCACCTTGGGCAGCATGCCGAGCATTTCATTGACCGGTCCGAGCTTGCGCATCTGCCGGAGCTGGTCGCGGAAATCTTCCAGCGTGAAGGTGTCCGTCACGATCTTCCGCTGCACCTCCAGCGCCTTCTGCTTGTCCATCGTCTGCTCGGCCTTTTCGATGAGCGAGAGCACGTCGCCCATGCCGAGGATGCGCCCCACGATGCGGTCGGGATGGAAAACTTCCAGCGCGTCGTACTTTTCGCCCACCCCGATGAACTTGATGGGCTGGCCGGTGACGTAGTGAATGGAAAGCGCCGCGCCGCCGCGCGCGTCGCCGTCGAGCTTGGTCAGAATCACGCCCGTCGTCCCCAGGCGCTCGTGGAATTCCTTGGCGCTGCGCACGGCGTCCTGGCCGATCATCGAGTCGGCCACCAGCAGCACTTCGCTCGGCCGCAGCTTCGTGCGCAGCTCGCTCACTTCCTGCATCAACTGCTCGTCGATGTGAAGCCGCCCCGCCGTATCCACAATCAGCACGTCGTGGCCGCGGTCGGCGGCGTCCTTGCGCGCCGCCATCGCCAGCTCGATCGGCGAGGCGATGCCTTCGCCCGCAAAGCACGGCACATCGATTTCCTTCGCGATGATGGCCAGTTGCTCTCGCGCCGCGGGACGATACACGTCCGTCGAGACCACCATCGGCCGCTTCTTGCGTTTGGCGAGCCAGAGCGCCAGCTTGCCGGACGTCGTCGTCTTGCCGGAACCCTGAAGACCTACGATGAGGAAGACAACGGGGAATTCCTTCGTGTAGGTCAGGACCGACGCTTCGCCGCCCAGCAGCGCGATCAGCTCGTCGCGGACGATGCGGACCACTTCCTGCGCCGGACTGAAGCTCTGCTGGACCTGTTCGCCGAGCGCCTTCACCTTGACTCGGTCGAGCAGCTCCTTGACGACTTTGACGTTGACGTCGGCTTCGAGCAGGGCCAGCCGGACTTCCCGCAGCGCTTCGTCCACCAGCGGCTCGGAGAGCGTCGCCTGGCCGCGCAGCGACTTGAACACGCTCTCGAATTTGCCCTGAAGCTGCTCAAACATAATCGTTTCGGGACGCGGAACCCCTTCCCCTGGGGGGAATCCCCCTCAGAGCTTGGATTCACGTTGCCGATAAATAGTTTATATTACTTTGCCTTCCGCCGGAAAGCAAGGAAAGCCGTGCGGATTGCGGCTAAGGAGACGAAGATTAGGATATCGTCGGGTTCCCGAGCTTTGGTATCATCATCGTAGGCGTTTCGGTCGAACAATCACTCAGGAAATGGCGAAGGCTATTCAACCCGCACTGATTGACCAGCCCCAGGCCCCGTCCCAGCGGTACGAGCTGCTTGGGTCTGTGTGGGAAGGGGAGGATGCAGAACTCCTAGAAAGGCTCCTTGGTTTTTACCCGCGGCGTCCGCCTGAGAAGATTCTGGATTCCACCGTCAACGGAGGACGGTTCTGGCGGGGAAGTACCAGGCCAGTCGTGGGCATTGACATCGAGCGGTCGCATCGGCCGGCCATTGTCGCCGACAATACGTGCATGCCTTTCCCAGACGGCTCCTTCGACGTGGTGGTCTATGACCCGCCCCATGTGCCTAATCAAGGGAAGGACCGGACGAAAGATTTCAATAGCCGGTTCGGCTTGGTCGTCCGCTCGGGGCGCCAGCAAGGGTATAGCTTCGCTCATACGTATCCGCCGTTCTTGAAAGAAGCCTTCCGAGTACTCAAGCCCGAAGGAGTTCTTTTCTGCAAAATCACCGATTACGTTCACGACCACCAATACCAATGGGCGCATGTGGACTTTATCCAGGCCGCCCGCGAGCTGCGATTTCAGCCCTGCGACTGCATCGTCAAGGTGCGGAAAGGTCCTATCATCGACCCGAAATGGAAGGTCGCCCACCACAGTCGACGCCAGCACTGCTACTGGCTGGTCTTCCGGAAGTCTGATCGATGCGAGTGACAGAGGCCATTTTCACTCGCTGATCTTCAAATCCCACTCCGCCAGCATTACGCAGTGCCGAATGGAAAGATTTCGGATTTGGCACTTGCCATCCGACCCGTCGAAGTGGACGTGAAAGAGTTTTTCGCCGCCTCGGAGCACGTCAGCCCCCAGACTTTGACGGCCCGCCCTTCGGCCAACCCCTTTCAGTTCTGCCGCCTCAACCAGCTTGAGAATTTCAACGGGAATTTCGATGAGCTGGTAGTGGAGCAGCGGGAGTTGCCAAATTGCCCTCAGCATTAAGACCACATCGTAGCGAGCAAGATGACCGAGCACTCTCGAGATCAGGACATTGGGGGTCCACGGCTCTCGCTCTGTGGTGCACAGTTTCGTGATGTGAATCAGCTCGGGATGTGTTCCCGTCCCTGTTTCGGTCTTCAGAGATATTCGGGCTTCTTCGACAAGCAGGTCGTGCATAGGTTGGTTCCGCCCAGACTCCTCCACAACCGTAAACGGCTTCTTGATTTTCCTGAAGGCTTCTTCTACGAGGGCTTCAAAATAGATTCCCTGAGGCGGAATCCTTGGATAGATGGAATGGTGCACGTTGACCAGGGCCCGCAAGGCGATGAGGAAATCCTGTGGGAACAGCGTGCTCTCGCCCAAGTGAAGTCAACCTCCAACGAAGTCAGGTTCGCCGGATTCTATCACTTGATGGACGTGATAGAGTCCGAACTTCTTGCAGGAGCGGATTTGGGCCGGGGCTCCGCAATGAATTCCCAAAGACGCAAGACCGATTTTCCGCAGGGGAATGGGCTTCCCGTCGCACTGGGCAGCACACCTCACTGAAATGTCGAGTTGTACGAAGAATCCCGGGAGGAGCCGAGGCTTATTTTGAAGGCGGGAAAACTGCCTCGGCTCTCCCGGTCTTGCGTGCGACTGTGCCCCCTTTGCAGGGGCGGCAGTGGTACTTTCAGTTGTGGTTCTCTGTGACCCGAATCATGCCACAACTCGGCGCCAGCCTGTAAAGAAAATCGACAGGGTGACAATCGAGGCTTTCTGCTGCCGGTGTGTTATGATAGCGCCAGTCCAGGTGCTTTTGGATGAGCCAGGTTCCACCTGCTGACAAGACTAAAGGCACGGAGCCCTCAAGTGGCCGGCCGGCGGCCCGCCGCCGCAGCGTTCGAATCGTGCTGCGCATCCCGCTGGTGGTGAGTACCGCAGGACAATCCGCCGACGCGCAATGGGAGCCGGTCGAGACGGTCACGGTCTCCAAGCACGGCGCGCTGATCCGGACTCAAAACACCTTCCGGGTGGGCGACACGCTGGATATTCTCTGGCGGCAGAAGGATCGCACGGCGCGCGCGCGCGTGGCGTGGGTTTCTTCCCACCAGACGCGCGACGGAATCGAACTGGGCTTTGAAATCCTTGACCAGGAGGAATTCTGGGACATCAATTTTCCGCCCGACCGCTGGTCGGACCGGGAGCACTCCACGGAGCCCTCGAAGGCCGAAACGAAGGAGGGCTGAAGGACCGGGCACGGAGGCATCGGATGCTGGTTCGTGACTTCATGACCAAGGAAGTGACCACCCTTCAGGAGACCGACACGCTCCTTGACGCGCGCATGATGTTCATGCGCTCTTCGTTCCGTCATCTGCCCGTGCTGCGCGACAAGGAACTCGTGGGCGTCGTCACCGAGCACGACGTGAAGCAGTTCGCCCCCGCCGTCACCAGCGGCATGGACGCCGACGAATACAATCGCATGCTCGAGACGACTCCCGTCTCGCGCGCCATGACCCGCGAGCCGCTCACCCTGCGCCCCGACCAGCCCATTTACGAGGCGGCGACGCTCCTCCACTCGAAGCGCTTCGGCTGCCTGCCCGTCGTCGAGAACGGCGCCCTGGTCGGCATCGTCACCACCACGGACATGCTCGGACTGCTGGTCCGCCTCATCCGCGACCAGGGACTGCTTCCTTCCAACTCCTAGAGTGCAGAAACTGGAAATGGGAAACCGCTCCGCGCGCGGAGGGTTTTCCGGGCATGCCGGCGTGAGATCGCAGACCCGTTGGTCCGGCGAGCTTTGAGTTTCCAGTCTCCAATCTCAAATTACAAATCTCAAATCCCCCGCTCATCCGATGGTCATTCCGCTCCCGCGCAGGCATAATGCTGCTCCATGAAGTGGTGGGAGCTGCCGCGCCGCCCCGAACCCGAAGTGATGGACGATTCCGATGAGGTCGAAGCCTACGCTTCGGCGGCCGCGGAGGCCTTTCTCGACTCGATTGACAACACGCTGGTCGAGCAGGTGATTGCGCTGGCGCCGGAGCGCGGCCGTCTGCTCGACCTCGGCTGCGGCCCGGGCGGCATCGCGCTCAAACTGGCGCGGCGCCTGCCCGGCGTGACGGTGTTTGGAGCTGACTATTCGCTCAATATGATTCGCGCCGCGCGCCGCGCCGCCGCCGAGCAGGGGCTTGCGGAGCGGGCCCACTTCTTCGTCGCCGACGCCAACCGGCTCGCCTTTCCCGAGTCCAGCTTTGATTTCGTCCTCTCCAATTCCCTCCTCCACCACCTCCGCGAGCCCGTCCGCGTGCTGAAAGAGATGGCGCGTGTAGCCCGCCCCGAGGGCGTCCTCCTGATGCGCGACCTCCGCCGCCCTTCGCGACTTGCTTTTCCTCTGCACGTGCGCTGGTTTGGGAGGTATTATTCAGGGCTGATGTACAAGCTTTACTGCGACTCGGTGCGCGCAGCCTACACGGGCGAGGAACTCACCGACCTGCTGGCCCGTTCAGGCTTGCGAGACGCGAAGATTTTTTTTCACGAGCGGACGCACCTCGGTTTCGTCCGCCCGCCCCGCAGCGGTGCGCTCCCCCCTTGGCGGGTCGGCGAGGAGGAACGATGAATTTCCGGCCCGCTTTCCTGCTCGCGGCCGTGCTGGCCCTCGTGCCGCTTCCAGCCGCGCCGCAGAAATCCGGGACGTATTCCATTCCCCTGCCGCCCCGCCCCGACTTCTCTTCGCTCGATTGGCTGGTCGGCCAGTGGACGGGCAGCACCACGGGCCGCGGCCAGCAGGGCGAAGTGCGCTTCTCGGCGGACTACGACCTCGGAAAGCGTTTCCTCATCTTCCGCGAGGATTTCTGGCTGCCGCCCACCCAGCGCGCCCCCTCGGCGAGCGAAGCGTGGGTCGGCCTGCTGAGCCCGGACCGCAAAGGGCCCGGCTTCATCCTGCGCATGTTCTCGAATACCGGCTTCATTACGCGCTATCGTGTGACGGTGGAGGACAATCAGGTGCGGTTCACGCCCGAAGGTGGTGAAGACCCGCCCCCCGGCTGGCTCTTCCGGCGCACGCTGGAGCGCAATGGCGAGAGCGAACTCACCATGACCGTGCAGGTCGCGCCGCCCGGCCGCGACTTCTTCGACTACTTCACCGCCAGGCTCGTCAAGCGCACCTCGCCCGAGCCGTGATGGTGCTCCCACTGGAATAACTCAGAACGAACGCCACTTTCGTTGTTGTGGAGTGCCTGGACCACAAAGCGCCCATAACTCTGGAATACCGGTCGTCCCCGCGAAGGCGGGAACCCCTTCTGGATTCCCGCTTTTGCGGGAATGACGTCCATGAGGACGTGCCGGCGCAGGGGCGCCCCTTGGGGGCGCCCGAACTCCGGAAAGTGCACTGACCGAAACCCCAAAGGGCGGGGGCCTGCCTCCGCCCCCTGCGGCAGGGAGGCAGGCAAGCCCCGCCCTTACGATGGCGACCGCTGCGGGTGTACAATCAAGCGGGAATCATTCACAACCCGCGGTCTTGAAGGTCTGCGATGACCAGAGGCAAAAAAATCGCGCTCGGTGTCCTCATTTTCTTCGTGGTGATTGTTCTCGCGGCAATCGTCCTCGTTCCCATCCTCATTGACGTGGACCGCTACCGGCCGCGGGTGGTCGAGCAGATTGAAAAAGAAACCGGCAAGCCCGCCGCCATCGCCAAACTCACGCTCACCATTTTCCCCACGCTCTCCATTCGCGTGGACGAATTCTCGCTCGGCAACCCGCCGGGCTTTCCCAAGGGCGACTTCCTCAGGGCGAAGCGCCTTTATGTGGAAGTGGACCGCGACGCGCTCTGGGACCGCCGCGTCATCGTCAACTCGCTCGAACTCGACGAGCCGGTCATCCACATGCTTTCCGACGCGCGCGGCCGCTGGAATTTTGAGAATCCGCCCAAACCCGCGGCGGAGAAAAAGGCCGCGGCGGCGGGCGAAAAGCCGTTTCTCACCCTGGGCGTGATTTCCAAAGTCACCGTTTCCGGCGGCCAGTTGAGCGTGGCGCCTTTGCTTGCTTCCGGCAAGCCCGGCCCCGCGTACTTCCAGGCGCGCGACGTTTCCATTTCGCTCGAGCAGGTGGACCTGAGCGCCTTCATCGAGTCGGCCCGTGCGCTCCCTGCCCCGCCGCGCGAGAACACCATCTTCGCCTCTCTCTTCGACCCGCCCACCGTGCACGCCGCGGGCGAAAAGCAGCCCGCCGCCCAGGGCGAATTCCGTGCCCGCTCGCTTCAATTCGGACAGCTCCGGGCCAGCTCCGTGCGCGCCAGGCTGCGCCTGTTTCCCAAAGAGATTTTTTTCGACGACCTCGTTTTCGACCTCGCCGACGGCCGCGCCACCGGCAACCTCGCTTTCAACTTCGCCGGCCGCAACGCGCGCTACGATGTGGACGCGAAAATTGCCGGCGTCAACATCGCCAAGATGCTGGAAGCCTTCCCCGACGCGCGCGGCAAGATGAGCGGCAAGATGGACGGCAGCGTCAAGCTGAGCGGCCAGATTCTCAATTCTCCCGATCCCCTCGCCGGCATGCGCGGCACCGGCGACCTGAAAGTCACCGACGGCCAGTTGCCCAGCCTCCAGCTCAACAAGAACCTCATGATGCTCGCGCGCCTTTCGAACCTGGGTCCCGCCGAGGGCGACCCGTCGTCGTTCAAATCCATCGCCGCCGACCTCGTCATCGCCAACCAGCGCATCGCCAGCCAGAGAGTCGTGCTCGTCGGCAACGGCGTGGAAGTGGACGGCGCGGGAAGCATGGGCCTGGCGGGCGCGGGCAGCCTCGAGTACCAGGGCACGGCGAAAGTGCTGGCGGGTGAGACGTCTGTCACCAACATCGTCGCGCAGCTCTCCGGCGCCAGCTATTCAGAAGGCAGGCTGAGCTTCCCTTTCGTCCTCTCCGGCACGCTCGAACAGCCGCAGTTCCGCGTCACTTCTGCCACCGGCCGACAGGCGGTGACGGGCCTCCAGCAGCTCCTCGCCCGCCCGCAGGAGGGTGAGACCCCGGCGGAAGGCCAGCAGACTCAGCAGCAGTCCACGGAAGAACTCGTGAAGGGCATTACCGGCCTGTTTCGCAAGAAGCAGACGACGGAGACGACCCAGCCGACCGAGCAGAAGTAGCCGGCCGATTGCCGAGCCCGAGTTCCGGCCAATCGGCAATCAACAATACTTCCTTCGATCATCAATGCTTTGACCCGGCTTCCCGTTTCTGTCAGAATTGACCGGATTTATGCCACGCGGATTGCCCCACGTTCACGAAATCCTCGCCGCCACGCGCCTGGAACGCGTGCGGTACGCGATCCGCGATTTGGCCGTGCTCGCCGAGCAAGTGGCGCGCGAGGGCAAGCCCGTCCTGCCGCTCAACATCGGCGACCCCCTCAAGTTTGATTTCCAAACGCCGCCGCATCTCATCGAGGCCGTCGCCCAAGCGATGCGCGACGGCAAGAACGGCTACGCGCCCTCGCCGGGCGTCCCCGAAGCGCTCGAGGCCGTGCGCGCCGACGCCGAGCGCAAGGGCATCCGCAACATCCGCAGCGTCTTCGTCACCCAGGGCACCAGCGAAGCGGTGGACATCTGCCTCACGGCGCTCGTCAACTCCGGCGAGAACGTCGCCACGCCCGAGCCCGAATATCCGCTCTACTCGGCGGTGCTGGCGAAAATCGAGGCGCAGCCGAACGCCTACCGCCTCGACGAATCGCTCGAATGGGAGCCCGACCTCGACCACCTCGCCTCGCGCATCTTTACCGGTACGCGCGCCCTGGTGCTCATCAATCCGAACAATCCCACGGGCGCGGTCTGCTCGCGGCGGACGCTCGAGGCGATTGCCGAGCTGGCGCGGCAGAACAACCTGGTCATCTTCGCCGACGAGATCTACGACCGGCTCATCTTCGATCCCGCCGGCACGCCGCCGCCTTCCATCGCCGCGCTTGCGCCCGACGTGCCGGTCGTCACCTTCAACGGCATTTCGAAGAATTTTCTCGCCCCGGGCTGGCGGCTCGGCTGGGTGGTGGTGAGCGGCCCCGAAGCCGCGCTCAAGCCGTACGTCGAGGGCATTCATAAGCTGCTGCGCGCGCGCCTTTCGGCGAATCATCCCGAGCAGTACGCCATCCGCCCGGCGCTCGAAGGCCCGCAGGACCATTTGGACGAGGTCCGCGCCAAACTCCGCCGCCGCCGCGATTTGACGGTCGAATGGGCGCGTTCGACGCCTCGCGTCAGCCTGGTGCCGCCGCGCGGCGCGTTTTATGCTTTCCCGCGCCTGGAGATTCCCGAAAGCGACGAAGATTTTGTTCGAAAGCTGCTGGTGGAAAAAGGCGTGCTGGTAGTTCACGGCTCGGGTTTCGGTCAGGACCCGGGTACGCGCCACGCGCGCATCGTCTTTTTGCCCGATGAGGCGACACTTTCCGGCGCCTGCGCCGCGATTTCGGACTTTTTGCGGGAAAGCTACGGGGAATCGTGAATTGTGAATAGTGAATTGCAGATGACTGACTGCGGGTTGTGGGTGGTTAGTTGTGGGTTGAAGGCGGTGGCCTTTCGGATGTGCAGAGTAAGAGCCGGTCCGGGGCTCAACCAACAACCAACAACCAACGATTTGAAACGGTCGAATGGACTTATCACCCGGCTCAAACATGACTGATTTTCCCGTCTGGACGACTCTGGCTTTGGGCTTCGTCCTCGGCCTGCGGCACGCGCTCGACGCGGACCACCTGGCCGCCGTCTCGACGTTCGCGAGCCAGGAGCGGAGCCTGAAGCGCTCGTCGCTGATCGGCGTTTACTGGGGCCTGGGGCACACCGCCGCGCTGCTGGTGTTCGGCATGGCGGTGGCCCTGTTCCGCGTGGCGCTCACAGAGCGGCACGCGCAGGCGCTCGAATTCGTCGTCGCCCTCATGCTCATCGCACTGGGCGCGAGCGTACTCTGGAAGCTGGCGCGAACGCCCGCCCTCCACGTCCACACGCACGAGCACGACGGCGTGGTGCACAGCCACCTGCACGTGCACGTGGGCGAAAAGGAGCACGGGCCGCACCAGCACCAGCACCACGTCCTGAAAGTGGCGGGCAAACCTTTCGTCGTCGGCGTCGTGCACGGGCTGGCGGGGACCGCGGCGCTGATGATGCTCGTGGTGGGCGCGATTCCTTCGCTCCTCGTGGCCGCTGGCTACATCCTGATTTTCGGCGTGGGCTCGATCGGCGGCATGGCGCTGATGAGTCTGGTGATTTCGCTGCCCGTGGCGCTGGCGGCGCGGCGCCTGCTGTGGCTGGAACGCGGCGTGCGCCTGGCGGCGGGACTGTTCAGCCTGGGGTTCGGGCTCTACCTCGGCTGGGAAGTGGGTGTCGTTCAGTCCCTCCTGTAGCGCCGGGCTCCGGCCGGCCCTTCCGGGCCGACGAGACGGCGCAACGACGGACGTGCATGGACACGATGAACGGAGCGCAAGCGAAGCTGAGTGTGCCTGAGCCCGCGGACGAGCTGCCCGTCCATTTCTGCCCGCAGTGCTCGGCGCGGCTGGAAAACCGGCACTGCAAGGCGTTGTGCCCGCGCTGCGGCTATTTCATGTCCTGTTCGGAATTTGACTGAGGGCGGGTCATTCGCGCCGTCGGGGCCGCGACCCGATTTACTTTTGCCGTCCGGCTGGATAGAATTCGCGGTTCCGGCGCTCTGCCCGAACGGGCCGGGCCGCGCGGGGAGAGGGACAGTTCGCAGGAGGAATAGAACTCATGCCGCTGATGATTAAAGAAACGGACACGAACGGCGTCACCGTGCTCGCGCTCTCCGGCCGCATCGTGCTGGGCGAGGAAAGCCTGAAGCTCCGCTACAAACTGAAGGAGCTGCTGGAGAAGGGCAAGAACCGGCTGGTGCTCGACCTGGCCGACGTCAGTTACATCGACAGCGCGGGGCTGGGGACGCTGGTGGCCGGCCACACCACGGCGAGCAACCAGGGCGCGAGCCTGAAGCTCGCCAACTTAACCAGAAAATTTTCCGAGCAGTTGAATATCACTAAGCTTGTGACGGTGTTCGACGTGTATGACAGCGTCGAGGACGCCGTCAAGTCCTACGCCTCGTCTTCCTGAAACCCCCTCGCGACGCGGGCCGGCCCGCGCCGCGAGACCGGCCTGCGCCCCCGGCTCAGTGGCCCGCGGGATTGTCCAGCCAGTAGATGGTGAGTCCGGAGAGAAGTTTCGGGTAGAAGTCCGTGGACTTCTGCGGCAGCGGGCGTCCCGCCAGGGCGTTTTCCCACACCGCTTCGATGGGCGTGGGGTTCATCAGGAACGCGAGTTGCGCCGCGCCGCTTTCGACCCGCGCCACGGCTTCCTCGAACTCCCGGACGTAGCTGAGGTTTTTCTCCTCGCGCACCGCTTCGGCGGTAATCCCCAGCGCGCGCTCGAGCAGCAGCCGGTGCAGCACGATGACATCGAGCCGGCGCAGGCCCGGCGCGACGTCCGGCATTTCGTGCACGAGGTCGAGCCCGTCGCGCAATCCGAACAGCGCCAGCCGGCCCGCGCCCGCATACGCCGCGAGCGTTGGGCGCTTGCGGCCCGCTGAAGCGAGCCCCTCGGCGCCGCGCCGCGCCCAGCGCTCCACCTTTCCCGTCACCGAAACGCTTTCGACTTCAAAATATCCGCGCGCCGCTTCCAGAAAGCGCGGCCATTCAAACTCCTCGAGCCCGCGCACGACGCGGTGCGTGGGGAGAATCGTCAGCCCTTCGGTCTCCTTGCGGACGAATGTCGCCATCACATATTCGGCGCGCGCGTCTTCAGCGCCTTCGGCGCGGCGAAGATGGCGGTAGGCGAGCGCCGTCTCGTAGCGGTGATGGCCGTCGGCGATGACGAGTTTCTTGGCGCGCATGGCCTCGACCACGCGCGCGATCGTGCCCGCCTCCGCGACGCGCCACACGGAATGCCGCGTCGCGTATTCGTCGGTCACGCACTCCCAGGGCTTCTTCGACGCGCCCGCGGCGAGCGCCGATTCGATTTCGCCCGCCGGGTCGCTGTAAAGCAGGAAAATCTGGCCGAAGTGCGCGCGCGTCGCTTTGAGCAGCTCCAGCCGGTCAGCCTTCGGACCGGAGAGCGTTTCTTCGTGCCGGTGGACGACGCCGGCGGAATAATCTTCGAGCTTCAGGAGGGCGATGAAGCCGCGGCGTTCGCGACGCTCGCCTTTGCGGCCGGGCACCGCGTATTCCTGCGAATAGGGATAGAGCGCCGGCTCGCGCTCGCCGGCGAGCACGCCCTTCTCCCGCCACTCGGCGAAATGCGCGGCGGCGCGCGTGTACACGCTGTTCTCCGGCGTGTCGTCCGGATTCACGCGCCCTCGAATGATGCGCGCCAGGTTGTAGGGGCTCCGGTCGTAGTAGCGCGCCTGCATTTCGGGCGTGATCTTGTCGTAAGGCTGGGTGACGACGCGCGCCAGCTCCCCGACGCGGTCGGGGTTGTAGCGCAGCGCGCGGAAGGGAAGAATTTCGGCCATGAGACGGTTGCGTTTCTCCTGAGGATTCGGACTCTCCAAATTAACACAGGGCGCGGAAAGCGTCGAGGCGGGCGCGCCGCGGGACGGTTAGCGCGGCGGTTCGTCCTTTCGCGTGGCGTGCTTCTTCCTCCACTCTTCGATGGCGCGCAGCCGTTCCTTCAGCCGCTTCTCCACGCCTTCGTCGGTGGGACGATAGTAGCGGCGGTCGCGAAGCGATTCGGGCAGGCAGGTCATGGCGGTAAGGCGTTCCGGCGCCTCGTGCGCGTACTCGTAACCCTTTCCGTAGCCGGCGTTCGCCATCAGGCCGGTGACCGGATTGCGAAGGTGAAACGGCACGGGCTCGGCGACGGTCTTTTCGACGTCGCGCCGCACTTCGCCGTAGCCCGCGTAGAGCGCGTTGGATTTCGGCGCGAGCGCGAGGTACACGGCCGCTTCGGCGAGCGCCAGGTTTCCCTCCGGCATGCCCACAAAGTGCGCGGCGTGCATGGCGTTGACGGTGACCGAGAGCGCGTTGGGGTCGGCAAGGCCGATGTCTTCACTCGCCATGCGAATTAGCCGCCGCGCGATGTAGAGCGGGTCTTCGCCCGCTTCGAGCATTCTCGCCAGCCAGTAAAGTGCCGCGTCGGGGTCGGAGTTGCGCACCGATTTGTGCAGCGCCGAAATCAGGTTGTAGTGCTCCTCACCGGCTTTGTCGTAGAGGAGCACTTTGCGCTGCATGGCGTCTTCGACGACGGCTTCGCTGATCGTCGCCTCACCCGTGGCGGGATCGCGCGGCGCGGCGGCGACGGCGGTCTCGAGCGTGTTGTAGGCGGCGCGCGCGTCGCCGTTCGAAAAGACGGCGATCTGGCGCAGCAGGTCGTCGGAAATCGCGACGCGCTCTTTGCCGAGGCCGCGCGTTTCGTCCGCGAGCGCGCGCTTCAGCAGCGCCAGCACCTCGTCGGTCGAAAGCGCCGAGAGCATATAGACCTTGGCGCGCGAGAGCAGGGCCGAGATAACCTCGAACGAGGGGTTCTCGGTCGTCGCGCCGATCAGGATGATGTCGCCGCGTTCGACGTAGGGCAGAAACGCGTCCTGTTGCGCTTTGTTGAAGCGGTGGATTTCGTCAATGAAGAGGATGGTGCGGCGGCCGTAGGCGCGCGATTTTTCCGCCGCCGCCATCACTTCCTTGATTTCCCTGATGCCGGAAAGGACGGCGCTGAACTTGAGGAAGTCGGAGCGTGTGCGCCGCGCAATGATGGTGGCGAGCGTCGTCTTCCCGGAGCCCGGCGGTCCCCAAAGGATCATCGAGCTGACTTCGTCGCGCTCGATCTGCTGCCGCAGGGGCTTGCCGGGCGCGAGCAGGTGCCGCTGGCCGACGAATTCTTCGAGCGTTTCCGGCCGCATGCGGTCGGCGAGCGGACGGTCTTTCGCTGCGGAATTGGGAGAAGTAGCGGCGGGTTGCGCGGGCTCAAACAAGCTCATCGTAGAACGGCGACTCTCCTTCCTTGCCGCAGAAGTGTAGAGGCTGAAGGATGAAGTCCGGGAAGCATCTCCAGAGGGGTCCTTCATCCTTCATCCTTCGTCCTAGAGCCTTCATCCTTTCCGCTTTCCTACTCTGTGAATCAATACGCAAAGCCTCGCTGCCTCGCGCCCTCGTAAAGAAAGATGCTGGCCGCGGCGGCGGCGTTGAGCGATTCGGTCTCGCGCCGGATGGGGATGCGGAGCAGCAGATCGGCCTCGCGGCGGAGTTCCTCGGGCACGCCCGCCGCTTCGCGTCCGATGAGGAACGCGACTTTGGCGCGCAGGTCGGCATCCGCCAGCGACGCCGGGCTGCGCTGGTCGGCGGCGATGAGCTTCACTCCCTGCGAGCGCAGGCGCGGCAGCATGTCGCGCGCCTTCGCGCCGGGGAACACGGGCAGCCGGAAAATCGCGCCCGCCGAAGCGCGCGCGGCCTTGGGATTGAACGGGCTCACGGTTTCTTCGAGCGCGATGAGCGCCGCTGCGCCCAGCGCCTGCGCGCTGCGCACCATCGTGCCGAGGTTGCCGGGATCTTGAATTCCGCAGGCGACGAGCACGACGGCGTCAGCGGGCGCGAGCGCGGCCTCGAGTTCGTCGCGCTTCAATTCGACGAGCGCGGCAATCCCCTGCGGAGTTTCCGTCTGCGCGACCGAGGCGAAAATCCGGTCTGAGACACGCGCGGCTTCTGCTTCGCGCGACAGTCGGCGGAGCAGCGGTTCGTGTCGCGCCTCGGCGCCGCGCGCCACGAGCACCGTGTGCACCGTCGCGCGTTCTGCGGCGTTCAGGGCTTCTTCCACCAGGTGCGGCCCTTCCAGGGCCAGCAGGCCGTCGCGCGTCACGCCCTCGGCGAGCGACTTGCGGAAGATCTTGAGCAGCGGATTGGAGGCGCTTTCGATGTCGCGGACGCGGCCCGGCGCCGGGCGGACTTGCGGCATGGCGATTCCCACTCCCGTTTCAGCTTATCGCCTGGGAGGGCAAACGTCGAGACCAGCGGCCGTTGGTTGTTGGTGGACGGTCGATGAAATGAGGGTCGAAAATTGGAAACACGCAACCAACAGCTAACAACCAACGACCAACCACCAACGCTCTTACACTGAAGCCCGCTTCGTCCCGGCAATCTGCCGCTCGAGTTCTTCCATGTCGAGCACGATGACCTTGCGGCGTTCGAGTCGCAGGATGCCGCGGTCCACGAAGCGCCGCAGGTTGCGCGAGACGAGGTCGCGCACCGTGCCGATTTCCGCGGCGATTTCCTGATTCGTTTCCGCCAGCGGAAATTCCACGCCGCGGCGCGTGCGCACGCCGGACTTGAGCGCGCGGTCGCGCAGGAAGCGCGCCAGGCGGTGACTGACTTCCTTGAGCGAAAGTTCTTCCACCAGGCTGGTCATGTAGCGGAAGCGCCAGGCGAGCGTGCGGATGACGGCGAAGGCGACTTCCGAATTGCTCCGGCAGAGGTCGAGGAATTCGCGCTTGGGGAGGAAGAGCAGCGTCGTGTCTTCCATCGCCGCCGCGGAAGCGGGAAAAGTTCCGCCGTCGAAGAGCGGCAGTTCGGCGACGGTCGAGCCGGCCCGCTCGATGACCAGCACCTGCTCGCGGCCCGTATCGGCCATTTTGAACAGCTTGACCGCGCCCGTCTGGACGACGAAGAGGCCTTCGCAGGGGTCGCCCTCGGCGAAGAGCAGCTCGTCAGCGGCCAGCCGCCGCACGACGCAGTGGTTTGCCAGCGCGCGGAGCTCCTCCGGCGGCAGGACGGCGAAAAACGGCACGCGCCGCAGCGCTTCGACCCGATCCAGTGTGGCCACGGGGACCATAGGTCACTAGCCCCCTCCAGCTTACGCCAAACGCAGCCGCTTTCGCCAGCCTCGGGCCCGTTGGCGTGGGCGGGCAACCCGGGAGGAGGCCGCGCCCTCGACGCCGCCCGCACCCACGACTTAAGTCATCGCGCCGCCTCGGCCCGCCGGATAGGGTAACCATGCAGGCTGATTTTCTCCGAAGGAGTTTTCTGATGGCTTATGTTATTGCTGAACCGTGCATCAACACCAAGGATACCGCATGCGTGGACGTTTGCCC
>CAZKXX010000041.1:0-29873 GCA_964556705.1 uncultured Acidobacteriota bacterium
CACGGGCATGACGCGCGACGGAACTTTCTGGATTGAGAACGGCCGGGTGGGCTACGGTGTGAGGAACCTGCGCTTCAACCAGAGCGTGATGGAAATGCTCCGCCAGGTGGAGATGATGGGTCCCAGCCAGCGGACCGCGGGCGAAGAATCATTTGAAATGGTGGTCCCCGCGATGAAAGTGCGCGACTTCCGCTTCTCTTCCTTGACCACGTTCTGACCGGAGCGCGGATTCTTCCCACGAGCGCCTGTGGTTGACGGCGACCGGAATCTGGTGGAGACTTCGCAGATCGAGAGTTCTGCGAACCCAGGACGCGGTATGAAACGACGCGAATTCTTCCTCCGTGCCGGCGCGCTGGGACTGGCCTCTCCGCTGCTTTTCGGCGAAGTCCCGCGCGGCGGCGGCGCGCTGCCGAATCCTGTCGGCTACGCCACCATCGCCTGGCCCGAGGAAGAATTCGAGCACGGCCTCGCCACGATTTCGAAGCTGGGATTCCGCGGGGTTCAGCTTCTCGGCTGGGTTCGGGAGCGCTGGGGAGGCGAGCGGACGGCGGAGTTTGCCGCGATGCTCGAGAAACTCCGCCTCAAACCGGTGGCGCTTTCGTGTTGGGGCGTGCAGCTGGCCCCGGAGGGCTCGCCGGAGGACGAAAAGAATTTCAGGTCCTACGCCGAACTGTTCGAGCGCCTCGGCGGACTGTATCTTCAGGTGACCGACGGCGGCCAGCCCGACCGGGAATACAGCGAGGAGACGATTCGGTCGCTCGGCGCGCGGATGAACCATCTCGGCAGGATCGCCCGCGACCATGGGCTGACGCTCGGCTATCACCCGCATTTCAACAACTTGGGCGAGACACGCGAGGGGTTGGCGCGAGTGCTCGAAGCGACTGATCCGAGCCTCGTCAAACTCATCGCGGATGTGGGACACCTGAGGCTGGGCGGCTCCGATCCCGCGGAGGTGATTCGCGCCTACGGCGAGCGCCTGATTTTCCTCCACCTCAAAGACATCCGAAACGACCTCGGCGAATTGCTCGGGAAAGACCGCGAAGCGATCCGCAAACGCGAATTCCATTTCTGCGAGATCGGCACAGGCCTCGTGGATTTTTCCGCCATCGTCCGCGCGCTTCAGGACGTGAAGTTCAGAGGGTGGGTCATCGTCGAGCTGGACGGCAACGAACCGTCGCCCGGGGGACCGGATGAAAGCGCGCGAAAGAACCTCGAAGCCGTTCGCCGCCTCGGCTTCAAGGTCTGACCCGCTCCGCCTTGACAGTTTTCGGACCGCTGATGGAAAATGAAGATCGCCGCGTGGCGCTATCGTCTAGGGGTTAGGACACCAGATTCTCAATCTGGGAACACGGGTTCGATTCCCGTTAGCGCTACCAACTTCCGGCTCAGCCGTTCGGCGCGACGACCCTTCCGGCAAAAGCGGCCATCGCGCGTTTTCATCGAAGGGCAACAGCCCGGTGGCCTGCCGATCGCGCACGCTTTCAACCTTGACAGCGCGCGACTCGAGACGTAAATTCACGAGTGCTTCTTCAAGTCCGGTCTCTCACCCAGCCGGCTCGCCCAATCTGGGAGCGAGTTGGTGGCAGGAGGTGGCGGCAAGTTCCCATGAAGATCCGGACACTCCTCAACTCCGTCAAGTCGGCTTTTCAACCCCGCAGTGCACCCGTCGAACCCGAGCTGCAACAAACCGGTCCGCCCGAACGCGCACCGCGGCGTGACTATGACGGGAAACTCCTCTACCGCCGGCGCGGAGCCCTCTCGTGGTCGGAAGGAACATTTGCCAACTTGAGCGATACAGGCGTGCTGTTTATCGCCGGCCAAGCCGTGCCCGTGGATTGCGAAGTTGAAATGACCTTCCGCCTGCCGCGCGACTTCGGGGGGCGCGAGGAAGCCCCGGTTTTCTGCTGGGCCAAAGTCGTGCGGGTGGAACAATTGCCGCTGGTCTCTCGCCCGCTCCTCGCCGCCAAGATCACCAGGCGCCGCTCAGACCCGCAAGAAGCGCGCGACGTACGTCACGCCATCGGCGAGTGGTGAATCCGAGAAGCTTCAGGCCGCACCCAACATCCACTTCAGCTTCAAATATTCGTAACGCTCCATTCGATCCTGTTCAGCGCCGGCTGCGCCCCTTCGACGATTCGATTGGGGCCGGCAAGGCGCGGCCGGAATGCGCCCGCCGAAAGGTTTGCGGCGGAATCACCGCGGGCGGATATCACGCCTCTCGCGCCGGAGCTTTTCGAACTTGCTCCAGGCGATTTCCGCTTTCGCACTATCTCCCAGCCGGCGGTAGATGCGGCCGAGGACGTAGTGAGGCTCGGGATAATCGGGGTCGAATCGGATGGCGGCTTCCAGCGCGGCCAGGGCTTCGCGGTCTCTTTTCTGTTTTTCCAGCACCAGCCCGAGCTGGTAGTGCGCCTGGGGAAACTGCGGGTCGTAACGCAGCGCTTCGCGCAGGTTCTGTTCTGCTTCCTCCAGACGATTCAGCTTGACGAGGAGCGCTCCCAGGTTCAGCGGCGGCCAGGGCGAACTCGGCGTTCGCGTGCGGTTCAGGCGCATGGCGCGCTCGTAGGTCGCGATCGCGTCGTCGAACTTTCCCAGAGCTTCCTGCGTGAGCCCGAGATTGTCGTAGGCGCGCATGGAGTACGCGTCGAGTTCGAGCGCCCGGCGGAAATGGCGCTGCGCGGATTCAAAGTGCATGTTGTCGTAGTCGAGTCTTCCGAGCCAGTAGGGATAGAGAGGATTTTGAGGGAAATCGCGCGCCAGCTTCTCGAGTTCCGGCCGCGCCCAGACGCGCCGGTTGAGCGTGATGTAAGTCAGCGCCAGCAGGAACCGGTCGCTCTCGCCGAGGGGTTCGATCGCTTCAGCCTTCTTCAAGGCAATCGCGGCGTTGAGATACTTTCCGTCCAGGAAGAAAACCCCGGCGAGAAACGCAAGCAGTTCCGGCGCGGGCGCGCCCTTTTCGATTTCCTCGACGAGCGCTTTCTCCACGAGCTCATATTTCTTCGCCGTCAGCAGCTCCGACAACTGTTTCTGCCGTTCGGGAGGAAGCGGCAGCGAGTCCACAGTACGGCGTCCCGCCAGGTCCGGCGGAGCGTCCTGCTGCGCCGGGACGGGCGCCGCGGAAAGCGTGAAGAGCGCTGCCAGCGCGATGCCCGCCGCGGTCTTGAACGTCAGGCGCATCTCAGGTCAACCGCGCGCTTCAGGGCGCGCCGGGAGAGTTTTCAATCCGCCGTTTGAGAGCCGCTGCGGCGGCGCTCTCCGGCGCGATCCGTAATTCTTCTTCGATGCTGCGCAGGGCGTCATCTTTCCGGCCGTGTTCGAGATAAAGTTGCGCCAAAGCCAGGTGGACTCCGCGCAGGCCCGGGTCCGCCTGCGCCGCGCGTTCGTACGCCCGAATGGCCTGCTCGCCGCGGCCCTGGATGCGCAGACCTTCGCCCAGAGCCTGAAAGCGCCGTCCCGACTGAGGGTGATGTTTCACGATTTGCCCGTAGCACCAGCCGGCGTATTTCAGGTAAGCGTTGCCCAGTTGATAGGAATATTCCGGTTCTTCCGGGACCAGCTCGCGCAGCGCCGCATACTGCTCGATCATGCCCGCGGAGTTTCCGGTCAATTCATAGGCGCGGGCCAATTGCTCCCGGGCCATCGGCTCTTTCGGCGCCAGCCGGACCGCGCGTTCGAGCTGACGCGCGGCTTCCGCGGGCCGGCCGAGGGCGAGCAGGCTCGCGCCCCACAGGATCCTCGGCGGCGCGAAGTTCGGATTCAGTCCTGAAGCGGCGCGAAATTGCGCGATGGCCGCCGCGTGTTCGCCTCGCTGCTGGTGCACGATCCCCAGATTGTTGTGGACGTAGGAGCGCGCGCCGCCTTCCGCAAGAATCTGACGCAGCTTCTTCTCGGCGACGTCGAGTTTGCCGGCCTTTTGCGCCTGCACAGCTTCCGCAAAAATCTTCTGGAGGCGCGCCGGAAGCTCCGCCTCCGCGCCGCGCAGCGGACCGACGGCCGCGGCAAGCAGCACGGTCACCAGCAGGTGCGGGCGGACGCGCGGCCACCGCCTGGACTGCCGACCTGACCAATGCCCCGTCATTGTTCGCCTCCCTCGCCGGAAGGCTGGCGCGGCGCGGGCCGGGCCACGATCACAAAGTCATCCGCCTCGAGCAGGGCTTCGCGCCGCTCCTTCTCGCGCCGGCTGATTTCCTCGGCCTGGCGGAGTGCCTCCAGAGCCTGTTCGCGCTGACCCAGGCGGTTGTAGGCGCGCGCCAGCAGCGAAAACGCCTGGCGCATTTCGGGCTGGAGCTCAGCGGCGCGCCGAAGTTCCTGGATTGCGTCGGCGGGCCGGCCCATGCGCAGCAGCGCGTCGCCGAGAGCCAGCCGCGCCGCGGGGGAGTCCGGATCCGTCTCCAGCGCCTTGCGGAAGTATTCCGCCGCGCGCTCGGGTTCTTCTCGATAGAGGAACGCGGCGCCGAGGCCGTACCAGCCTGCGTAGTCTCGGGGCGAAATCGCGGTCGCGCGAGAATAGAATTCGATCGCCTCCTCAAATCGGAACTGCGAGCGAAGGAGGTCGGCGAGCTCGACCAGCACCTCCACCAGGCGCGGGTTGGCTTCGAGCGCCGCGCGATACTCCTCCTCCGCGCCGGTCAGGTCCTGCTCGGCGCGGGCCGCTTCCGCCATCAACTGGTGGACGCGCGCCGACTCCGGCGCCAGCGCGAAGAGCTTCTGCCGCTCGAACTGGGAGAGGATGAGGCAGACCTGCGCCTGAAAATAGAGCGCGTCAATATGGGAAGGATCCGCCTCCAAAGCCTTGCGCAGTTCTTCGTAAGCAGCTTCCGGCCGGCCCTGAAGGAGTTCGGCCTGAGCCAGCACGACCCTCGCGTCCGGCGAGGCGGGTTGAGTCTTCAGGTATTGCCGGGCCATCACGGCGGCCTGGAGGTAATCGCCGCGGTCGAGCGCGCGCACGGCAATGCTGAGGTCGGCGCCGTCCGCCGGCCTCGCGCCGGCGAGAAAAACTCCGAGCAGCGCGCCGGCGAAGAACTTGGCCGGCCTCGAACCTGAAACCGGTCTCCCCGCTTCGCTCGCGTGTCCTTTGCCTCCGCTGCGCATCGTATCCCGTCATGATGGTATTGCAGTGCGAAAGGTGGGTCAAGAATCGCGACGGCGAGGGGTGGACAGACCCGGCGCGGTGACGTAAACTTCTCCGTCACGCAGCCGCAATGAGGCTGCGCGCAAGCCGGAGTCTGGCCGTCAATGTTCCGGGAGGAGTGGAGACGATGCGGAAGCTTGTCCTGATTTTGCTGGTTCTGGCCGCCGCGCTGGCGGCGTGGATGATGTGGAGACGTCCCGAGCAGGTGAATTTTGCGCAGCACCGGGACCCGAAGGACTGGCCCATTCACGATATGGATCGGCCGCGGCCGCCGGTGATTACGCCGGCAACGGCCAGTACGCAGGAACGGGCAGGGCAGCCGCCTTCGGACGCCATCGTGCTTTTTGACGGAAAAGACCTTTCGAAATGGGAGTCCGTCAAGGGCGGGGCGGCGCTCTGGAAAGTTGCGGGCGATTATTTTGAGGTCGTGCCCAAGACCGGCGGCATCCAGACGAAGCAGGGCTTCGGAGACTGCCAGCTTCACGTCGAGTGGATGGCGCCGGACCCGCCGCGCGGCCAGAGTCAGGACCGCGGCAACAGCGGCGTCTTCCTCATGGGCCTTTACGAAGTGCAGGTGCTCGACTCCTATCAGAATGACACGTACCCGGACGGGCAGGCCGCGGCGCTCTACGGACAGTTTCCGCCGCTCGTCAACGCCTGCCTTCCGCCCGGAAAATGGCAGACCTACGACATCGTCTTCCGCGCGCCCCGTTTCGACGCCGACGGCAAGCTGCTGCGGCCTGCGCGCGTGACCGTCCTCCACAACGGCGTCCTCGTGCAGGACAACGTCGAACTCATGGGGCCGACCACGCACAAGGCCCGGCCGCCCTACAAGGCGCACGCGGACAAGCTTCCGATTTCGCTTCAGGACCACGACCATCCGGTGCGCTTCCGGAACATCTGGATTCGTGAGCTGGACTGAGCGCGAGCGCCGGAGTTCCTCGCTACGACCATGCCCGAAGACGCCGCCGAAACGCCTCCTCGAAAACCGCTGGCGGGGAGCTGTCCGCATCGCTGGGTGGATCAGGAGAGCCCCTTCGTCGTAGCCCAGGTGTGCGAGGCGTGCCGGCTGTTCCGTTACAAGAGCAGTCTGACGGCGGACTGGGAGTATCGCGCGCCGATTCCCATCGGCCGGATTCTGGAAGGCGAAGGTTCGTAACCGCCATTTTCCGCGCGGTGCCGCGGCGTCGCCGCGCGGCGGAGCGGCAGGTGTTTCGTGCCGCAATCCCCTTCGATTCGTGTTGGCTGCTGCGGGATTCCCGTCAAACTTTCAAGCTACGCGGAACTCTTTCGTGTCGTGGAGGTCCAGCAGACTTTCTACCAGCCTCCGCGCGTGACAACGCTGGCGCGCTGGCGCGCGCAGGTCCCGCGGGATTTCGAGTTCACGCTCAAGGCGTGGCAGCTCATCACGCATGAGGCGAGAAGCCCGACGTTTCGTCGTTTGAGAGAAAAGCTGTCCGACAGCCAGAAACGGGAAGCGGGCGCCTTCCGAGCCACCCGCACGGTGCGCATGGCGTGGCAGCGGACACTCGAGTCGGCGCGGGGGCTCGAAGCGCGCGTCATCCTCTTCCAGTGTCCCGCCAGCTTCACGCCGACTTGCGAGCACAAAGAAAATCTCCGCGCATTTTTCCGCGGCCTTCGCTCGACCGAATCGTCAGGGCGCGAGGTGGCCGGCCTCACGTTCGTCTGGGAGCCGAGAGGGAACTGGACGCCGGAAGAGATTCGGGAACTGTGCCAGGAAATCTCGCTCGTCCATGGCGGCGACCCGTTGCAGACCCCTCTCGTCGCCGGCGAGCGGGGATACTTCCGATTACATGGCCGCGGCGGTTTCGGCTACGTTCACACTGACGAAGATCTCCGCGCCATTCTCGACGCGGCCCGGGCGTACCCGTCCTGTTACGTCCTTTTTAACAATCGCGCCATGCTGGATGATGCGCGGCGATTCCAAGCCCTGCTCGCGCGCGCTTAATTCCATTCCACAACTTCCGTCGCCGCAAATTCGCTGTGCTATACTCTCCGCGCAGCTCGGCTCCGGACCAGCGCCATGAAAAGCTGTTCCACCTGTCACAACACCTATCCAACGCATTTTGCCGTCTGCCCGCGGGACGGAACGCCGCTGGTGGAAGTCGGCGCGTGGAGCGAGGGTTCGCTGGTTCGCGGTAAGTACCGCATCCTTGGCAAAATCGGCCAGGGCGGAATGGGCGCCGTGTACAAGGCGATTCACGTCGCCTTCGACGAAACGCGCGCGCTCAAGGTGATGAGCCCCGAGCTGCTCTCCGACCAGCTCTTCGTCAAACGCTTCGTTCAGGAAGCGGTGATTACGCGCAGGCTCCAGCACCCGAACGCCGTGCGCGTCGAGGACATTGACGAAGCCGAGGACGGCCGCCCCTTCATCGTCATGGAGTATATCGAGGGGCAGAGCCTGAAAAATCTGATTCAGGACCACGGCTCGCTCCCCGTGCCGCGCGTCTGCGCCATCGTCAAGCAGGTGGCGGCGGCGCTCGACGCAGCGCACCGCCTCGGCATGGTCCACCGCGACATCAAGCCGGACAACGTCGTGCTCATTGAGACGCCGCACGGCGAGCAGGCCAAGGTGCTCGACTTCGGCATCGCCAAAATCAAAGAGAGCCGCATGGGCGAGACCGGAGGGTTGACGCTGACCGGCACGGGCGTCGTGATCGGCACGCCGCAGTACATGTCTCCCGAACAGGCGATGGGGAAGCGCGGCGACCAGCTCGACGGGCGCTCCGACCTCTATTCGCTCGGCGTCGTCATGTATCAGATGCTCTCGGGCGAACTTCCTTTCAAAGCCGACACGACGATGGAAATGCTTCTGGCGCACCTCCAGAAGCCTCCCCTGCCGCTCAAAGAGCTGCGGCCGAAACTGCACATTCCCGACTCCGTCACCGCGCTGGTGATGACCCTTCTGGAGAAAGACCCGGCGGCGCGGCCTGCGAACGCGCGCGTGCTGATCGAAGAGATCGAGCGCGCGGAGCAGCAGGCGTCTCCACTCGGCGAGACCCGCGTGGTGCGGCCGACGGACGTGGTGGCGGCCCGAGTGGTGCCGCCCGCGCCACATCCCACCGCCGCGACGACGGTGGCACACGCCGAGCCACCGGCGCCTTCCGCCCAGCCCGCCGCGCCGGCCGTCAGGGCGCCCGAGCCTCCACCGCCAGCGCCGCCTGAGCCGCGAGCCGCACCTCCCGCGCGCGCTGCCGAACCGCCGCGCAAAGCCCCGCCACCCGTATCCCCCCGACCGCCGGCGCCGGTCGCGGCGGCGCCCTCGCGAGGACTGGGCGCGAAGGTTCTGGTGCCGGCGGTGCTCGTGCTCGTCCTCGCCGGAGCCTTCGGCTACTTCCGGTTTCTGGCTCCGTCGAAAAGTCCCGAGCCAACGCCCGTTGAGCCCTCTTCCCTTTCCTCTCAACCGACGGAAGGGCAGGGGTCGGCGCAACCTTCTTCCCACGACGGGACCACGGCGAACCTGCCCTCCGAGTCGGAGCAGGCGGCAGACGCAGGCAGCGAACAAACCGAAAAGCCGGCGTCCGCGCGCCGCGCGGAACCGGCAACACGCACGCCGCCGGCGCGCGCCCCGGCGCGCGAGACCCGCCAGGCGGCCACGCCCAGCGAGCCTCCGCCCGCCGCCCCCGCGCGCGACACACAAGCCGCGAAGGCGGCGCTGGCGCTCGGAAATACCTATCTCGACCGCGGCCTCTACGATGAGGCCATCGCGGAGTATCAGCGGGGCCTGCGCGCCGACCCCGGAAACTCCCAGCTCCTCCAACGCATCGAGACCGCCCGTCGCGCCAAGGAAGCCGAGGCGCGCGTCCTTCAGTAGCCTCCCGCTCCAAACAGCTTGATGAGCGGTTTCCGTCAGGACGGGACGCCTTGACGCTTCTGGCGCGAGGGAATATAAAGGTGGGGACGCTGAGGGCGCGATGAGAGCGGGTTCCTTTCCCGTAAAGCATGCCGCGGCGGTAATTTCGACCCTGTTCCTGTGGGCGGTGGCCATGGTGTCGCCGCTCGCCGCGCAGGAGCGCAAGCCTCTTTCGAAAATGGAAGTGATGGAGCTTCTGGAGAGCGGTGTCCCGCCGAAACGCGTGGGCGAGCTGGCGAAACAGTTCGGCCTGTCCTTTTCGATGACCCCGCAGACCGAAACGCACCTGGAGGCGGCCGGCGCGACGGATGACCTGTTGAAGGTCCTGCGATCGATCGCGCCCAAGCCTCCCCCGCAGACCTCCGCGTCGTCCACCGTGCTACTGATCGAAGTGACTCCCGGCGGCGCGCAGGTGTACGTGGATGACGAATTGATGGGAACAACCAGCGCGCAGGGCCGCGTGAAACTGAGCCGGCTTTCGCCGGGACAGCATCGCGTGCGGCTGTCGCTCGCAGGTCACCAGGATTTTGAGCGCGTCGTCGAAGTCGAGCCGGGGACGACCGCGCACCTGACCGGAATGCTCGAAACAGAACCCGATGCCGCCAATCCGCTCGCGGCCGGAGCCGCCGGCGCGAACCCGCTCGCGCAGCCTTCCGCGCCGGTGAACCCGCTGGCGGGCGGTGACGTCCAGCAGTCGCCCGCGGTCTCGACGGCGGATTTTCCCGCCGTGGAACCGGCCGCGGCGCAGGGGCCGCGCTTCCGCGTCGCGCACGACCACGGCGGCGGCGGCAGCGACTATTGCATGGGCTGGATGACGGTGGCGGCGGGGCGCGTCCAGTTCCAGGCGGACAACGGGCAGCATTCCTTCGACATTCCCGTCGGCGAAATCCAGCGCGCGCAGAAAAACCGAGTGTATCTCTCCATGATCGGCGGGTTTCACATCCGTCTCAAGAAAGGTCCCAACTTCAATCTCGTCCTCTTCAATGAGGCCAACCAGCCTCAATCTCCCGATACGCTCCTCACCCTGATCGCGGCGGCGATGAGCGTGCGCTGATGCGCTGCGCTTGACTTCATTTGCGCGCGCCGCCCATACTCGAAAAAGAGCGTCGAAACGGAAATTCACGCCGCAGGTGACCTGTTCGACGATGTCCGGGAACAGCCCCAATTCGGGCCGCGCGTTGCTGGTGGATTTGTACGAGCTGACGATGGCCGCGGCGTATTTCGAGCATCGCATCGAATGTCGCGCCACGTTCGAGCTTTTCGTGCGTCAGCTTCCGCGCGAGCGCGGGTATCTTGTCGCGGCCGGGCTCGATGCGGCGCTCGACTATCTCGAGAACCTGCGCTTCACGGACGAAGACGTTCAGTTTCTCCGTTCGCTGCCCGCGTTTCAGACCGTTTCCAATTCGTTCTTCGATTACCTGCGTCGCCTGCGATTCACGGGCGAGGTCCACGCGGTGCCGGAAGGGACGCTGGTCTTCGCCGAGGAGCCGCTCCTGCGCGTGACGGCGCCGGTGCTGGAAGCGCAGATCGTCGAGACCTACCTGCTTTCCGTCCTCAACTTCGAAACGCTGATCGCCTCGAAGGCGGCGCGCGTGGTGCGGGCGGCGGGCGGGCGCGGCGTGCTCGAGTTCGGCACGCGCCGCGCGCACGGGCCGGAAGCGGGCGTGCGCGCCGCGCGCGCGGCGTTCGTGGGCGGCTGCATCGCCACGTCCAACGTCCTCGCCGGGGCGCGTTACGGCGTGCCGCTGGCCGGGACCGCGGCGCATTCCTGGACGCAGATTTTTTCGAGCGAACGGGAGAGTTTCGAGGCGCTGCTCGAAACGTTTCCCGAAACGGCGATCCTGCTGATCGATACTTACGACCCCATTGCCGGGGCGGAAATCGCCGCGACCTTGGGGAAAAAGGTGCCCGGCGTGCGTCTCGACAGCGGCGAATTGCTCGAAAAGAGCCGGCTGGTGCGCGCGATTCTCGACCGGCACGGACATCCGAAGGCGAAAATCGTGGCCAGCGGCGACCTGAACGAGTACCGCATCGCCGACCTGGTCTCGCGCGGCGCGCCGATCGATCTGTTCGGCGTGGGAACGGACCTCGCCACCTCGCGCGACCTCCCCGCGCTGAGCGTGGTGTACAAGCTGGTGGAAGTCGAACGCGACGGGAAGGTCGAGTACCGGACGAAGTTCAGCGAGCAGAAGGTGCATTATCCGGGCCGCAAGCAGGTGTTCCGTTTCACGCGCGACGGAATGTTCGACCACGACGTCGTGGCGCGCGCCGGGGAAGACTTGGCCGGCGGCGAGCCGCTGCTCGAACCCGTGATGAAGGAGGGGCGAAGGACCGCGCCGCGCGAACCGCTCGAAGCGCTCCAGGCGCGCGCGCGAGAGAGCCTGCGCAAACTTCCGGAACCGTATCACCTGCTGCTCGACCCGCCGGCCTATCCGGTCTCGAAGAGCGAGGCGCTGGAGCGGCTGCTCGAAGAAGTGCAGGCCCGATTTCTCGGCACGCCGCGCTGAAAGGAGGAGCCGATGAAACCGCCACTCGCCGTCCTCGACGTGGACACGCAGGTGGACTTCATGCTGCCGCAGGGCAGCCTCTACGTGCCCGGGGCGGTGGAAATCATCCCCAACCTGAAGCGGCTGATGGAGTGGGCGCGCGAGAAAAACGTTCCCGTGATTTCTTCCGGAGACGCGCATCCCCCCGATGACCCGTCGTTCCGCGAATGGCCGCCGCACTGCGTGGTGGGGACTCCGGGCCAGCGCAGAATTCCTGAAACCGATTTCGGGAACGCCACGGTGATCGCCAACCGCCCGAACGCGTTCGCGCCGCCGCGCGAATGGAAAGGGCAGTTCATCGTCGAAAAGCAGGAATACGACGTTTCGACGAACGTCAACTTCGACCGCATCCTGGAGGCGCTCGGCCCGCGCCGCTTCATCGTGTTCGGCGTCGCCACGGACTACTGCGTTCTCTGGTCGGTGCGTTCGCTCCTCAAGCGGGGAGTGGAAGTGAGTCTTGTGACCGACGCCGTCAAAGGCATCAAGCCGGAGGGGACGAAGCAGGCGCTCGAGGAAATGACCGCGGCGGGCGTCCGAAAGGTGAGGACCGAAGAAGTGTGCGCCGGCCGATGAGTCCGGCCTTGTTTCCAGACCCCAGCGGCGCAAGTCCAAGGCAGGGACCGGCGGAAGCAGCGGGTTGTTTCCTCGAACCGCCGAGCGCGCGGCTCACGGGGCCGGGCGCGCCGGCGGGCGGACGGTGAAGAGCATTTCGCGGACGGGGAAGGGCGGGGCCTGGTCCGCGTCGCGCGTTTTCTGCTTGATACGCAGGACCTCCTGCAACTCCGCGTTGGCTTTTTCTCGCTCGCCGAGGGCGCGATAAGTCCCGGCCCGCGTTTGCCGCGCTTCAATCATTTCCGGCCACAGTTCGAGCGCCGCGTTCAGGTGTTCGAGCGCCACCGCGTACTCCTTGCGCTGATAGGCGATCTTTCCCGCCAGCGCCCGAATGTAGGCGTTTTCCGGATCGAGGCGCAGGGCCTGGGAAATCACGCTCCACGCCGCGTCGGGATTATCGGGCTCGACGCGCGTGATGGCGAGCGCGAGGTAGTAATACGCCGTCGCGTCGTGAGCGCCGAGCCCGACGGCCGTTTCGAGCAGCGGCCGCGCCTCCGCCGAGCGCAGCCGCGTCTCGAGCATGATGCCGTGGATGATGTACGGCTCGCTCCACTCCGGCCAGCGCGACTGGATCTGTTTCAGGACGCGCTCGGCTTCCTCCACTTTTCCGAGGAGCTGGTAGGAAATCGCCTGCGTCAGCATCAGTTCCGGCGTGTTGGGCAGGACGCGGTTGGCGTGCTGGAGCAGGTCCGCGGCCAGGTCGTACCTCTTGTGCTTGATGAGGAAGAGCGCGGCGTTGAAGTAGAGGTCGGGACGCGTCGGCGCCGCCGCCAGGCCGCGATTGAGCGCCGCAATCGCTTCTTCCACCTTTTCCTGCGCGTCGAGCATCTGCGCTCGGACGAGAAAGTAATCACCATCGCGGTGTTCGGCGGGCATGCGGTCGAGTTCGCGCAGGCCCGCCTCCGGGCCTTCCGTATGGAAGACGACGATGGCATGGTCCAGGCGCACCTCACGCAAGTCGGGCGTTTTCTCGAGCAGGGCTTGCAGGAACTCCTTCGCGGCCGCGTATTGACCCTGGTTCATCAGCGCGCGCGCGGCGTCGGAAAGGACCGCGGGGTCTTCGGTCAACATCCGGGCCTCCCGAAAGGCTTCCAAAGCTTCTTCGGGCTTTCCCTCCGAAAAGAGGAATTTTCCCAGACGCACTTTGAGCCCTGCGTCGCGAGGGTTGGTATTGATCTGGCGAAGGAGGTTGGTGTGGTACTGCGCGCGCTGCTCGGATTCCGGCAGGTTCAAGAAATCAATCAGCCCGCCGTAGGGGCGGCGGCGCGTTTCGTCCGGGCCGAGGGCGCGGAAACGGGCGAGCACCGCTTCGGCTTCGTCCCGGCGCCCCGCGCGCTGGAGCGCCCGCGCGTAGTGCATCATGATGCGCGGGTCGCGGGGCAGGAGTTCGACGGCGCGCGCCAGCGACTTCGCGCCTTCCTCGGCGCGGTTCAGCCGCACCAGCGCCTGACCCAGCACATCCAGCGCGCGCGCGTCGTCCGGGTTGTGCCGCAAGACCTCTTCGGAAAGCCGGACCGCATCCTCCAACTGGCCCCCCTGATAGGCGAGCACGGCCAGGGCGTAGCGGGCCGAGTGAAGCGAAGGGTCGAGCTCCAGGGCGCGGCTGAAATGCTCCTCGGCCTTGGCCCGGTCGCGCAGCGTCTCGGCGATTCCCAGCTCGTAGTGCCCGACGGCGTCTTTCGGGTGCTTTTCGACGTACCACTCCAGGTCTTTGAAGCCTTCCTGGATGCTGCCGAAGCGCGCCAGGGCGAAGCCGCGCTCGCGCCGCGCCGCGTCATCGTGCGGCCTGAGTTCAAGGTACTTCGTGTAAGCCTGCGCGGTGTCGGCGTAAAACCCCAGCTGGTCGGTCATGTGCGCCAGAAACATCAGGATGTCGGCGCGGTCGGGGGCGGCGCGGTTGGCGCGCACCAGCAGGACGATGGCCTGGTCCTCCTGTCCCATCTCCGCATAAACGCGCGCCAGGCCTTCCAGCGCGTCGGCATCCTCAGGGCGGAGCCGCAGGGCCGTCTCAAAAACTTCCTTGGCGCGCCCGAGGTTCCCGGAGCGAAAGGCGGCCAGCCCGAGATTGTAGAGGATGTCAAAATTCCGCGGGTCGGATTCCAGAGCCCGCGTAAAGGCGCGTTCGGCCTCCCCGTATTCGCGCAACTCGGCATGGGCAAGGCCGAGGGCAAAGTTCGTTCGCGGGTCGCTTCCGGCCTGCCCTTCGAGCGCGGCGAGCAGAGCTTTGGCTTCTTCGCGGCGCTCGGCCAGCCCCAGCGCCTTGGCGCGCAGCAATTGCAGGGGCGGAGCTTTCAATTCCTCAGCCGGCAAACGGTCCAGGTGCGCGAGCGCCCGCTTGCCGTCTTGGCGGGCCACGGCCAAACGGGCAAGCTGGAGGTTGGCGTTCGGGTGGCCGGGTTCGACCGTCAGGACGGCGGTGAAGGCTTTTGCCGCGGCCTCGGCGTTGCCTCGCGCCAGGTGATGGTTGCCGTAATTGTTGAGCAGGGAAGCGGAGCGAGGGGCGAGCTTGAGCGCCCGCTGGTAATAGGCTTCCGCTTCCGAATAGCGCCGCTGCGAGTCGAGGAGGATGGCCATCAGGCCCAGGGCGCGGGCGTCGCCGGGGTGCTTCTCAAGGGCGGGGCGGAGGACGGCTTCGGCCTGGGTGAGTTCGTTGCGCTGAAAGTGTCCGACGACCTCCTCGAAGACGCTGGCCGGAACCTCTGTCTGAGCAGTTGCGGAAAAGGACAGAATGACGGTGGCAAGCGCCGCCAAGGCCAGGTCGCGGAGGCGCTTGGAAGCGGCCGGCTGATTGTCCCAGGACTTTGCCATCCGGCCATTCAGCGTAGCGAAGGGCATAAGTCGTGTTCGTTCAAAGAGTTGCAGATCAAACGCCCGACGAGTCCGCCCCTCCATTCCTGGAAGTCCTGTCTCTTCAGTCGAATCACTGGCTTGGATTCGAAATATCCGCACGGCCTGAGATGGTAGCACGCGGCAGACCGAACTCTGCCCTCGTTCGAAGCGAGCGCCGCGAAGCACCCCCGGGGCGGCCTCCGGCATCCCCCAGCCAACGAGAGGCTATTAATCTAGCGTACTCTAGTCCGGCAGGAATGTCCAGCCCGGAGTCGCGTGAAAAGACGAAGTGCCGGCGGGCCGGGCCTGGGCCCGGCCGGCCGGCACTTGTGACCTTGCTTTCCCTCCGCGGGGCGCCTGCCGCAGCAAGCGCCCCGGAAGGCAGGGTTGCGATTACCAGTACAGCTTGAGCCCGAGCTGCGCGTCGCGGGGAACGTTGGCCTGGCAGAAAAGCTTGCCAAAGTCCGCGCTCCCGAACGTGCTGTTCAGGCAGCCGAACTGCGGATGGTTCAGGGCGTTGAACGCCTCCGCCCGCACCTCGAGCCTCGAGCCTTCGCGCATCTTATTGAGCGAAATTTGCTTGAAGAGCGAGAGGGCCGCGGTGCTGGTGCCGGGCAGGCGGACGTTCGGCAAGGTTCGAGGGGCGGTTCCCAGCGTGTCTCGAGCCGGTCTGGCCACCACCTCGGGGTTGGCGAAGTATTTGCTCAAAACCTCGTCTCGACTTCCCTGGGTGACGACGAGATCCCCCAACAGATGCGGTCGTTGCGCGCCGTAAGTGGGGAGCGGCTGTCCGCTGTCGAGGCTCAGGACGATCGGCTGGCCGGTGTCAAACCGCCACTGGCCGGTCGTTTTCCAGCCGCCCAGAATCCCGTTCAGGACGGAATTCCAGTTGGCGCCGTACCGCATGCCTCGGCCAAACGGCAGATCGTAAACATACGACACCTGGAAAATCTGTGAGATGTCGTATTGAGAGAGCGAGCGGTCCAGGCGGCGGTTATTGGGGTTCGTGGGCCCGCCCTGGTCTCCGCCCAGCCATCCGGTCCAGGTGCTGAGCGAACCGTCGTCAATGGCCTTTTGGTTCGAGTAAGTGATCAGGAACTGGAGGCCGTTGGAGAAGCGCTTGTCCACCTTCAAGTGGAACGAGTGGTAGATGGAATTGGCCCACGGCGTGTTGTAGGCGTTCACGCCGCCGAATTGCGGGAAGGGAAGGAGGAGTTGCGCGGCGCTGACCGTGGGTTGGGACAAGCCGACGAACGGGTCGGTGATAATCCCGTAGAAGGGGTTAGGCACCTGGGTCCGCAACGCGGTGAGCTCAGATTCGGTTGCCGACTCGATCCAGGAGCCGAAGTAGTTGCGGTGACCCGCCTCCAGCCGGTTGAGCTTCGTGCCTTTGGTTCCCACGTAGCTCGCGTCCACCAGGATGTTCATGGGCAGTTCCCGTTGGATGCCGAAGCTCCACGTCTGCGTGTAAGCGGTGGCATTGAGGTCGCGGAGGGGTGCGCTGAGACCCATGCCCAGACCGTGTGCCGCGCCGAGCGTGTTGCCGGTCGGTGCTCGCGGGCCGGTGATGGGCCATGGGTCACTGACCCTTCCCCACGGAGTGGCCCCGTCGTTCTGGTAGGTGGTGAGCCAGGGGGTCTCCTCTTTCCACCCGGCCACGCCGCCTTGGCCGGCTCCGGCCGTTCCAAACAGCGTGGGATTGTAGAACAAGCCGTAGCCGCTGCGCAGCACGGTCTTGGGCGTCAGCCGGTAGGAGATCCCGATGCGCGGACCGACGTTGTTGTAGTCCACGTTGGCCGTCCGACGCTGATAGGGGGACGCGAAGACCAGTCCGCCCTTGAGGTTCTGGAAGTCCTGCTGCGGAGCCACACCGGCCGGAAGGCCCGCCGGAAGCACGGGGTCCGACACAACGATGGCTTGCGGGATGTTGAAATCCCACCAGTTCATGCGGTTGTAGCGCTCCGTCCGCGGAAGCTCCAGGTCATACCGGACGCCCAAACCGACGGTGAGCTTCTCGGTGACGCGCCAGTTGTCCTGGAAGAAAGCCCCGTAGCGCGGGCTCTGGGTGCTCATGAAGGGAGGAACTTCGTACTCACCCCAGGAGCCCGGACCGCCCACGCCGGTGAGGAAGGAGGCCATCGCATCGCCTCCACCCCACCAGGGGTATTGCGCCGTCGTATTGAATTCGAACTGGAGCACGCCGCCCGGAACACCGGACTGCACCCAGTTCATGCGGTTGACTCGTGCTTCGCCGCCGAACTTGAATTCATGCCGGCCCTGGATGCGGTTCAACGTGGCCAGAGCGTGGTGCACTTCCGAGCCGTTGCGATAGACCGACCAGGCCTGCGCGCCGATCGACTGGCCCGCGGCGTAGCGGTACTGGCCGTAGGAGATGTAGTAGGTTGGTGAGGCCTCGATGCCGGAGAGGCGGTGGTACTCCGGCAGGCCGAGTTCGGTGACGGGGTCGAAGTCCGGGAAGTTTGCCTGGATGCCCCGCGTGTAAGTCCGCCAGCGCGTGACGCCGTAAGAGAGGTTGAGGACGCTCAGCGGGCCGAAGCTGTGGATGTGGTTCAGAACCACCGCCCGCGTCCCGCCCGAGCCCGGGCCCTGCGTGCAGGGGTCGAGCGCGTTGCCGAAGCAATTCATCCCCTCATAGTCGTTGGCGCTGAAGGAGAAGCGCGCGTAGAAGTTGTCGTAATCGCCGAAGCGATGGTCGATCCGGAGGTCGAACTGGTCGTTGCTGCTCCGGTTCACTCCGGTCCCGATCCAGTTGGCGAAACGGTTGTAACCGGGCTGGCCCGGCGCTCCGATGTTCGGCAACGGATAGAACTGCATCACCCGGTATGCCACCGGATCAATCAGGTTCCCGGGCACGGCCGCCAACTCATATCCGGTGCCCGCCAGGTTGGGGTTGCCCGGGCTGGTGTACGTGGCCAGGTTGTTGTAGGGGATGCGGAGAGTGTTCTCCCGGCCGCCAAACCAGGGAGCGTAGAAGCCGGAGTAGGGGTCCCACAGTTGGTTGTTGCCGTTCAGGCAGAAGCCGTTGGCGTCAAAGCCCTCCGGGCAAATCTCCCCGAAGTCGCCCTGGCGCATGGCGGCGCTGGGCACGCCGGCGATGCGGGTGTCCATCGAGCGGTCGCGCGTCCCCTCGAAGTCGAAGAAGAAAAACGTGCGGTCGCGCTTGATGGGCCCGCCGAGCGTGGCGCCGAACTGGTTGTAGCGCCGCGGAGCGATTTTGATGTTCGAGCGGTTGTTGAACCAGTTGTTGGCGTTCAGCGCGTCGTTGCGGACGAACCACCAGGCGCTGCCGTGGAGCTCGTTGGTGCCCGAGCGGGTGACGACGTTGACGTAGGTATTGCTGGAGAACCCGACTTCCGCCGAGAGGTTCCCCTGCTGCACCTTGTATTCCTGCACGGCGTCCACCGAGGGCGTGTAGAGAGGCGCGGTGATGGCGGTGTTGGCCTCGTAGGTGGTGGTCGTGACGCCGTCAATCAGGATTTCTGACGTGGCGTTGCGGCCGCCCAGAGAAACGAAGTTGGTGGCGTACCATTCGTTCCCGAACGTCCGTCCCGGCGCCTGGCTGACGCCCGGGGCCAGAAACACCAGGTTGTACACGTTGCGGCCCACCAGCGGCAGGTCATTGATGAACGTGCGGTTGATGTCCTGGCCGACGGTCGCGTCCTGCGTTTGCAGCATCGGGGCCGCGCCCACGACCTCGACGGTCTGGACGGCGGGGCCCAGGGCCAGTCGGACGTCCACGGTGGCCGCCTGGTTGACGGAGATCGTGATGCCGTCCTGGACGTAGGTGGTGAAGCCGTCCGCGGCGACCGTGAGGCGGTAGCTGCTGGGCGGGAGAGGGCGCACCAGATATCGGCCTACGCCATCGGTGGTGGCGGTGAAGTCGAGACCTCGAGTGACGTCCGTCACGGTGATGCGGGCTCCCGGAACCACCGCGCCCGTCGGGTCGGTCACCACGCCGCTCAGAGAGCCGGCGGTGACTTGAGCCCAGGCGGGGCTCGCGGTGGCACTCGCGAGACCCAGCAAGAGTAGCACGACCCAGAAGACCTGGCCCAAGGCCTGAAGCCTTGGCATACCAGGACGTGGGCCGCCAAATCGGTAACGATTTACTGGCATAGTGCCTCCTTCTTTCGGTCTATGCCCGACGCAAGTGGTAGAGCGAAGTCAGTGGTTGTTAGGACAGAAGAACATCTCGAAACTTGGTCGCCCGCTGGACCCGCACCAGCAGCCTGTGGGAGTAGGATGAGTATACTCCCCGTTTGACCATTGTCAAGTGGAATATGACTGGAAGCCCGTTCTGTTGAAACGGTTAACTGCGCCCACTTCGCATAATGTGAAAGTTCAGTACTGCTTTCACTTGGGGCGCTGAGGCCGGGATTGTTCATGACGCGGATGACTGGAATGCGGAGACTCATCCCGTCTTTCTTCCAGCCGACGCTTGGGGGAAGAAGTAATGACGATCACGGTCTGCGGCCGTGTGCTGGGCCGGGTCGAGGGTGGGTCGCCAAGGATTGTGTGCCGGCCTCTTACATCGGGAAAGATAATCCTTAGTGTGGGCACGTGTCAAGACTAATCTATTTATTTTCAACGACTTATGTGACATTTTGTCCAACCGCGGGGCCCCTTTCGGACGCCTTTGCCCACCTGCGGTTTTTGAGCGTCCGCAACGACCGATCCCGAAGATCCAACAAGAGCTTGGGAATTCCTCGGCGCGCCTTCGTCGTGATGCGGTTATCATGGGTTGAGGACTATTGCGCGGCAGTAACTGGGTCAGGGGGAGAGAATGTTGAGGAGCGGGAGCCATCACTTCTGGCGAAAGCGTCTTCGCGGCACGCTCGGGGCCGCGATGGTTGCGCTGTTCTCGTCGGCCCTGATGGCGCGCGCGGTCGCGCCGCCGGACCGCGAGCAGGCGCTCAGCCACTATCGTGAGGGGAACGGCTTGCTTGACCGGAGTCGGTTCGCGGAAGCCGCCGAAGCCTATTCGAAATGCCTCGAACTTCTCCCGGACTTCGCCGAGGCTTACCACAACCGCGCCGTGGCGCGCGAGATGGTGGACCGCGCGCTGGCCATCGCCGACTGGCGGCGCTTCGTCGAACTCTCTGGCGGCGTCGAAGCGCGCAAGTTTGATGTGGCGCGCGCCCGGGCGCGGCTGCAAATCCTCGAGGCGATGCCGGCGCTGCCTGAAACCATGAGCCCCTCGCGCTACGACGTCGAAGCGGGGGACTATTACTGGCTGGTCTCGCGGACTTCCGAAAGTGAACTCTGGCCGCACCTGCCGCTGAAGGTTTTTCTCGGCCGCGCGCCCGAGCACAAGTGGCAGCAGGGCGTGCGCGAAGCTTTCGACGCGTGGGCGGCCGTTTTTCCCTTAGAGTTGACGGCGCTGACGAAGGAAGCCGACATCCGCCTGGTGTGGGACCCCAGGATCGAGGAGCGGAAGCCCGCTCAACGCTCTTATGAGTATGTTCACTACGAAGAGGATGGGGAAGCGCTGGGTGGCCGCCGCGTCATCATGATCGTCGTGGACCAGGAATACAATTGGTCGCAGAAGGAAATGCGAGCCATCGTGCTCCACCAATTGGGACACGCGCTCGGCATCAACGGCCACAGCGACAGCCGGGATGACGTGATGTACTGGGAGATGCGCGAGCGGCGCAGAGTTAACCTGCCCGGCATGCCTTTCCCCCTCTTTTGGCGCTCGCTGGCGAAAGCTCCCAGCCCTCGCGACGTGAATACGCTCATCCGGCTTTACAACACCGCCGGCACCGTGACGCGATTTCAATAGAGAACCCCGTCCTTGCAGCGGCCGTGCTCTCCCGGGCGCTCCGCGGCGGCCGGTACCGCCTTGCAAATCGCTCTCTAACCGCATATTCTGCGGCGCGAACGGTCGGCGGTGGCGAACCTCTCAAACCGCGGAGGAGGAAGGCTTGAGCAAATCCAAAGTGCTGGTCGCATTACGCGACGCGGAATCGGTGGAAGGTCTGGTGGTTCTGGCCTGTCAGGTGGCGGATGGGATGAAATCGGAGTTGGCGGCGCTGCACGTGATTGAACTGCCCCTGGCGACGCCCATCGAGGCCGAATCGGAGGCGCTCGAACATCCCGGCCGGGGACTGCTGGCGCTCGCCGAGCGGGTGGCCCGGGAAAAGTGCGGGAAGAAAATCTCGACGCAACTGGTGAAGGCGCGAAGCGTCGGCGAGGCGCTGACGGGAATCGTGAAGGAGGAAGGCTACGAGCTGCTGGTGATGGGCTACCACCCGCGAGGCCGGCTGGGCGAGATTTTGCTCGGCTCGACGGTGCAGCACGTGGCGCGCCACGCCCCCTGCCGAGTCCTGGTTCAGATTTCGCCGGAGAAGCCGTAAGGAGCGGTTCAGGGCTTACCCTGGTCATATCGGGAACCGTATCGGGGCCGTCCCAGAATGTATCCCTGCGACGACGCGAATTTCCCTGACACTCCTCTGGGGGAAAAGACACCTTCGTGAGTCTCACCTCCTCAATGCTTCCCGCAGAAAACCGCCGTTCGGGCCCGGGAGCCGCGCGGATCGTCGCGGGGCTGGTTGCGGGCGCTGTGGCCGGCATCGCGGCCAACCTGCTGGCTGGCGGAAGCGCCGCGCTCGATGCCTTCATCCGGTACTTCACCGAACCGGCGGGCCAGATCTGGCTCCGCTCGCTCATCATGATCGTGGTGCCCCTGGTCTTTGCCACGCTGACGCTGGGCGTGGCGGGCCTGGGCGACCTGGGCAAGCTCGGCCGCATCGGCGCGAAGACGCTGGGCTATTTCGTGATGGTCACGGTTCTCGCCGTCACCGTCGGCCTGACGCTCGTGAACGTGTTGCGGCCGGGCGAGGGTCTCGACCCGGAAGTCCGCGAGCGGCTGCTCTCGACCTACCGCGCACAGGCGGAGGAGACCCGGGCGCTGGCGGGCCAGGCGCGCTTCGGCGTGCACACGCTGGTGAACATCGTGCCGCGCAATCCCGTCGCCGCGGCGGCGCAGGGCGACATGCTGGGCGTGATCTTCTTCTCGCTGGTCTTCGGCGTGGCGCTGGCGCGCGTCCGCGGGCCGCGGACGGCGGCTCTGACCGAGACGCTCGCGGGCCTGAGCGATGCGGTCATCTCCATCATCGACCTGGTGATGAAGCTCGCGCCCTACGGCGTTTTCTGCCTCATCTTCAGCGTCTCGGCGCGCTTCGGTTTCGAGCTGCTGGCGCGTCTGGGCTGGTACGTCGTGACGGTGCTGGCCGGGCTGGCGCTCGTCGAGTTCGTCCTTTACCCGCTCCTCGTGCTGACGTTCGCGCGCCGCAGTCCCCGCGAGTTTTTCCGGGGCATCTGGACGGTCATCATTACGGCGTTCTCGACCAGCTCTTCGAACGCGACGTTGCCCACCACGCTGCGTGTGAGCGAAACGAAGCTCCGGATTCCCTCCCAGATCGGCGGGTTCGTTCTGCCGCTGGGCGCCACGATGAACATGAATGGCACGGCGCTGTTCGAGGGCGTGACGGTGCTGTTCATCGCGCAGGTCTTCGGTTTCGACCTCAGCCTCACGGCGCAGCTCATTGTGGTGGCGATGGCCGTGCTGACGGCCATCGGAACGGCGGGCGTGCCGGGCGGGTCGATTCCGCTGCTCGTGCTGGTGCTGGAAGCCGTGGGCCTGCCGGGTGAAGGCATCGCCATCATCATCGGTGTGGACCGCCTTCTCGATATGTCGCGCACCGTCGTGAACGTCACGGGCGACCTGACGGCCGCCGCCTTCGTGGCGCGTTCCGAGGCGGCGGGTGAGACTCAATCCTCAGCTTGACATCCTGCCGGGCTTCCCATAGAGTGCCCGCGAAGTAGTCACGGGTCGTCCGACGCTCCTCGGGGCGAGGCGCGCGGCTCGAGTTGGCAATCGAGCCGCCGCGGGGTGAAAGCGCCACCATCCGGGGGGCCATAAGCCTTAAGCTCGCCAATCTCCTGCCGGAGGATTTTCCATGGACCTTCGAAGACTCCGTGTGCTTTTGCCCGCCTTTTGCACGGTCTTTCTGGGCTGGCCCGCTGCCGCAAGCCTCTGGGCCTTTCAGGACGAGGAGATGGTGGCCGGCGCGATGGGGGCTTTCTTCCTGGTTTTCCTGCTGGTCGGTCTGGGCCTGTACATTTACATGGCCCTGGCCCTGCAGACCATCGCCAACAAAACGAACACCCAAAACGCCTGGCTGGCCTGGATTCCCATCGCCAACATCATCCTGATGCTGAACGTGGCGCAGAAACCCCTCTGGTGGATCCTGCTGATGTTACTGCCCCTGGTGAATATCATCATCATGATCCTGGTGTGGATGTCGATCGCGAAGGCGCGGCAGAAGCCCGACTGGTGGGGCATTCTGATGATCGTCCCGTTCGTGAATATGATCGTGCCCGGCTATCTCGCCTGGGCGGACTGAAGCCGGGTTCCGGATAACTGGATCGCGCCGCCCGCATCTATGCGGGCCCGCTTTCGGGTTTGTGTCCGCCCTCTTCGCTTGACTTGCGCCGAATCCTGCGACCTAAAATAGCGAGGCGGGAGTTCCGTGTGGCGCATCCCTCCCGGAACGTCGCGCGGACTCTCGCAAGCCGTTCGAGGTTGTTTCATGGTCCTCGCGTCCCAGCTTCGTCCGGGCACGGTGCTGAAAATCGGCGATGACCTGTTCCGCGTCATCGATTCCATTCACCACGTGGGGCAGGGGAAGATGCCCGGCAGCGTTCACGCCAAGCTCCAGCACGTGGAGAAAGGCACGTTCAAGGAACTCCGCTGGCGGCCGGAAGAGAAACTGGAGGAGACGACGCTCGAAAAGCGCATCATGCAGTTCCTTTACAGCGACGCCGAGACGGCGACGTTCATGGACCCCGAAAGCTTCGAGCAGATCGCGCTGCCGCTGGAAGCCATCGGTCCGGCGCAGAAATTTCTGAAACCGGAAATGGAAATTCCCGTCGAGTTTGTCGAGGGAAGGCCCGTGAGCATCGTTTTCCCTTCGGCCGTCGAATTGAAAGTGGATACGACCGCCGCGCCTGTTCATCAGCAGCAGGACAATACCTTCAAATACGCGACGCTCGAAAACGGCATGGAAGTGATGGTCCCGCAGTTCATCAAGCCCGGGGAAATCGTGCGCATCGACGTCGCAACCGGCAAGTACCTCGACCGCGTGCGGACGGACAGCAGGAAGCTGTAGGCAGGAAGCGGTCGGGTAAAGGGTAAAGTGTAAAGGATAAAGGCTAGGCTCCGCAGAGAGTCAGAAGTCAAAGGTCAGGTCCTCTGCTGGCTACGGCCCACAACCCACAACGAACAACGAATCGCCAACAGCGGACCAAGGACCAAGGACCAAGGACCAAGGACGAAGGCCAGCGCTCTTACAGCGTCTTCAAATACGCAATCAGATTTTCAATCTGCTCGGCGGAGAGTTTCTTGCCGAAGGCCGGCATGTTTTTCGTGCCGTTCACGATCTGCTCGCGGACCAATTCCTCCGTCGGCGGCTTTTTGCTTTCGGGAAGTTCCTTGAGATTGAAGAGGCCCTTGAGCCCGGGCCCGAGCTTCTTGGTGGTCTTGTCGGGATGATGGCACAGTTGACAGTTCTTCTTGAAAATGGCCTCGCCCGCGGCGGCGTCGCCTGAGGCGGCGGTCTTCTTCTCCTCCGTCGAGCGGAGTACGAGGGGAGCCACGAACGCGGCAGCGAGAACTGGAACCACCCACCACAGGGACTTGCGTTTCATCTGTTTCCTCCTGGGATTTGAGCAGGGCCCGAATTCGATTCGTCCCTCCCGGATTCGCGGACGTCGCTCGCTCCGGCTTCGCGCAGGAGCGTCATTAATTGGATGCGCGAATCCTCCGGAGGATTGAGGACCCCCACGAGAATCCGGCCGTCGGCGACTTCAGCATCGTAAAGGCGCGTTTTCCAGCTCGGCAGCCGCGCGGATACGGCCAAGGTCAGGACGGCGGCGAGAATCGCGCCGAGCATCGTCATTTCATAGGTCACGATGCCGGTGGGCCACAGCGCGAAGATCGGCATATCGCCTGTCGCGAGCGGATAGGCCTGCTGTGTCAGCATGGAAAGCAGAAATCCGGCGGTGCCGCCAAGCGATCCGCCCAGCGCCGCCAGCCACGGCATCACCGTGCGATGTTCCCGCCGGCCGAATTCGTAATCGTCCCAGGGTTCGGAAGAAACGATTTCGAGCGAACGGTCGTCCACGCCGGCGGCGCGCAGGGCATCGTAAGCGGCCTGCGCCGACTCCGGTTCGGAAAAAAGACCGTAGAGGGCTGTCATGTTCATCGCGCTTCTCAAGCCCTTTCGGCGGCCATGACTTCGCTTGCGGCGGCCGGTTTCGGTTGGGGGCGCGCGTGTTGTCCCACCTTCAGTTCCCACATTGAGATGATGGGCACGGCTTTCGAGAACAGGAGGTAGAGCAGCGCCATGCCGCAGAACGTTCCGGCGGTAATCGAAATTTCCACCCACGTGGGCTGGTAGTCGCCCCAACTGTAGGGAAGAAACTTGCGCGCCAGAGACGGCACGACGATGAGGTACCGTTCGAGCCACATGCCGATCACGACGCCGAGCGAGGCGATAACGGTGCCGGTGATAGTTCGGAGCTTTTTGATGGCGAGAATCGGCACGGGCAGCAGGAAGTTGCAGAAGACCATCGTCCAGAACAACGGCGCCCACTGGCCGCTCTGCGTCTCCCAGAACACCGGCATTTCGTGCGGCGGGTTGCCGTACCAGATGGTCAGCCGTTCGGCGAAGATGAGGTAGAACCAGACCAGACTCATCGTCAGCAGGAGCTTGCCGAGGTTCTCGAAGTGCATCCGAGTCAGGTATTCCTCGAGGTGCAGAAGCTTCCGCAGCGCGGCCATGGCGAGAATCAGCGCCGCGATGCCGCTGAAGATGGCTCCGGCGACGAAGTACGGCCCGAAAATTGTCGAGTGCCACATGGGCGTGACGGACATGGCAAAATCCCAGGAAACAATCGAGTGCACCGAAACGGCGACAGGAATGATGACGATGGCCATGATGTGCATCGCCGTCTCGAGCCGCGCCCACTGCTTGGGCGTTCCGCGCCAGCCCAGCGCGAGCACGGTATAGACCCGCTTTCGCCAGCCCGTCGCCTTGTCGCGCACGACGGCCCAGTCCGGAATGATGGGCAGCGTCAGAAACAGCACGCTGCCGATGAGGTAGGTGTTGATGGCGAAAAAATCCCACACGAGCGGCGAGCGGAAATTGGGCCAGATCATCCGCTCGCTCGGGTAGGGAATCAGCCAGAAGGCGAGCCACGGACGCCCGAGGTGGATGATGGGGAACATTGCGCCGATCGAGAGCGCGAACACCGTGATGACTTCCGCGCAGCGCGTGACGGGGCGCCGCCACGTGGCGTTCGCGAGGCGCAGGATGGCCGAGATGAGCGTCCCCGCGTGACTGATGCCGATCCAGAAAACGAAGTTGACGATGTAAAAGCCCCAGAAGACCGGCCAGCGGATACCCGCTACGCCGATGCCCGTGTAGGCCTGATAAAAGAACGCCGCGAACGCCCACGCGACCACCGCGCCCAGCAGCGCCACGGCAACAAAAAAGCGCGGCGAAGTGCGGAAGAGCGGCCGCAGCAGGTCGTTGTTGATCTGTTCAGGAGTCTTGTCCATCGTCCCAGGAAGCCCGCTGAAGATAAATGACCTTGGGTTTCGTTCCCAGATCGTCGAGCAGCCTCGAGGCGCGATTCGAGCGTGCCAGGCGCGAGGCGCGGCTTTCGCGGTCGTTCAGGTCGCCGAAGACGAGCGCGCTCGACGGGCACGACTGCGCGCAGGCGGGCGTGACGTCGCCGTCCTTCAAATCGCGCCCTTGAGCTTTCGCCTCACCCTCGGCGGCCTTGATCCGTTGCACGCAGAACGTGCACTTCTCCATGACACCCACAGAACGCACGGAGACATCCGGATTGAGCTGCAAATGCAGCGGCTTTTCCCAGACGGGATTGAAAAAGTTGAAAAAGCGCACGTTGTAGGGACAGGCGTTGGCGCAATAGCGAGTGCCAATGCAGCGGTTATAGACCTGCGCGTTCAGGCCGTCGGGCGTCTGATAGCTCGCGAACGTCGGGCAGACGGGCTCACAGGGCGCCGCGTCGCAGTGCTGGCAGAAGACGGGCCGGAAGCGCACGCGCACGTCCGGAAATTCGCCCTCGTAGTAGCGCTCGACGCGCATCCAGTGCATGGCACGGCTTCTCGCCGCCTGCTCGGGGCCGACGGTCGGAATGTTGTTTTCGGCGTGGCAGGCCACCACGCACGCCTCGCACCCCGTGCAGCGGTCGAGGTCCACGATCATGGCCCACTTGTATTTCGAGCGCGTCTCCATGTTCAGCGATGGAAATGCGGATGCTCGTGCATTCCGCCCGCAAACAAAATCAGGTCTTTCGATTGACCGGTGCGTCGCAGCTTGACTCGCGTCGCGGCCCAGGCGAGCGAGCCGGTCTCGGGCACGACGAGCGGGGCAAGAATCGAAAGGGGATTCGCGCCGCGCCCGCTCGCGTAGCGCGTGAAATGCATGTGCCCCTGTCCGACCGGCATGGCCACGACGTCCGGCGCGATGCCGGGCGAAACGAGCGCCGGCGCTTCGAGCTTGCCGTGCTGCGAGGCGACTTCGACGAGGTCGCCTTGCTCGATTCCGAGCTTCGCGGCCGTCTGCGGATTGATTTCCACCCAGGTGCTCCACATCGCCGTCGAGAGCGGGTCGGGCATTTCCTGGAGCCACGGCAGGTGCGCGAGCGAGCCATCGCCGAACGCCGCCGATTCGTAAGGCAGAAAGTGGAACGGGAATTCGGTCGCGTCGCCGTCGAATTTCGGTTCGCGATACGTCGGAGCGGGAACTTCATCGGGAGCCCTGAAAGTTTTCCGCCACCAGAATGCTTCCGGTTTCGGTGCGAACTCAGCCATTCGCGCCTCGAGCAGTTTCCGGTTCGGCGGGTTAGGAACGTCCTGGCTCCACCATCCACCTTGTTGCTGGATTGCGCTCCAAAACGCGTCGATAGGCGTGTCGCGAAGCTGCCACCCGGGCTGGTCTCGGAGTTCGAGCATTTCATCGCGAAGCATTTCCTCGTAGCTCTTCCAAGGCAGCCGCCGTTCAAGTTCGCCACCGAGCCGATGCGCCACTTCCAGAAAGACGTCGGGCATGGCGCGCGCGTGATGCAGCGGACGCATGACCGGCGGCGCGAGGCTCACGACGGCTTCGAGACTGCCCGACTCGGGAATGTCGTCGAGCCACGATTCGAGCGGCGAGTGGTCGGGCAGAATCAGGTCGGTTAGCACGCTCGTTTCGTCCAAAAAACAGCCAAAACTGGCGATGAAGGGGATTTTTTCCAGCGCTTCGCGCGCTCGCAACGCAGCAGGCAGCATAAAAACGGGGTTGGCTTCATAGAGCAGGAGGACCTTCGCAGCGTCTGCGCCCCCGTCAAGCAGCGGGTGTGTTAACAAGTCAATTCCCATCACGTTCCCCGTTTCGACGGGGACCGGCATGAAGTGTCCGGTTCGCATCGCTCGAGGTGTGAAGTAAACCCCTCCCGGTTTCTTGATGCTCCCAACCAGGGCGTTGAGCGCATTCACCGCGCAGGCCGTGAAGTAAGCGTTCGTGTGCGCGAGCGGTGCGCCGCCCATGATGGCCACGGCCGGCGCGTGCGCGGCCATTTCGCGCGCGATGCGCGCGATCCGCGCGGCGGGAACTCCGGTGTGTTTCTCGACTTGCGCCGGCGCATAGTCCGGCAGGCCCTGTTTCCAGCCCGCAATCAATTCGCCCGCGCGGCCAGCTTCCTCGGCGCGGCGGTGTTTGTCGCGCAGCATCACGTGGGCGAGGCCAAGCGCCAGGACTCCATCTGTGCCGGGCTTGATGTAAATCCACTCGTCGGCGTTCGCGCCCGTCTGCGAAAGTCGCTGCTCGAACATCACGAACTTGCCGCGCCGCCCGGGCCGTCCCTGGCGAAACTGGCCGTACGCGATGGAGTGCGACACAGGCGAGTTCCATGTGCCGAGGAAATCCGCGCCGAACGCGACGATGTAGTTCGCGTTCGCCAGGTCATACGTCGGCATCTGAGCGTGGCCGAACGCATACGCGTTCGCGAGGCTGAGCGGCAAATCGGAGAAGGGTTCGAAGTATATCGGCCCGCCGGCGCGGAACAGCATGAGGAAACGTTCCGCAAGATGACGCCGCTGGCCACGAAGAGGGCGGCTCAAAAACTTGAGGTTCATCTGCCGGCCCGCCGATTGCAGCGATTGGAGCTGCGAGACTAATTCCTGAATCGCCTCGTCCCAGGTGATCTCCTGAAATTCTCCTGACCCTCGCGGGCCGGTGCGTTTGAGCGGGCTACGGATGCGGTCGGGGTGATAAGTGATCTGAATACTCGCCTGGCCGCGCGGGCAGAGCTTGCCGCGATTGACGGGATGATTCGGATTCCCCTCGAGCTTTTTCGCCAGGCCCATCTTGATGAGCCCGACCTTCCCGTCGCGGACGACTTCCGCGTCGCCTTCCATCACCTTGACGAGCGTGCCGCAGCCCGCCGGGCAGAGCGTGCAGATGCTGGGCTTCCAGGTGGCGACGCCCGGCGTCAGCTCTTCCTCCGGAATGAAGCGGATAAGCTCGACGTCCGGCTGGCCGCAGCTGTCGAGCGCCGCCGTCGCGCCGCCGATGGCCGAGAGCTTTATGAAGTCGCGACGTTCCATGTCAAGAGCAGTGACAAGTGACGAGTGACAAGTGACGAGCAAGCGTCAAGACTGGAAACTCGAAAATCGAAACTCGTCGGCAAGCGTCAACGTTGTCCGCGAGACCTCATTTCTTCTCTTTTTCCGCAAATCAAAAATCCAAAATCCAAAAATACAAATCCCTAAAAGTGGCACGTGATG
>CAZKXX010000042.1:0-29556 GCA_964556705.1 uncultured Acidobacteriota bacterium
ATAGCCGGGAGGAACGGTCCGCGCCAGCTCGCTCGTGATGCCCTCCACGCCCTCTCCCGGCGTGTAGGATTGCGGCCGCTCGCGCAGGACGAGGATGACCGCGACAATCGCGGCAACCAGCGAAGCGCTGAGGAGCGTGTGTTTGATGACCAATCGCCAGCGGCGCGACGGCCCGCGCGGCGCCTGTGAAGTTGCTCGCATGTCCCTCCCCCGCTGCGGTGCTTGGCGAGCGCCCGAAGATGACCTGAACGATGCCCGCCTGCGCTATCCCCCCAGCCTCCGTTCGGCCCCTGCCACCTCAATGACGCGCTCGTCGGTCGCCAGGTCGGTGATCGGCGAGGTCAACTTCTTCTCTTCTCCGAACATGAAATTGAGCAGGAACTGGTCCACCTTGCGGTAGCGCAGCCGCGCCTGAATATGCAGCGTGCGCGCGCCGGAGGGCGCCGCGAACGGCACGGACATCTCGTGCGGTAGCGGCACTTTTTCCGTCTCGAGCAGAGACGGGCAGAAGAAGCTGAACTCCGTCATGTCGGAGAATCCCGGAAAGAGCGCCCGGCGGTGCCGTACGCCCACCATCTCCCAGAGGTTGTGGCGGTCAATCAGGTTTCCGTACTGGTCCACGGGCTCGGCCTTGAACATGAACGTGCCGGGCTTGATGAAGCCTTTGTCGTCCACCGTGCCGGTCTCATAGACGACGCCCCCGCGGTCGTCCTTCACGATGATTTCGATCCAGGACTGGATGATGTCGAGCGGGCCGGTGGGAAAGTCGTGGCCGACTTTGTTCGACGTGACGACGAGTTTGAGATTCACCTTTTCCCCCGGCTTCACTTTTTCCGGCGCGAGCATCTCGAGCGCTACGATCGGTCCGTTCCGCCATTTGTGCTCGATTTCGGGAATGCGCAGTTCGCCCTTCAGCCACTTCTCGGTCAGCTCATTCTGTTTTTGGTGTCCCGGCAGGTTGAGCAGCCCGGGCATGAGCTGATTGGCGGCGATGAAACGGTGGCTGCGATGCTTGCGGTCCTTCGCCGAACGGTTGTAGTCCGTGGGGTCTCCGGACGCGGGGTCCCACGAATCCACCAGCGGCATGTGGCACTCGCGACATTCAATGGTCTTCTGCGGGTCGCCGGGCTTGTTCCAGTGGCTTTGCCGCCAGTTGTCATACTGGTTCTGGAGCTGCACCCAGCCGACGTTGTTGATCTCCTCGTCGATGAACTGCTTATGGCACGCGGCGCAGTATTCGGGAGTCTTGAAGAGGCGCTTGCTCAGGTCTTTCACGTGCTGCCGCGGATAGGAACGGATGAGGAAGTCGCGCAGAACGCGGTTAGCGCGCGTGGGATTCTGATCGTATTCCATCTCAAAGAGGTAGCGCACGGGCTGCGCGACGGTGTAATTGGCGTTGCCCTTCACGTCCACCTGGCGGATGGCGTGACAGGAGAGGCAGGAAACGCCTTCCTGGTAACCGTGGAGCGAGGTCAGTTGCGCCTCATCGATAAAAAGGTTTTTCGTTCCCGAGAACAGTGAAATGGGGTCGTGGCAGCCGCCGCAGTAACGCGTGGACTCGGGGCCGTTCTGCTGCGCCATGTTGGTCTGGATGGCCTGAAAGGCCGCGTCCATGGCCGCGTAGCGGTGCGCGCTCGGCTCCCACTCCTGAACGATCTGCTCGTGACAGCCCGAAGTCCCGCAGGAACGCGAGCCGGAGAGCAGGCGTGAATCGAAGGCGCGCTCTGTGGAGGTCTTGGCGAGACTGGGGGCAAAAGGACGATCTTTACCGAACTGGAAGCTGTAGTCGGCAGGAAATTCGTTGTGGAGCTTCGGCCCGCGATAGGCGTAGGCCGCCAGCGCGACGAGGGCCGCTCCGGCGAGCGTCGCGACCAGCGCGCCCTTGCCGTAGTGGGCCGCGGCCTGCGGGACCGCGTGGTCGGCGCCGCGCCGCGCGGCCCGTCGGTCGCGAACGATAATCAGGATGAGATGCGGGAGGCCGAACGCCAGCGTCGCAAACGTCGTGGTGATGTGGACCAGGTCCCACGTGTAGTTGATGCGGATGCCGAATACCGACTGCCAGGTGAGCACCACGCCTGAAACGAGACAGAGAATGAAGGCCGCGGCGGCGAGGTACCCGAGAAGCTGGATGTGGCTCATCGGGTCGCGCCAATAGCGCTTCCAGTGGCGCACCAGGTACCAGCCGCAGGGAACGAGGAAGGCCAGTCCGGCGAGCGTGTGGATGATGACCGCCCACTGATTCGGCACGCTGAACGGCAGAAGCCAGATGGCAAGCCCGCTCAAGACCGAGAACACCGCAAAGCCGGCGACGAGGATCGCCAGTCGCGCGCACCATTCATGCGCCCGCTCGTGCCACCGCGCGTCGGCGGGCTTGAGAAATTCACCGGGCGTTGTGCCGTTGGAAGAAGTTCCGCTGGGACCGAGTTCCGCGTCGCCCATGGCCGCCTCCTGGACGAATTTCAAATCTCAAATTTCAAATCCCACCGGCAGGAGGGGCATTGCGGTTTCTGCCTCTCCCCATCACGAATCCGGGGTTCGACATTTGAGGGCCCGAAAAAGCAAAACGGGCGTAACGGAATTGCTTCGCCTCGCGTCTGAGCCGCAACCCGCGCGAGGGCGAGAATCAATCCTGTTACGCCCGCACTTCCCCGACCCGAAGTCGGGGCCGTCAGACGTCCCTGGTTTCGACCCTGATCCCGGCTAAGCCTTGCCGGTCCCCGAAGGCCTGTCCTCGATTAACACCGCTTCCAGCATCCGGCGCAATTCTTCCAGTTGGCGCGACTTGAAGGAGCGTCGCGTCTCATCCAGAACCTCGACCGCCTCCTCGACGGCGTGCCGATAACGGCGCCGCGCGCGGCAGTCCACCAGGGGACAAAACTCGATGGGAGGGCCCGCCGCCTCATTCTCCGCCGTCACTCGCTCGACGACCGCCTGCAAATGCGACAGCCGGTCCGTCATTTCTCGGGAGATGTTGTTGACGTATTCGCGTAAGTCCAGGTTCAGCGGGCTGCCGTTATGTCCCATGGGTGCGGCCTCGGGCGTGACCTTATCCCCCCAACTGCTCTTCGTCAATCACCCGAATCTACTATCAGGGCGATTTTTACAGATGCGACGCAGGTTGGGATATGACGTTTGTCACTTCCGAAAAGGGACAGGAAGTCTTATCGCGCGGGAGGATCCGTCGCAGGCGAACCTGCCACTCGCCTCAGATAAGTCCCCTGCGCATCGCATGCACGACGGCTTCGAGGCGGTTCCGCGTTCGGAGTTTGCGGTTGGCGTGCGAGATGTGATTGCGCAGCGTGCGGGGCGTGATGCCCAGTTCGCGCGCCGCGTCGCCAGGCCGCTTCCCTTTGGCCAGCAGCCGCAGGACGCATTTCTCCTGCTCGGTAAGCGGAGAAACCGGCGCCGGCGGCGCGGGGTCTTCAGAGTGAGTTGCGAGTTGTTTGGCGGCCTGAACGAGCTTTTGTGTAAGTTCCTCGGTCCGCTTTCGCTCGGTAATGTCACGCGCCAGATGGACGACGAGGCGGCGTCCCGTGCGGTCGTCGCGAAAAACCAGAATGGAAATATTCACCCACAGGCGCCGGCCGCCGCGCGCGTTGACTTCCAAATCGTAATTGGAGACTTCGCGCCCTGCGGCCGCGCACTCCAACACGTCGCAGGTATCCGTGCAGACCATCGTCCCGAGCGCGCCGCGCCCCTGAAACAGTTCTGAGCAAGGTTTTTCGAGGATTTCTGAGGAAGGATACCCGAAGAGCCGCTCGGCTGAGCGGTTCCAGGAGCAAATCAGCCCTTGCGCGTCCACAGCGAACGCTGCGTCCGCAGTCCCCTGCAAGACCCGGAATAGATCTCTTGCCAGCATCTCGAACTCCCGTGACAAATGTCACTCGCGAGGGGACATCGGGCCCATTGTTCGAGATGACGAAGCTCAACTAAATCAGACTTGAAGATATATTAGTCCATTGACGGTGTCAACGGTGCTGTTTTCCAGGCCCAGTTCGTACGCAATTCGCGCTTTGACTTACCTGGCGACGCAGCCGCCCGGGAAGCTGAGCGGCGTTCGTGAAATCTCTGACCAAGTGCACATCCCGAGCCCGTATTTGTCAAAGATTCTGCTGCAACTGCGGCGCGGCCGCCTGCTCCGTTCTTATAAGGGCATCGGCGGCGGCTACGAGCTGGCCCAACCTCCAGATAAGATCAATCTATTCAACGTCATCCAGTGCATCGAGGGCAACCCGTTCGGGTCCTGCATTCTGGAGGAACGCGACTGCGCACTTGGGCAGGAGTGCGCTATGCACGACAGTTGGGGTCCCGTACGCAACCAGCTTGTGGACTTTTTGCAGGCGATCACACTGGAGCGGCTGGTTGAGCAGCGACGGATTGCGATTCGTCCGCAATCGGCCGCGGCGGAAATCGGGAAGTTGAACGCCTGAGCGACAAAAATACCGACTTGTGTGATTTCACCATTCCGCGCGCCAGAACAACTGATTCGAGGAAATTATGCGCGTTTCACGAGAATCCTCCAGCACCCGAACAGACCCGGCCCGCAGCATGTTGCGACCAGTGCTCCTTGCCGGGATCCTGGCACTGCTGACGGCATTGTCTCTTCCGGTCGAGGTCAGTGCGCAGGACGATGCGGCTTACTTCCGCCGCAACTGTTTCAGTTGCCACACGATCGGCGGCGGCCGGCTGACGGGTCCCGACCTGAAGGGCGCGACACAGCGCAAGGACCGCGAGTGGCTCGAGCGCTTCATCGTAAACCCCAAGGCGGTCCTCGACTCGGGCGATCCCTACGCGCAGCAACTCTTCCAGGAGTCACGCGGCGTCGTCATGCCCACGGTTCCGGGAATGACGCGGGAACGGGCGCGCGCGCTGCTCGACCTGATCGAAGCCGAATCGGCCCTGGAGAAATCGCAGTTCGTGGGTCTTCAAATCAGCGACCGGCCGTTCACGCGCGAAGAAGTCGCCGAAGGCTGGGCGATTTTCCGGGGCGAAAAGAAACTCGAGGCAGGCGGCTCCTCCTGCATTTCCTGTCACACGCTGAAGGGCGCGCGGGGGCTGGGCGGCGGCCGGCTCGGCCCGGACCTGACGCGCGTTTACGAGCGCCTGCAAGGCCGCAAGGGGCTGGCCGCCTGGATGATGTCCCCCGCCACACCGACGATGCAGGCGCATTTCCGCGACAAGCCGCTCACCAACGAAGAACTCCTTCCGCTGGTGGCACTGCTGGAAGACGTGGCCAAGCAGGGGGGAGAAGACACGGGCGCGGCGCAGCTCAATTTCTTCCTCATGGGGCTGGGCGGCGCGGTGCTCATGCTGCTCGCGTTCGATGCGATCTGGAAGGGGCGCTTTCGCGGGGTGCGGCGGGCCATGGTCCGCGGAGAGGACCTGCCTGAGCAGGCAGGGATGAGGTGAACGATGGCGAAACCGAACGGACCCAACGCCTGGATCAAAGATGAGACCGATCCCAAGCTGCGCGCCTGGGAGGAGTTTTATCGCAACCGCTGGCAGCACGACAAGATCGTGCGCTCGACGCACGGCGTGAACTGCACGGGGAGTTGCTCGTGGCAGATCTACGTGAAGAACGGGATTGTCACCTGGGAAATGCAGGCGCTCGATTATCCCTCGCTGGAAGCGGGTCTGCCGCCCTACGAGCCGCGGGGCTGCCAGCGCGGCATTTCCTTCTCCTGGTATCTCTACAGCCCGCTGCGCGTGAAATATCCCTACATGCGCGGGGCGCTGCTCGACCTATGGAAGCGCGAGCGCTCCGCACACGAAGACCCCGTCGAAGCCTGGAAGACGCTGGTGGAAAATCCCGAAACGCGCGGCCGATGGCAGCGCGCGCGCGGAAAGGGCGGGTTCCGGCGCGTCGAATGGGACACGGCGCTCGAACTCATCTCCGCGTCGCTCATCTACACGATCAAGAAGCACGGGCCCGACCGCATCGCGGGCTTCTCGCCGATTCCGGCGATGTCCATGATCAGCTACGCGGGCGGCGCGCGCCTGATGCAACTGCTGGGCGGCATTTCCCTTTCCTTTTACGACTGGTACTGCGACCTTCCTCCCGCCTCGCCCGAAACCTGGGGCGAGCAGACCGACGTTCACGAATCGGCCGACTGGTACAACTCGAAGCTGCTGGCGGTGATGGGCTCGAACCTCAACATGACCCGCACCCCCGACTGCCACTTTGCCGCCGAAGCGCGCCACAACGGCTCGAAGATGTGGGTCTTCTCACCGGACTTCAGCCAGGTCTCGAAATACGCTGATGAGTGGGTGGCGCTCAACGCCGGCCAGGACGGCGCCTGGTGGATGGCCGTCAATCACGTCCTCCTCAAGGAATTCCATCACGAACGGCAGGTTCCCTACTTCATCGACTACACGAAAAAATACACCGACGCGCCGTATCTTGTGGAGCTTCAAGCTGTAGCGGCGGCGTCCTCGCCGCCGAATCAACTCTACAAATCTGGACAGTTGCTTCGCGCCAACCGCTTGAAGGCCTATGAGTCCGTCGAAAACGGCGACTGGAAATTCCTGATGTGGGACGCGAAGGACTCGCGCCCCAAGATGCCGATGGGCAGCGTGGGCTTCCGCTGGGGAAAGGAAGCGGGCAAGTGGAACCTGCTGCTGAAAGACGGCGTGGACGGAACGGAGATTGATCCTGCCCTGACCTTCCTGAAGTCCTGCGACGAAGTCGCGCAGGTCAAGCTTGATGATTTCGGCGAGGGCCGCACGCTCACGCGCGGCGTTCCGGCCAAGCGCGTCGAGACAGCATCCGGCGAAACGGTCCTGGTTGCCACGGTTTACGACCTGCTGATGGCGCAGTACGGAGTGCCGCGCGGCCTGGGAGGCCAGTATCCCGCTGACGAAAACGACGCGGACGCGCCTTATACACCCGCCTGGAGCGAGAAGTACACGGGCATGGGCCGTGACGTGCTCATCCGCTTCGCGCGCGAGTGGGGCCGGACGGCGGAGCTGACGCGCGGCAAATGTCTCATCATCATCGGTGCCGGCGTCAACCACTGGTACCACAACAACCTGATGTATCGCGCGGGGATCCACGCGCTGATGTTCTGCGGCTGCGTAGGCGTGAACGGTGGAGGCCTGGCGCACTACGTCGGGCAGGAAAAACTCGCGCCCATGGAGTCGTGGTCCTCAATCGCCTTTGCGCGCGACTGGCTGCCTGCCGTGCGGCTCCAGAACGCGCCGAGCTGGCACTACGTCCACACGGACCAGTGGCGCTACGAGAAAACTTCCCGCGATTACCACACCTTGCCGCCCGACGGCGAGCCCGGCTCGCTCGCCAGCGGCCACACGGTGGACATCCAGGCGCGCGCCGTCCGCTCCGGCTGGCTGCCGTTCTATCCGCAGTTCAACAAAAACCCGCTGGAGGTCGTTCGCGAAGCCGAAGCGGCGGGCGCCTCCTCACCCGAAGCCGTGGTCGAGCACACCGTCCGCCAGCTCAAAGAGGGCAAACTGAAGTTTTCGGTCGAAGACCCCGACGCGCCGGAGAACTGGCCCCGCGTGTGGTTCATCTGGCGCGGCAACGCGCTCATGTCGAGCGCCAAGGGGCACGAATACTTCCTGAAGCACTATCTCGGCACCCACACGAACGCCATCGCCGAAGAGCTGGCGCAGGATTCCGTCCGCGAGCTCGCCTGGCACGAGCACGCGCCGCAGGGAAAGATGGACCTCGTCGTGGACCTCAACTTCCGCATGGACACTTCCGCGCTCTACTCGGACATCGTCCTGCCCGCCGCGACCTGGTACGAAAAAGCCGATCTCAACTCAACCGACCTTCACAGCTTCATTCATCCGCTCTCGGCGGCGGTGCCTCCGTGCTGGGAATCGAAAAGCGACTGGCAGATTTTCCGCGCTGTGGCGCGAAAATTCTCCGAACTCGCGGCGAAACATTTCCGCGAGCCGGTCAAGGACCTGGTGGCCTCGCCGCTGGCGCACGACACGCCAGCCGAAATCGCCCAGCCAACGCTGGCCGACTGGAAGCGCGGAGAAGTCGAGCCGATTCCGGGCAAGACGATGCCCGGACTGCGCGTCGTCGAGCGCGACTACAAGAACGTTTACAACCAGTTCATTTCCTACGGCCCGCTCGTCCGCCAGAACGGCCTGGGCGCGCACGGAACGCAGTACGCCATCGAGGACGTTTACGACGCGACGCTCCTCGAGCATCCCCGCGTGGCCTGGAACGGCAAGGACTACCCCTCGCTTTACGAAGACGAGCACGTTTGCGACCTGATTCTTCGCTTCGCCACGGTGACGAACGGCGAGCTCGCCTATCGCTCTTACAAAAACATGGAGAAGAAGGTCGGTCTGCCGCTCGCCCATCTCGCGGAAAAGAACCGCGACGTGCGGATGAGCTACAAGAGCCTGCAATCCAAACCCGAGCGGCTCGTCAACAGCCCCATGTGGTCGGGGCTCACCGACCACGGCCGGGCGTATGCGCCGTTCACGTACAACGTCGAATGCCTCGTGCCGTGGCGGACGCTCACCGGGCGGCAGCACTTCTATCTCGACCATCCGGGCTACCTCCAATACGGCGAGCACCTGCCGACCTACAAGCCCAAGCCGCTGCCCGTCCAGTACGCGGACCTGAAGTTTTCGAAAGAGGTCGGGCCGACCAAGACGCTCAATTTCCTGACGCCGCACGGAAAGTGGCACATTCACTCCACCTACGGCGACAACCAGCGCATGACGACGCTCTCGCGCGGCGTCGAGCCGTTCTGGATCAATCACAAGGACGCCGAGGAGATCGGCGTGCGCGACAACGACTGGGTCGAGGTCCACAACGACCACGGCGTGGTGGTGACGCGTGCCGCCGTCAGCGCGCGGATTCCGCGCGGCATCTCGATCCAGTACCACTCGCCGGAACGGACGTATTCGGTCCCCGTTTCGCCGCTGCGCGGTTACCGTCGCGCCGGCGGGCACAACAGCCTGACGCGCGTCCGGCTGAAGCCCAACCTGATGGTCGGCGGGTACGGTCAGTTTACATACCACTTCAACTACTGGGGACCAACCGGGGTCAACCGCGACACGCACGTCCTCGTGCGCAAGCTTCCGGAGTTGAAATGGTAACTGGAGCGCCAGTGTCCCACTGGCGTCGGTGGCGATGAGGACGTCGCCGCGACAGAGAGGAAAACCCATGGACGTCCGAATGCAAATCTCGATGGTCTTCCACCTGGACAAGTGCATCGGCTGTCACACGTGCAGCATCGCCTGCAAGAACATCTGGACGGACCGCAAGGGCGCCGAATACATGTGGTGGAATAACGTTGAAACCAAGCCCGGCACGGGCTTCCCGACGCGCTGGGAGGACCAGGAGAAATACCACGGGGGCTGGGAGGTTCACGACGGCAAGCTGCGCCTCCGCTCGACGAGCAAGGGCAAGACCATCTTCAACATCTTCCATCATCCCGACCAGCCGACGATGGACGATTACTATGAGCCGTGGACCTACGACTATCAGAACCTGTTTAACGCCCCGGAAGGCGCCGACCAGCCCACGGCGCGGCCGATTTCCATGGTCACCGGCAAACACATCGATGTCGAGGCCGGCCCGAACTGGGACGACGACCTGGGCGGCTCGCCCGTTTACGCCGCGAACGACCCGAACCTCGAAGGACTGACGCCCGAGCAGCGGCTCCAGCTCTCCTCCGTCGAACGTCTGGTCTTCTTCTACTTTCCGCGCATCTGCAATCACTGCCTGAACCCCTCGTGCGTGGCGGCGTGCCCTTCGGGCGCGCTCTACAAGCGCGGCGAAGACGGCATCGTGCTGCTCGACCAGAAACGCTGCCGCGCCTGGCGGAACTGCATCGCCGCCTGCCCGTACAAAAAAACTTTCTACAACTGGTTTACCGGCAAGTCGGAGAAATGCATCCTCTGCTACCCGCGTCTCGAAACCGGCCAGGCGCCGGCGTGCTTCCACTCCTGCGTCGGCCGGATTCGGTATCTCGGTGTGCTGCTCTACGACGCCGAGCGAATCGAAGAGGTCGCGAAAAGCCCCGACGAGGCGCTGATTGACGCGCACCGTTCGATCGTGCTCGACCCGACCGACTCCGAGGTCCTGAGCGAAGCGCGGCGCAACGGCATCCACGAATCGGTGCTCGACGCGGCGCGGAGCTCGCCCGTCTATCAGTTCGTCAAAGCCTGGAAAATCGCGCTGCCGCCCCACATCGAATTTCGCACACTTCCCATGCTCTTCTACGTTCCTCCGATGTCGCCCGTCATGGCCAACAAAACCGAGGACACCATCACGCACACTTCGGAAGACCTTTTCCACGACATTGACCAGGCCCGCGTCCCCATGAAGTTCCTGGCCAACCTGTTCGGCGCGGGCCACGAAGCGAAGGTCCGCTACGCGCTGCGGAAACAGAAGGCCGTGCGCTGGTACCGCCGCGCGCTGACCGTGGGCGACTTCGAACTTTCCGTCGCCGAGCAGATGCTGCGCGAGGCCGATTGCTCGCCCGAAGAGGCCGAGGCCATCTACAAGCTGACCTCGCTCTGCACCTTCGAGGAGCGCTTTGTGATTCCGCCCATGCACCGCGAGGAGGCGCTGCAGATGCTCCAAGACCCCATGGAGCACCGGGAGGGAGCGGGGTTCGGATTCCTCGAAGCGCCGGAGAGGGGGTTGTGATGGACCGCGTCGAACTTTACAGCCTGTTCGCCGAACTGTTCAACTACCCGCGCGAGGGCTACGCGCGCGCCGCGGAGCGTTGCCTCGCGGCCGCCGAGGATTTCCCCATGGGGGCGCGGGAGGCCTTGAGGAAATTCACAGAAAGTATTCGCGGCAAGAGTGTAGAGCAGCTCGAGGAATTGTTTGTCGGTACGTTCGACCTGAACCCCGTCTGCGTCCTCGAAATCGGCTGGCACCTTTACGGCGACAACTACGACCGCGGCGCTTTTCTGGTCAAACTTCGCGAACGGCTGCGCCATCACGAGATTGCGGAGTCCTCCGAACTTCCGGACCACCTGACGCACGTCCTGGCGCTGCTGGCGCGCCTGGAGGCCGAAGAGGCCGGCTCGTTTGCCGCCGAAAGCGTCCTCCCGGCGCTCGACAAGATGCTCGCCGGAATCGCCGGCAAGGGAAGTCCCTACGAATGTCTGCTCGAGGCGTTGCGCAAAACCCTCGCCGGCGCGCACGCGCCCGAAGGAGTGAGCCATGGCTGATGCTGCAGCCTACCTCGACCTGTTCCTGCTCGGCGTGCTCCCCTACGCCGTGTTTCTGACCTTCTTCATCTTTACGATCCACCGCTACCGCGCGGAGACGTTCACCTACTCGAGCTTGTCATCGCAGTTCCTGGAAAACCGCAGCCACTTTTGGGGCTCGGTGCCGTTGCATTTCGGGGTCCTCACGGTGCTGGCGGGACACGTGGTGGCGTTCCTGATTCCGCGGCAGATCCTGCTCTGGAACAGCAAGCCGCTGCGCCTCTACATCCTGGAAACTACGGCGTTGATCTTCGGCATTCTGGCGGTCGTGGGATTCGTCAGCGCCGCCGTGCGGCGATATGCGGACCCCAAGGTGCGCGTCGTGACCAGTCTGTTTGATTGGTTCATCTACACGCTGCTCATCGTTCAGGTGGCGAGCGGAGTCTATATCGCCGTGTTCCATCCCTGGGGCTCGTCGTGGTTCGCTTCCACGGCCACGCCGTACCTGTGGTCGCTTCTGAAGTTCAGTCCGGACATCACCTACGTCGCCGCAATGCCGTTTGCCGTGAAGCTGCACATCATCGGTTTCTATCTCTTAATCGGCCTTTTCCCGTTTACCCGGCTCGTCCACATCCTCGTAGTCCCGAATCCCTATCTCTGGCGAAAGCCGCAGGTGGTGCGGTGGTACAGCCGCGCCGGTTCGCTCGTGGGGGAAAAGGTTAAATGAGGAGTCGCATCCATGAGCGCGATTAAAGGCACGCCCCAACAAGGCCTCTTCGGAGCCACCGTCGGATTCTTCGTGGGCTTTGCGGCCGTCGCCCTTTACGGGCCCACCGCCGCCCGGTTCCGGGAAGTCATGGACCTGGGGCCCATCATGGTGGCTTTTCTGGTGGCCATGCCGGCGCTTTCCGGCTCGTTGCTGCGCATCCCGTTTTCGGCCTGGGTGGATACGACGGGCGGACGCAAACCTTTTCTCATTCTTCTTTCACTCTCCGTCGTCGGCATGGTCGGGCTCAGTCTCGTCATCTATTTCCTGTATCCCGACCGGCTGACGACGAGCCTTTACCCGCTCCTCCTGCTGCTCGGCCTGCTTTGCGGCTGCGGCATCGCGACGTTTTCCGTCGGGATCAGTCAGGTGTCCTACTGGTTTCCCCAGAAGCGACAAGGCCGCGCGCTGGCCGTTTTCGCCGGCGTCGGAAACCTCGCTCCCGGACTCTTTTCGATGCTGCTCCCCCTCGCGCTGGTCACGCTGGGTCTGGCGGGTTCCTACTTCGCCTGGCTGGTCTTTCTGGTCGCGGGTTTCGTGCTTTACGCGCTCTTCGGACGCAACGCCTGGTACTTCCAGTTGCGCGCGCAGGGCGTCGCGAACGGCGAAGCGCGCAGCCAGGCTCGCGAACTCGGGCAGTCCCTTTTCCCCGCCGGCAGCCTCACGGAGAGTCTGCGAATTTCGGCTTATGTCTGGCGGACCTGGGCGCTGGTCTGGATTTACTTCACCACGTTCGGCGGCTTCATTGCCCTCACGGCGTGGCTGCCGACCTACTGGCAATCCTTCTACGGGATGAGCGCGCTCTCGGCGGGTCTGCTGACCGCGATGTATTCCCTGCTCGCGTCGTCCATCCGGATCGCCGGCGGGCTGCTTTCCGACCAGCTCCGCGAGGGCGGCGAGAACACGGCCATCCTTTCGCTCTTGATCATGATGGCCGGTGGCCTGGTGATGACCACAGCCACCGAATACGAATTGGCGATTCCCGGCGTCGTGCTGCTGGCGTTCGGCATGGGCGTCTGCAACGCTGCGGTCTTCAAGCTCGTGCCGCAGGAAGTTCCGCAGGCCGTGGGCGGCGCAGCGGGCTGGGTGGGTGGATTGGGCGCGCTGGGCGGTTTTGTGATTCCCCCCGTGATGGGCTTTGCCGTTCACGACCTCGGCCAGCGCGGCTACCCCATCGGCTTCATCGTCTTCGTCTTCCTGGCTCTGTTTTCGCTTTCCATGGCGTGGATCCTGAAATATACGCGCGAAGCGCCCGGCGGCTCCGCAGCGCTTGAGGTCCACGCCGCGCCGGCTCGACGGACAGAACTGAATGAATAGCCGAATCACAACCATCGTGTTGTTGGTGGCAGTCGTCTTTGCGGGCCTGGCGCTGGCGCCGAGGATCGGCGCGCTGCGCCTGCCCGGCAACCAGCAGGGTTACGAGCCGGCGCAGCCCATCGATTTCTCGCACCGCCTGCACGCCGGCGAGCTTCAGATTTCCTGTCTCTACTGCCATTCGGGCGCGGAGAAAAGCCGCCACGCGGGAATTCCGGCTGCAAGCACCTGCATGAACTGCCATCGGTTCGTCACCGCGCCGCTCGGCGCCCTCCGCGCCGAGGACGAGCTGGCGAAGAAGGAGCAGCGTGCGCCGCAAAAGATTGTTTCCCCCCAAATCTCGAAGCTCTATGCCGCTCTCGGCCTCGGAGAAGACCTGAAACCCTCGGCCGAACGCGAGGCGCGGCCGATCGAATGGGTGCGCATCCACAACCTGCCCGACTTCGCCTATTTCGACCACCGCGCGCACGTCGCGGCCGGCGTCTCCTGCCAGACGTGCCACGGGCCGGTGGAAACCATGGAGCGCGTGCGCCAGGTCTCCGACCTCTCGATGGGCTGGTGCGTCAACTGCCATCGCGACGCGAACCAGTCCGGCATCGCCGGCAAGCCCGTGAGCGCGTCGATCGATTGCGCCGCGTGCCACTTTTGAGGTGAAGGACTCGGGATGTCCGCAAGCGAACTGAAACGCTACTGGAAGAATCAGAAGGAACGCGAGGCCGGGCTCGCGCCCGCGGGTGACGAATTTCCGAACCCGCCCGGTGAAATCGAAGCGCAGTTCGGCCGGCGCGATTTTCTGAAGGCGGCGGGGTTCGTCTTTGCCGGCACCATGCTCAGCGGCTGCACGCGCGCCCCCGTCGAGAAAGCGATTCCGTACCTCATCCAGCCGGAGGAAATCACGCCGGGCCGCGCCGCCTGGTACGCGTCCACCTGCGCCGGTTGCTCGGCCGGCTGCGGCCTGCTGGTCAAAATCCGCGACGGGCGGCCCGTGAAGCTGGAAGGCAATCCCGAGCATCCGGTGTCGCGCGGCGGGCTCTGTGCGGCCGGCCAGGCCTCGCTCCTGGGACTTTACGATTCCCATCGCCTGAAGAATCCGCTGTTAGACGGGCGTGACGCTACCTGGGAGGAAGTGGACCGCTTCGTGAGCGAAGGTCTGGTTCAGGCGCGGAATGGCGGGGCAGTGCGCTTCCTCACCGGCACGCTGACGAGCCCTTCTCTCCGCGCCGCGATCGATCGCTTCCTCGGTGGCTTCCGCGAGACAAAGCACGTTTCCTACGACGCGCTTTCGGCGTCCGCCGTCCTCGACGCGCACGAGCGGACGCACGGCGCGCGCGTCCTCCCGCGCTATTACTTCGACCGCGCGGACGTGATCGTCAGTTTCGACGCCGACTTCCTCGGCACCTGGATTTCTCCCGTCGAATTTACCCGCGCTTACGTCTCCGGCCGCCGCGCGGAAGGGGAAGGCGCGCAGTTCTCCGAGCACGTTCAGTTCGAATCGCGACTCTCGCTGACAGGCGCGAACGCCGACCGGCGTTTCTCCATCGCTCCTCAGCAGCGCGGCGCCGTCTTGAACGCGCTCGCCGCGCGTGTGGCCCGGCGCGCGGGCGTCGACTTTGAAACAGGCAGCAGCTCGTCAGTCCCCGTCTCGACCGAATTCCTCGATGAACTCGCGGCCCGTCTCTGGGCGGCTCGAGGCAGAAGCCTCATCGTTTCCGGCGCGCAGGGTGTTGACCTTCAAGTGGTCTGCAATTTCCTGAATCACTTGCTCGGGAATTACGGACACACGCTCGACATCGAGCGTCCCGCGTATCAAAAGCAGGGCAGCGACCGCGAGGTTCAAAGGCTCCTGGCTGAAGTGAAGGAAGGCAAAGTCGCCGCGCTGTTCATTCACGGCGCGAATCCGGTTTACAACCTGCCGGAAGGCGAAGCGTTCGCGCGCGCGCTTCAGAACGTCCCGATCGTGGTGAGTTTCGCCGAGCGGCAGGATGAGACGGCGGCGTTCGCGCACGTCGTCGCGCCAGACCATCATCCTCTGGAAGGCTGGGGAGACGCCGAGCCGATCTCGGGCACGGTCAGCCTTTTCCAGCCGGCGGTCAATCCGCTCGGCAGCACGCGTTCGGCGCTCGAAAGCCTGGCCGGCTGGAGCGGCGCGCCGAAGAGCGCCTACGAGCTGGTGCGTGAGACCTGGCAACGCGAAATCTTCCCGCGTCAGAAGCGGGAAACTTCCTTCCAGACTTTCTGGGACCGCGCCGTGCACGACGGTTTCGCGGAAGTCGAGCCGGCGCGAGCGTCGGTCCGACCATTCAATCTCGTCGCCGTGCGTCCTATCCCGGCGTCCACGTCTGTTAGCACGGAGACCTTCGCGCTGGTCCTCTATCCCAAAGTCTCCATGCTCGACGGCCGCCACGCGCACAACGCCTGGCTGCACGAGCTTCCTGACCCCATCAGCAAAGTCACCTGGGACAACTACGCGTGTCTCTCGCCTGCCGCGGCCGGAAAGCTCGGCCTTGAGGACGGCGACGTCGTCCGAATCGAAGCTGGAAATCGCTCGCTCGAACTTCCGGCGCTCATCCAGCCCGGACAGGACGATTCAACCGTCGCGGTCGCGCTCGGCTACGGACGCGCGGGGACGGAGCGCTTCGCCCACGTCGGCCCGCGCTGGCTCCAGGGTCGTCCGAGCGTCGGCCCCGACGGCCGCGTGGGGCAGAACGCCGCGCCGCTGGCGACTCTCTCAGAGGGCACGCTTCGCTACGAGCGCTCCGGTGTGCGCGTTGTCAAGACCGGCGCGAGGCATCCGCCTGCCTCAACGCAGGAACACCATTCGCTCACCGCGCCGCCCAACGTCGCGCCGCGCCACACCGCGCCGCGACCAATCGTTCAGGAGACAACTTTTGCCGCCCTCGCCGCTGAAAGCGGCAAAGACCGCGCAAAAGGCGCGCGCGAGACGCATCCCGATCTCTGGCCGGACGACCATCCTTACGCCGGCCACCGCTGGGCGATGGCGATTGACCTTTCGGCCTGCACGGGGTGCTCGGCCTGCGTCGTCGCCTGCCAGGCCGAAAACAACATCCCCGTCGTCGGCAAGGACGAAGTGCGGCGGCAGCGCGAGATGCACTGGCTGCGTGTGGACCGCTATTACGCCGAGCGCGGCGGGAGCGTGGACGTCGCCTTCCAGCCGATGATGTGCCAGCACTGCGACACGGCGCCGTGCGAAACGGTCTGCCCGGTGCTGGCCACGGTCCACAGCGAGGAAGGCCTGAACCAGCAGATCTACAACCGCTGCGTTGGCACGCGCTACTGCGCGAACAACTGTCCGTACAAGACGCGGCGATTCAACTGGTTCGATTACCCGCGCGAGGACCGGCTCCAGAACCTGGTGCTCAACCCCGACGTCACCGTGCGCTCGCGCGGCGTAATGGAAAAGTGCACGTTCTGCGTGCAGCGCATCCAGGAAGCGAAGATCGAAGCGCGGAGCACGGGCGCGAGGCTCGCCGACGGCGCGGTCCGCACGGCCTGCGAGCAGTCGTGCCCGGCGGGCGCCATCGTTTTCGGTGATTTGAACGATCCCGAGAGCCGCATCGCGAAGCAGGCCGCCAGCGGCCGAAGTTATCGCGTGCTCGAAGAGTTCAACTTCCGGCCGGCCGTCCACTATTTGAAGGTCGTTCGCAATCGTCCGGAAGATGGTGAGGAAACGCAGCATGGCTGAGATCCCCGTTGCCTTGCGAGAGCCGACGCTCGCCGGTCACAAGACGCCCGCGCAGGTGACGAAGGACGTCTGCGCGGTGCTCGACCGCAAGCCGAGCAGCCTCTGGTGGGCGGGCTTCTTGCTCGCGCTGAGCTTTCTGCTCGCCGGCCTCGCCGCGGTGGCTTACCAGGTGCAGACGGGCATCGGCACCTGGGGACTCAACCGCACCGTCGGCTGGGCGTTCGACATCACGAACTTCGTTTTCTGGATCGGCATCGGGCACGCCGGAACGCTGATCTCCGCGATCCTGTTTCTCTTCCGCCAGCGCTGGCGGACTTCCGTCAACCGTTCGGCGGAGGCAATGACCATTTTCGCCGTCATGTGCGCGGGGATTTTCCCGCTCATTCACATGGGACGCCCGTGGCTCGCTTACTGGGTCTTCCCCTATCCGAACTTCCGCGGCCCGCTCTGGATCAACTTCCGCTCGCCGCTCGCCTGGGACGCCTTTGCCATCGGGACGTACTTCACGATCTCCCTGCTCTTCTGGTATCTCGGCATGCTTCCCGACCTCGCTACGGTCCGCGACCGCGCCAAGCCGGGTCTCAAGAAAACGCTCACGGGACTGTTCAGCCTCGGCTGGAACGGCTCCGCGCGCACCTGGCAGCGGCACGAGACGGTCTATCTGCTTCTCGCCGGACTGGCCACGCCGCTCGTCATCTCCGTGCACACGATTGTGAGCTGGGATTTCGCCACCGCCGTGATTCCGGGCTGGCACGCGACGATTTTTCCGCCCTACTTCGTCGCCGGCGCCATCTTCTCCGGCATGGCGATGGTGCTGACGCTGATGATTGCCGCGCGCAAGACGATGCGCCTGGAAGACTACATCACCATCCGTCACGTGGACGTCATGGCGAAGCTGGTGCTCGCCACGGGCGGCATGGTCGCCGTCGCCTACCTGACGGAATTCTTCACGGCGTTTTACTCCGGCAATCCCTACGAAGAATTCGTTTTCCTGAACCGGATGCGCGGGCCCTTCGCCGCGGGATTCTGGACGATGGTCGCGTGCAACGTTCTGGTGCCTCAATTGCTTTGGTTCCGCCGCGTGCGGACGAACCTGGGGGCGGCGTTCGCGATTTCCATTCTCATTAACGTCGGGATGTGGTTCGAGCGGTTCGTCATCATCGTGACGTCCATCCATCGCGACTACCTGCCTTCGAGCTGGGCGGGCTACACGCCGACGCTGATCGAAATCCTGACGCTGACCGGCAGTTTCGGCCTGTTCTTCACGCTCTTCTTGCTCTTCATTCGATTTGTGCCGGTCATCGCCATCGCGGAAGTCAAAGCCACGCTGCGGCACTTGCCCGAGCTCGCCGCCGGCGCGCCGGCGCCCGCGCCGGACGAGGCGCGTGGCCCGCGAGCGGAAGTTATGTTGGGAGGAGTACGGACTTGAGTCGCCGCCTGTTACTCGGAGTCTTCGAGCGCGAAGAGGACATCCTCAGCGCCACGCGCGCCTCACGGGCGTTGGGATACACGCTCGTGGACGCGCACACGCCCTACGCCGTGCACGGGCTCGACGAAGCGATGGGCCTGGCGCCGTCTCGCCTGCCCTGGGTCTGCTTCGCGCTGGGGCTGGCGGGCGCGGCCCTGAAGGTCTGGTTCGAGTTCTGGACGACTTCGGTGAACTGGCCGGTCAACGTCGGCGGCAAACCCTGGAACTCGCTTCCGGCGTTTGTCCCCATCACGTTCGAAGTGATGGTGCTGGCGGCAGGCGTGAGCACCGTCGTGGCCTTTCTCGCGGTCGCGCGCCTGCTGCCCGGCCGCAAGCCGAAGATGCCCGAAGCTCGCGTGACGGATGACCAGTTCGTTCTGGTGCTCGAACAGACAGACGCGGCTTTCGACGTCGCGCGCGTACGTCGCCTGCTCGAAAAATTCAACGCTCTCCGCGTCGTCGAGCGGATCGAGGAGGCGTGATGCCGGTTCGGCCCGTCAACACGGTCCTGCTGATCCTTTTCCTCGCTCTCATCGCGTTGAACTGGGCGGTGCGCGTCGAGCGTGACCGCCCGCACCTCGAATTCCTTCCGGAGATGGTGCGCTCCGTCGCCGCCGAGAGTTTCGCCCCCAGCCCCGTGTTCGCGGACGGCAAAACGCTTCAGCCGCCGCCGGCCGGGACCATCCGGCGCGGCCTCTTGCCGCTCCCCTACCAGGCGACGCCGGAAGACGCAAAACGCGCGGGAGAAGAACTTGAAAACCCGTACGCGCTGGACGACAAGGCCGCTCTCGAGCGCGGCGCGTTCGTGTACGCCAATTTCTGCCAGGCCTGCCACGGCGCGAACCGCGCCGGCGATGGTCCGGTGGCCAGGCGCGGTTATCCGCCGCCGCCCGCCCATCCTCCGTTGCGCAATGACGGCGAAGCGTTTCACATCGTCACCTACGGCCGCGACAACATGCCCAGCCACGCCACGCTACTTTCGCGCGAGGACCGTTGGAAGGTGATCCTCTTCATTCGCTGGGCGAATCAACAGGCGGGCGCCAAATCCGGCGGAGGCTAGCCATGAACCTCGAACTGACTCGCCTGCGCGTCCCCGAGCGTACTGTCCGACTGCTTCGCGGTCTGGCCGTTTTCGGCGCGCTGACGATTCTGGCGGGCGCGCTGTTCGCCCCGGAGCGCATCTGGCCGAGCCTGCTGCTGGCCGCTTATCTCCTGGTCAGCACAGCGCTGGCCGGCGCGTTCTTCGTGGCGCTTCAATATGTGACCGGCGCGTCTTGGAGTGTGGCGCTGCGGCGGGTCCCGGAGACGCTGGCCCTGTTGCTCCCCGTGGCTGGCGGAACACTGCTGTTGGTGTTGATCGCGAGACCTTCGCTCTATCCCTGGGCGGCCGCTTCGGGCGACGGGCACGAGACGCTCGGCGGATTCAAAGCGCTCTGGCTGAGCCGTCCATTTTTCCTGGCGCGCGCCGCGTTCTATCTGGCCGTCTGGACCGCTTTAGCGCTCGCCATCGTCCGCGCCTCGCGACGCCAGGACGAAGACGGCGCGCTGGCCCACACGCTGCGCAACGAGAAGTTTTCGGCCATCTTCATCGTCATTTTCGCGCTGACGTTCTGGCTGGCGGCGTTCGACTGGATCAAGTCTCTCGAGCCACACTGGCACAGCACCATCTTCGGCGTGTACAACTTCGCGGGAATGTTTCTCGGCGGGCTGGCCACGATCATCGTGCTGGCCGTCTGGCTCGAACGGCTCGGCCCGCTGCACGGCGTGCTGACGAAAAACCATCTGCACGATCTCGGCCGGCTGCTTTTCGCTTTCAGCACTTTCTGGGCCTACATCTGGTTCAGCCAGTACATGCTCATCTGGTACGCCAACTTTCCTGAGGAGACGGCGTATTATGTCCGGCGTCTGCACGGCGCGTGGCAGCCGCTCTTTTTGCTCAACCTCTTTCTGAACTGGGTGGTCCCCTTCTTCATCCTCCTGCTGCGCGCGAGCAAACGCAGTGCCACCACGCTCGTGCGCGTCGCCGTTGTCATCCTGGTGGGGCGCTGGCTCGATCTCTACCTGATGATTGTTCCGCCGCATGCCGCCCACCGACCGCCGTTCGGCGCCTGGGAAATCGGCCCGGTCGTAGCCGCGGTGGCGACGGCCGGGCTCGCTTTTATTTACTATCTGCGCCAGGCGCCCGTCGTGCCGGTGCGCGACCCGCTTCTCGCAGAAAGCCTTCGCGCTGGGCAACACTAACCCAGCCGCAGATTCAGCTTCGCGGCCCTTCGCGAGCCCTGGCCGAACGCGGCGGTCCGCGCCAGAAGTCTGTGGGTCATTTGAAGGTGCGAGGTCTTACCAGCCGCGCTCGATGCCGACCACCTGAAAACCGTCGGCCCGCTTGCGCACGTAAACGCTGACCGTTTTCTTCGGATCATCACTCGCAATCTCGGCGACGGCGTAGGAACCCGAGGGTGCTTCGAGAAATTCCGCAGGCAGGGTGAACGACGACGCTCCCGCGAGCGCCGTCTTCTGTTCGCTCGCGTTGTCAAAGCGCGACCATTGCACCGTGTAGTTGCGGCCGCTTACGAAGCCGTGCTTGGCGGCGAGGTCTTCGAACTGGAGCTTCCCATCCTTCACTTCAAAGCGGTCCAGAGGCAGGACGCGGGAGAAAAACGCTCGGCCGATCCGGTCCCGCCGCTTGATGAGGCACTCGACAATCCAGTTTTCCGCCCGCGGGTCGGAATACTTGCCGGTCCTGACGATGGCGCGGATTTCCTCGTCCGTGAACGCCATCACCTGCTTCGCCGCCCAGAAGGCGTCATCGGGCAGCCGGTTGACGAACGCCGGGTTGCGGTATTCGGGTACCCAGCTCTCCGGGTCGAACAGTTCCCATTCAAAACGCCCCACAGAAGGAATCCTGGGATAGTCCGCGCGCGCCCAGCGCGGCACGTAAAGCCCCAGCGTCACGATTTGCGCCAGCGCCGAGCGGGTGTCGTACAGGTATTGTCCCGAGCGCGGGCTGTTCGGGCCGACACTCGCGCTACCCAGCGTGGAGCCGAAGTCGATGAGGTAATGCCGGATGAATCGGCGGCCGTCTTCTTCCACCAGGAAGTCGGCGGTGTTGATGGCGCGCGAGTCGTCGTGGCCGAGCCAGGCGCAGAAGACACTCAGGCCGCGCAGGTCGCGGCGATGCTCGTGGGGAACGACGTCGTTGGGATCGTCGGCGCGCGTTCCGTGGTAGCGGAATTCGCCGATGTTTCTGCCGGGGATCAGCCGGCTCGCCACCGCCCGGATGCGCCCATCCGGTGTGCGCGGCACCCGGAGCAGCAGCTCGGTCACGTCGCGCTCGCTCATCGGCCGGCGCCGTCCCCGCACGTCTTCGAGCGTCGTCCCTTCGCCCACCTGCACCTGATGGCGCGAAAAATGAAAGATGTAGTTTTCCGGAACGTTGTATCCGAGCGCGTAGAAAAATTTCGAGACCAGCACATCGGCGGAGGTCGCAATTTCCGGGTTCGTCAGCGGGTCGAATTTGACGAGATAGACGCGCCCGCGCGAGTCTTCCATCGTAAAGCCCGGCGTCACGCCTTCCGTCTTGGCGCGGATCACCTTCAGCGGGCCGCTCACGTCCGGAGCGTTTCCATCGCCCGGCCCCCGGACAAGTTCTTCCAGGCTCATCCGATTCCAATAGTGCCGGTTCGTGTACCAGGCGCTGTCGGGGACTTCGCCGAGCGTGTTGACGCCCTGCGCGGGATAGACGCTCCGCTTGCTGTTCTGTTCGCCGCGTTTCGAAAGCGAGTTGGCGAAGAAATCGTAGTAATCGCTCACGCGCCGTCGGCGGGCCGATTCCACGTGCGCGGGCGCCGGCTCGACCCAGAGCGGGTCGTCGTCGTAGAACTTCCGCGCCGCCAGGCTCCCCGCAACGAACAGGATCCCGAGCGCCGCGCCCGCCAGCGCGCGGCCCGTCACCGGACGAATCACCCTGCCCGGTCTTTTATCTCGATTCCGACGCATAGGCGCTTGACGAATAAACCGGCATCCCGCCGAAGATGTTTTCGAACTTGAACCACACCATCACACCCTCGTGACTGAAGCCCGTATCAATCCGCAGGAACACGTTGTTGCGCACGTTGAACCGGAACCCGAAGCCGGCAGCCGTCTCCATATCGCGAAAATTCCACTCCGCGTGGCGGGGAAAGACTTTTCCCGCGTCGCCGAAGATCGCCATATCCAGGCCCGCGAACGCTTCCCAGCGCCACTCAGCATTCACGAGAATCATGTTATTGTCATAGAAGCGGAACGGGCGAAAGCCGCGCAGGCTGTTCGAGCCGCCCAGCACGGGCTGGAGATGGAACGGCACGGCGTTTCCGCCGTCCGGCCACGTCAGCACGGATTTTCCGTGCAGCGCGATCACTCGCCGCTTGTTGAACATCGGAATGTATTGCTCGACTTCGAGGTCCAGCCGCCGGAATTCGTGTCCCGTTCCGGGCCGCTCCGCGAAACGGCTGAACTGCGCGACGTAGTTTCCGCCGCTGCGCGGCCCCCCGGGGTTGTCGCGGTAATCGAACTGCGCAAACGCGCCGAGCCGGACGTAACTCGGGTTGACGTCCAGCCCCGGCGCTTCGCCCGGCGTGAAAACCTGCTCGATCGAGGCGAACCGGCGGTCGCGCCCCGGCCCGACCTTCACGTGCAGGTAGCCGCCCGAAACGCCGAACCTCATCTCCGGGATAGGCTGCAAACCGAACGTGCCGTCCACGGCGTTGTCAATGATTCGGAAGTTCGTCCGCGAAGTCAGCCGTGAATCGGGGCCCGGGCCGTAATAATTCAAGCCGGGGTAGTCGTGATGCACGGTGTAAAGGTCGAAAAAGAGTTTGTCGCGCGCGAAGCCGGGAAACGTCAGCTGCCCCTCGAAGCGGCGATAACTCTTGAAGGAGGATTGCGCCGCGGCGCGCACCACGATCTCGCCCTCGGCCAGGTCCCGGCGCAGATATTCCGGCCCCAGCGCAAAACCGCCGCCGGTGACGAGCCCTCCGAGTTTCACGCGAAACCCCGCCACGCCGGCGCTGATACGCTCGAGAACTTTGCGGTCTTTCATGTAGCGCAGCGCGCGCTCCGTGCGCGAGGCGACCTCGGGCTCCAGATGCTCGGCTTTCCGGCGGCGCGCCTGCTCGATTTCTTCTGCGCGGGAGTTGACCTGCGCGCTCAGCGCCGAAATGAGGGGGGAGAAGAGGAAAATTAGAGGCAGTGTCGCGGCGGCGATGCTTCGACGGTCCAATTCACGCAACGGCATGCGTGTGTGGCTCCCCGGGCCGTCCCAGCTCGCAGCCTTTAGCGAAGGAGCTCAGCCCCAGCGCTTCCTTCAATAAGAAAGTCGTGATAATTATACGCAGCGACCATCGCCGGGACAAGGTTGGATCTCGAAGGGTCTGCGGCCCGGGCACGCTCCGGCGGAAAGGTAAGGATGAGCAATCCGCTCAGGCAGATCCTCGACATCCGCAAACGCGAATTCGGCGTCGTCCTGCTGCTCTTCCTCTTCTTTTTTCTGGTCATCGCGGTTTTTCAGCTTCTGCGCCCGCTCAAGAAAGGACTCTTCATCGAACAATACGGCGCAGCCTTGGAGCTCTACGCCAAGCTGGCGAACATCCTCGTTGCGGCGCTTGCCGTTGCCGCGTTCACTTTCCTTTACAACCGCCTTTCGCGCCAGCGGCTGATTTACGTCCTGTCGGCGTTCTTTGTCGTCAGCTTCCTCATCCTTTTCCAGACCCTGCCGGGAAAAGGCGCCGTTTCCGTCTGGGGTTTCTATCTGCTCGGCGACCTCGTTTCGACGCTCTGGGTGGCCTGCTTCTGGGCTTACGCCACGGACCTCGCCAGCGCCGACCAGGCCAAGCGCCTGTTCGGCTTCGTGGGCGGCGGGGGCGTGGTGGGAGGACTGGCGGGTATTTCGCTGGCCAAGTTCCTTCTCGGCGCTCTGCAAACCGAACAGCTCATCGTCCTCGCGGCGGGAATGATTGCCGCGCTCGTCGCCATCACCTTCGGCATCGAATCACTCCTGGCGCGAGGCGCGGCGTTTCACGCGAGCGCCGGGCCGCGTCCCGTTTCATCGAAGCCGGAAAAGTCCGGCACGAGCGCGGCGCTGGAAGGCGCGCGCCTTGTTCTGCGCTCGCCGTATCTCGCGGCGATCGTGGGCATCATGGCTTTTTACGAGATGGCCTCGCAGGTTATGGATTTCCAATACAGCCATCTCGCTGAATCTTTCGAGGGCGCCGTCGCCACGCAGGCGTTCTTCGCCGACATCGGTTTCTACGCCAACGCGCTCGCCGTCGGCGTGCAATTCCTGCTCGTCAGTCTCATCATGCGCCGGCTCGGCCTGACGGTCGCCCTGCTGGTTCTCCCCCTCGCCATTCTCGGAAGCTCGGGAGCGTTTCTTGTCGCGCCCACACTCGCGGCGGCGAGCCTGCTTCACATTTCTGATAACGGGCTGAACTATTCCATCCAGCAGACGGCGCGCGAATCGCTCTACGTCGTGACGACGCCGGACGAAAAATACAAGGCGCGCGCCTTCACCAATATGTTTGTGCAGCGCCTGGCGAAAGGGCTGAGCATCTTCCTGCTCATGGGCCTGCTGGCGCTGCAAATCGAAATCAACCTGATGAGTCTGGTCACGATTGTGGTGGCGGTTTTAATGATCCTGTTCAGCCTTTACGCGGGCCGCGAATTCGCGCGCAAGGGCCGCGCCGAGGAACAGGTCCGGGAGGCGGCGTGAAAGGCCCCGGAGGCGCGTTCCGCGCTGCCCGTTCGGGCACCTTATGAATCTTCGACTTCTCCGCCCGCTGCCAGGCCTCCTCGGTCTGTGCGCGCTCATTGTTTCCCTCTGGGCCCAGCGTCCGCCTCTTGCCGATCACTCCGGCGTCCTTCGCGACGGCGACTGCCTGCTGGTCGTGGACGACGAAGAACCGGGAATCTACTTTCGTTATCACCTCGGCGGCGCGCGCGGGCCGATGATTTATCTCGAAACTCTGCCCGTCGAACGCGTTTCGCTCCCCCGCGGGGATCTCGCCATCGACCTCGAATCGCTCGAACGCCTGGCCGACGGGCGCATCGTGGTCCTTTCGGAGCGGCTGCGCTCGCTCATCAGCGCAGAAGGCGTGGTCGCCGAATACGAAGGCACGCTCGGCGAAATCGGCCGCCGCGGTTTGGAAGGCGTGGCCGTGCGCCGGCTGGAAAACGGAAGCTCGCGCGTCGCCGTCCTGTGGGAAGGCGGATATCCCGACCTGAACCAGCTTCCGCCGGCCCTGCACCAGCGCGTCGGAGGACGCGCGTACCGGCCTCGCATCCTCGTTCACGACTTGAAGCCCGGCGAAAGCCCGGGGCGCATCTACACGCATGGCGCGCTGCGCTTCTTCGAGCTGGAAGTTCCCCGCCCGCGCGGCCGCGAGCCCCGCGCGCAGCGATTCCGCGCCGCCGACCTTGTCTGGGCGTTGCCGTCCGGGTCGCAGGACGGTGAAGGCTTCATCGTCCTGCTCAGTTCTCAGAGCCTCACCCCGCGAATGGAATTCCACTATCACTGGCTTCAGCGCTTTACGGCCGAGGGGAAACCGGTCGGCGAGCCCCTTGACCTCAACGTGCTCGTGCCGCCGCAGTATCTGCGCATCAACTGGGAAGGTCTCGGTTGGTTTGAAGAAGGGGAGAGTCTCGTCCTCGTGCACGAACGCAACACGCCGATTCCGCTCGTCGCGCTCGTCGTCGAGCTGCCGGAAAGCTGGCGCGTCGCGGGCGCCGCCGGCCGCCTCACTCACGTCATCGAACGCGAGACCGAGTATTACCTGGCCGGACCGCAGCAGGGCCGCCCGCCCGATGGCAAGTTCGCTGCGGGAACTCGCGTCCGCGTGCTCGAATCGGCGGGAAGCTACGCTCGCGTGCGCACCGAAAACGGCGTCGAAGCGTACGTTTCCTCTGAAGCGCTCCAGCCACTGGCCCCTTAACAGGTCGCGGATAAAACTTCCGCGGTAATCCTGAAAGCTGTCATCCTGAGCCCCGATGCTTTTGATCGGGGCGAGGGACCTGGGCTGTTGACTCAGCACATCGGGCATACGCGCGCTTGCGCCGCGCCGCTCCCTCGGTAATTCTGAAAGCTGTCATCCTGAGCCCCGATGCTTTTGATCGGGGCGAAGGACCTCGGCTGTTGACTCAGCACCTCGGGCATACGCGCGCTTGCGCCGCGCCGCTCCCTCGGTGCATCCTTCCCTACCCATGTTCACCTCGCGCACCGACTGGCCGAGAACGCCCAACCGCCTCGCGCAGGAACTCGATCGCCGCCGTGCCGCGGGCCTGCCGGTGCTCGACCTCACGGAATCGAATCCCACGCGCTGCGGGTTCGATTACGACTCCGCCGGAATTCTCGCCGCGCTCGCCGCACCCGCGGCCCTGCGCTACGAGCCGGACCCGCGCGGCCTGCTCGAAGCCCGCCAAGCCATCGCGGCGTATTACGCGGAAAAGGGCGCGCGCGTCGCTCCCGAACAGATTTTCCTCACCACCAGCACCAGCGAGGCCTATGCGTTCGTCTTCCGCCTGATCGCGAATGCCGGCGATGCGGTCCTTGTTCCCTCGCCCAGCTATCCGCTCTTCGACTTCCTCGCGCGGCTGAACGACCTCGAGCTCGGCCGCTATCCGCTGGTTTACGACCCCGGCTGGCGGATGGATCTCGGCGAGCTCGAACGGCGAATCGCTTCGAGTAGCCGCGCGGTCCTGGTGGTCCATCCGAACAATCCCACGGGCTCGTTCGTCCGCCGCGCCGAGCGCGAGGCGCTCGCCCGGCTTTGCCGGCGACATTCGCTCGCGCTCATCGCCGACGAAGTGTTTGCCGATTACGCTTTCGAGCCCGGCGTCGAGCGCGTCGCGACGCATGCCGCGGCCGATGACGCGCTCACCTTCACCCTCAGCGGGCTTTCGAAAATTTCCGCATTGCCGCAGATGAAGCTCGCGTGGATTGTGGCGAGCGGCCCGCGCCAACTCTTGGGCGAGGCGCTGGCGCGGCTGGAAATCATCGCCGACACGTTTCTTTCTGTCAGCGCGCCGCTCGCGCACGCTCTGCCGCGTCTGCTCGACATGCGCCGCAGCCTCCAGCCGCAGGTGCTGGAGCGCGTGCGCTCCAACCTCCGTCGGCTCGATCATCTCATCGCCTCCGGCTCGCCCGTCTCACGTCTGGTGACCGAAGGCGGCTGGTACGCGATTCTGCGCGTCCCGGCGACGCGCAGCGACGAGGATTGGGCGGTCGAGCTCCTGCGTTCGGACGGCGTCCACGTCCACCCCGGCCATTTCTACGATTTTCCCGGCGAGGGCCACCTGGTCGTCAGCCTCCTGCCCCAGCCGGAAATGTTCACAGCGGGAATCGTCAAAATCCTCGCCCGCGCCGCCTCGTAGCGCGGGTCTGTCTTCTGACGCGCGGCTTTTTCCGCCCTGTCGCACGAAGCGTCTTGAGGTTCGATTGACTTCCCCGCCCCGCTCGGCTAGTCTGAATCGAGGGGCTGTCGCCGCCGAACTTTCACCGCCGTCCTGAGTTTCCAGTCCCCCATTCGACAACCATGCGCCGAGTCTATCTCGACAACAACGCCACCACGCCGCTCGCGCCCGAAGTGTACGAGGCGATGAAGCCCTACCAGCTCGAAGACTACGGCAACGCCAGCTCGATTCACTGGTACGGGCAGCGCGCCAAGGCCGCGATTGAAAAGGCGCGCGAGCAGGTGGCGAAACTTCTGAACGCCCGGCCGGGCGAAATTGTCTTCACGAGCGGAGGCACGGAAGCCGACAACGCCGCCCTCATCGGCATCGTTGAGGCGGCGCGCGCCGAGGAGAAGCACGTCGTCACCACCGCCATCGAGCACCACGCCGTGCTCAACACCGCGAAGGCGCTCGAAAAGCGCGGCGTGCGCGTCACCTTCGTGCGCGTGGGCGCGAGCGGCGTCGTGGACCCGGACGACATCGCCCGCGCCGTGCGGCCTGAGACCGTGCTCATCTCCGTGATGCACGCGAACAACGAGCTGGGGACGGTCCAGCCGATCGAGGAAATCGGCCGGATGGCCCGCGAACGCGACGTCTGGTTCCACACGGACGCCGTGCAGTCCGTGGGCAAGATTCCGGTGGATGTCGAGAAACTGGGCGTGGACTTGCTTTCGCTTTCGGCGCACAAGCTGCACGGGCCGAAGGGCGTGGGCGCGCTTTACGTGCGCAGGGGGACGATCCTGCGCGCCTTCATGCACGGCGGCCACCACGAGCGCGACCGGCGGCCGGGCACGGAAATTGTTCCGGGTATTGTCGGGCTCGGCAAGGCGGCGGAGCTGGCGCTCGCGCATTTGGACGAAGAAGCGACGCGTGTCGCGGCGCTCCGCGACCGGCTGGAGGCCGGCATCCTCGAACGCGTTCCGCTCGCCGCGCTGAACGGCGACGCGGCGCGCCGCCTGCCGACCACCACCAACATTCGCTTCGATTACATCGAAGGTGAAGGCTTCGTCATCGCCATGGACCTGCGCGGCGTGGCCGTTTCGACGGGCGCGGCGTGCGCTTCGGGCTCGGTCGAGCCGTCGCATGTGCTTTCGGCCATCGGCCTCTCGCACGACCAGGCGCGCTCGAGCATCCGCTTCAGCCTCGGCCGATTCAATACCGCTGACGACGTGGACTACGCGCTGGAGGCGATTCCCGCCGTCGCCGAACGGCTGCGCGCCGTCTCGCCGCATTACAAGAAAGCGGCCATCGCGACGTGAAGCGAAAAGCCGGCAGCTCTCCGCGGTTAGCTTTCAGCTTCCACCTCGGCGGGTTCGGACGTTGAGCTGAGGGCTGACGGCTTTCTGCGGGATCTCGATTCTTATGATGACCATTGCAATCGCCATGAGCGGCGGCGTGGACAGTTCCACGGCCGCGGCGCTCCTGGTGGAAAACAACTCTGATCATCGTATAGCGCCGGCGTCCCGCCGGCCCGAAGACGCCGCCCCTTCGCGCGTCGTCGGCCTGACGATGCAGCTCTGGAACCAGCGGCGCCTGCCGAGCCTGCTGGGACCGGACACTTTGCAGGGCGAGTCCGGCCGCGCTTCGGGCCGCTGCTGCTCGCTCGATGACGTGTACGACGCGCGCACCGTCGCCGACTTCCTCGGCATCCCCTATTACGTCGTCAACTACGAG
>CAZKXX010000043.1:0-29107 GCA_964556705.1 uncultured Acidobacteriota bacterium
GAGACACCCTCTTTCTTCTTCCCCCAAATTTCAACAGAAAATCTTACAGACAGCCCGCCACCGGCCTTGTTGGCCGCGTCGCTTGTTGCTAAACTGAAGAATTCAGATTCGGCGGGCCGTCCGCTCCATCGCGAGCGGCGTCCCGAGGGAGGAAATGCGCTATGGCCGACGACCGTCCCGAGGACCAGGGCTTTCGAGTGGTGGACCGGCGCGTCTTCAGCCCCGACGGCACGCGCCGCGAGGTCCCCGCCGAAGAAGTCAACGACGAAAAAGACGAAAAGCAGGCTGCGCCCGCCAGCCCCGCGCCGCAGGCCGCCTCCGCTCGCGCCGCCCAGCCGGCGGCGGAGGAGGAAGTGGCGGAGCTTCCCGAGGGGGCGTTTGAAACGCTCGTCTCGTACCTTTCGACGACGGCGCTGTTCCAGTTGGGATTGCTCGAAGGTCCCGGCGGCGACCGCATTCCTCCCGATCTCCCCAACGCGCGACGCACGATCGATCTCATCGAAGTTCTGAAACACAAGACGCGCGGCAATCTGACGGCGAACGAATCGCGCTTTCTCGATCAGGTCCTTTACGAACTCCAGATGAGTTACGTCGAAATCGAACGGCACGCGGCCCGCAGGGGGAAATGAGAATCACCTTTCTCGGCACAGGAACCTCCACGGGTGTGCCGACACTCGGCTGCGGCTGCCGCGTCTGCACCTCCACCGACCCGCACGACAAACGCACGCGCCCTTCCATCCTGCTCGAATACGCGGGCCGCTGCGTGCTGATTGACACCACGCCCGACTTCCGCCAGCAGGCGCTGCGCGAAAAGCTCTCGCGGCTCGACGCCGTGCTCTTCACGCACGCGCACGCCGACCACGTGCTCGGCCTCGACGACACCCGCGTCTTCTATTTTCGCACGCAGGTGCCGCTGGCGATTTACGCCGACGAGCGCTGTCTGGCCACACTGCGCCGGATGTTCGCCTACATCTTCGACCAGGACTACAAATTCGGCGGCATCGGCAAGCTCGACCCGCACCTGATTGACGGCCCCTTCGACCTGTGGGGCGTCACGTTCGTTCCCGTCACCGTCCTGCACGGAGATTTGCCCGTGCTCGGCTTTCGCTTTGGGAAGGCCGCCTACGTCACCGACTTCAGCTCGATTCCGGAGGAATCGCTGGCGGTGCTGGAAGGGCTGGACGTGCTGGTGCTCGACGCGCTGCGGCCCAAGCCGCATCCGACCCATTCCAACCTCGAGCAGTCGCTGGCGCTGGTCGAGCGCCTGAAGCCGCGCCGCGCCTTTTTCACGCACATCGCGCACGAAATGGCGCACGCGGAAACCAACGCGCGCCTGCCAGAGCACGTGCGGCTGGCGCATGACGGGCTGCGTCTTGAAGTCGAAGGATCGTGACGTCGTACCCCAAGCGATCGAAGTCTGAGACTATGGAAGTTGTCCGCGATCTGGATCACCTCCCCACGGGCGCGCCCGACGCTTCCGCGCTGACCATCGGCAACTTCGACGGCGTGCACCTCGCGCACCAGCGCCTGTTGCGCAAGGTCGTGGGAACGGCGCGGCAGGAAAGCGCGCGCGCCGTCGCCATTACTTTCGACCCCCACCCGACGCGCATCGTTTCTCCGGACCGCAGTCCGACACTGCTCACCACGCTCGACCGCAAAATCGCGCTCATCGAGCCGCTCGGTCTCGATCTGCTTGTGGTACTTCCCTTCACCGCGGACCTGGCGCGCCTGACGCCCGCCGAATTTGCGCGCCACATCCTGGTCGGACGTCTCGGCGCCGTTTCCGTTCACGTCGGTCCGAACTTCCGTTTCGGCCATCGCCAGGCGGGCGACGTCCGCGTGCTCGCCGAGCTCGGCCGCGAGCTCGGTTTTCGCGTGGACATCGTTCCGCTGCTGCGCGTGCGCGGCCAGACGGTCTCGAGCAGCCGCGTCCGCGAGCTTCTGGTGGACGGCCGCGTCGCGCTGGCCGGACGCCTTCTCGGCCGTCCCTATGCGCTCGCCGGCCCGATCGTCTCCGGCCTCGGCGTGGGAAAGACGAAGACGGTTCCGACGCTCAACCTCGCTCCGGTCGAAGAACAGGTCCCGATGCGCGGCGTCTATGTGACGCGGACGCGCGTCCGGGGCGAGTGGCGCGAATCGGTGACGAACGTCGGCCACAAGCCGACGTTCGGCGAGCACCGGCTCACCGTCGAGTCGTTCCTGCTCGATTCCGGCGGAGCCGAGGGCGCCGAGGAAATGGAAGTGGAATTCCTCCACCGCTTGCGGGACGAAATCAAGTTCCCGAGCCCCGAGGCGCTGAAGGCTCAAATCCTCCGCGACGCTTCGAACGCGCGGACATTCTTCCGCCTGCTCTCGCGGGTACGCGCTCGCGATGCGCGCCACGCGTGAAACAGTAGGCGCTGACCGGTCCAGAGAGATGGCCGGAACACGCTTGGGGAGGGTTATTTCAGAATCGGCAGGTCGCTGGCGGGCGCGGACTCGGCGGGAATTTCCGGAGGCGCCGTGTTCGTGCCCGTTTCCTTGTCGCGCACGAACCGTTCGATTTCTTCCAGCAGCACCGGAACGATGTCCTGTTCGCTGACGCGCCGGATGGCTTTGCCTTCGCGGTAGATCATGCCGTTGCCGCGCCCGGCGGCGACGCCGAGATCGGCCTCGCGCGCCTCGCCCGGGCCGTTCACGGCGCAGCCCATCACGGCGAGGGAAAGCGGCATCTTGATGTGCGCGGTGGCGTCCTCGATTTCCTTCACGATCTTGAACAGGTCCACTTCCAGGCGGCCGCACGTCGGGCAGGCGATCACCACCGGCCCGCGGCTGCGCAGTTCGAGCGCCTTGAGCATTTCGTAAGCGACGCGAACTTCTTCCACCGGGTCGGTCGCGAGCGAAACGCGGATCGTGTCGCCGAGGCCTTCGGCGAGCAACATTCCCATCCCCACGCAGGACTTCACTGTGCCGGCGAACTGCGAGCCGGCTTCCGTGATGCCGAGGTGAAGCGGATAGTCCACCTGCTTCGAGAGCAGCCGATAAGCGGCGACGGTGAGCTTCACGTTCGAAGACTTGAGCGAGATGATGGTGTCCCCGAATCCCAGGTCTTCGAGAATCCGGATGTGATACATCGCGCTTTCGACCATCGCCTGGGGCGTGGGAAAGCCGTATTTTTCGAGCAGGCGCCGCTCGAGCGAGCCGGCGTTGACGCCGATGCGGATGGGCACGCGCTGTTCCTGCGCGCGGCGCACGACGATGCGCACTTTCTCCGCGTCGCCGATGTTGCCCGGATTGATGCGCAGCTTGTCGATGCCCGCGTCGAGCGCCATCAGCGCGAACTTGTACTGGAAGTGGATGTCGGAAACGAGAATGGAATCGGGGCAACGCTTCCGGATTTCGGCGAGGGCTTTGGCGGCTTCCAGGTCGGGCACCGCCAGGCGGACGAGCTCGCAGCCCGCCGCCTCCATCTGCTGGATCTGCTCGACGGTGCGCGCCACGTCGCGCGTGTCCGTCTTGGTCATGGACTGCACGACGATAGGCGCGTCGCCGCCGATCGTCAGCCGTCCGACTTTCACCGGCCGCGTCTTGCGGCGCGGGGGGAAGTGCTCTGTGTCGCTGAAATTCACACTTTCACCCCAATCCGAAACTGGAAGTTGGAAACTTGAAATTCGGTCGAGAGTCCGAAATTCCCCTTGGACTCTCGGCCAACGTCGCGCTATCGAAATAGGCGAACCCTGCGATGGCTGTCATTCTGAGCGAAGCGAAGAATCTGCTTGTTCCTCATCGCTTCGAACCGTCAGAGATGCTTCGCTGCGCTCAGCATGACACAGCCGACTCTGCAGTGCCACGAGTCTCCGTAACGCGACGCTAGTTTCCAGTTTGTCCTTCCATCTTCCGCCCGCGGATCACTCCCTCACGAAGGAGAGAATGTCTTCATCAAATCGTTGTACACCACAAACACCGCGAGCAGGAGCAGAAAGACGATTCCCAATTGCGCGAAACGCTCCTTCACCTGAAGGCTCAGGTCGCGGCGGAGCACGCTTTCAACCAGCAGCAGCAGAATCACGCCGCCGTCGAGCACCGGAATGGGCAGCAGATTGAAGATGCCGAGCTGGAGGCTGATGAAGGCGACGATCATCAGCAGCTCCGGAATGCCGGCACGATACGCCTGGCCGGAAATCTGCGCGATGCCGATGGGCCCGGCGAGCGAGCGCGTGGACATCCGCCCGGTCAGGATTTTGCCCAGCACGTCGAAGGTGGCCAGCGTATTCCGAATGTTGTCGCGCACCGCGGCCGACCACGCTTCGCCCCAGGGAAGCTGGCGGACGACGATCGGGCTCTGGAAAGCCACACCGATCCGCCAGATTTTCTCGCCGCGCACTTCGCTCAGCACGGGCGTCATCGGAAACGTCATTTCCTTGTCGCCGCGGCGCACCAGGACGTCCACCGGCTTCCCGCCGCTCTCCTGCAAGGCCCGGGCGATGTAGAGCCAGAAATAGATCCGTTCGCCGTCGAGCCCGATAATCTCGTCGCCCGGCTGAACGCCGGCGGCGGCGGCCGGCAGCCCCGGCTCGACCTGCTCCACGACTCCGGGGACGTAGGGATACCATCCCGCGTCGCCGATGCGGTTCGGCCCGCTCGCGCGCGGCGTAATCGAAAGGCTCAGCGTCTCGCCGTTCCGCTCCACTTCGATCGGAATCGGCTCGTCCACTGTGGTCAGGACAAGCAGGTCCACGTCTTCCCATTTGGGTCGGACGATGTTCCCGGCCCGCAAAATCAAATCGCCCGGGTGAAGGCCGCGCTCGTCGGCGGGGGAACCCGCTTCAACGTAACCGATGCGCGCCGGCTGTTCGTGATACGCCTGGCGCTGGTAATGGAAGCGGTAGAGTCCGGCGAGCAGCACGACCGCCATCGACAGGTTCATCGCCGGGCCCGCGATGACAACCAGAAAGCGCTGCCAGCGCGGCTTACCCAGGAAGTCGCCCGGGTCCTGCTCGCGCACCTCGGAGGGGTCGTCGCCCGCCATCTTGACGTAGCCGCCGAAGGGCAGAATGCTCAGGCGGTAGTCCGTGTCGCCGCGTTTGAACCCCAGCAGGCGCTTCCCGAAGCCCAGTGAAAAAATCAGGACGCGAACGCCGAAGGCTTTGGCGACCAGGAAGTGCCCCAGTTCGTGAATGAAAATCATCGCGCCGAGGACGATGATGACGACGACAACGTTGATAAAGAAATTTTCGAGCATGGTTTGGTCCGGTCCGGCTCCTCAAACCGCGGCGACAGCCTCCGCGGCCCGGCGCCGCGCTTCGCGGTCACATTCCAGAACGTCTCGCAGGGCGCGCGGCTCGACTTTCGGCGTCCGAATCATCACCTTTTCGATGACGCGCGGAACGTCCGAGAAGCGCAGCTTTCCGCCCAGAAACGCTTCGACCGCCACTTCGTCGGCGGCGTTCAGGGCGCAGGGAAAGACTCCGCCCTCGGCCAAAGCCGCCCGGGCCAGGTTCAAGCACGGGAATCGCCCGCCATCCGGCGCTTCGAAGTGCAGGCAACCGAGCGCGGCCAGGTCCAGCCCCGCCCACTCGGCCGTGTTGGGCAGCCTTTCGGGGTAGGTCAGCGCATACTGAATGGGAAGGCGCATGTCCGCCACCGAAAGTTGGGCCAGCAGGAATCCATCTTGAAATTCTACCACGGAATGAACGATGGATTCGGGATGAATCAGCACGGCGATGCGCTCCGGCGGCAGTCCGAAGAGCCAGTGCGCTTCGATGATTTCCAGCCCCTTGTTCATCATCGTCGCCGAATCAATCGTGATGCGCGCGCCCATCCGCCAGACGGGATGGCTGAGCGCCTGCTGGGGCGTCACGCGGTCGAATTCTTCCAGCGGCGTCGTCCGGAAAGGCCCGCCGGAGGCGGTCAGAATCAGCCGGCGCACTTCCGCGCGTTCTCCGGCGCGCAGGCACTGGTGCAGCGCGCTGTGCTCGCTGTCGATGGGGAGGATGTCCGACCCTCGCTCGCGCGCCGCGCGCGTCACCAGTTCGCCGGCCACCACGAGCGTTTCCTTGTTGGCCAGCGCCACACGCTTGCCCATGCAGACAGCGGCGTAGGTGGCCGCGAGCCCCGTCACGCCGTGGCTGGCCGAGACCACCACGTCCACTTCGGGGAGCGTTGCCGCGGCCGACTGGCCTTCCGAGCCGCTCGCGATGAACGTCTTCCCTTCGCCACCCAGCGCGCGCAGGCGCTGGCGCAGCGGCTCGACACAGTCCGGAGTGGCGACGGAAACGACCTGCGGACGGAACTCGACCGCCTGCCGGGCCAGCAGGTCCAGGTTCTTCCCCGCCGCCAGCGAGACCACGCGGAAACGCTCCGGCAGCGTCCGGACCACGTTCAGCGTGTTCTGCCCGATCGAGCCGGTCGAGCCGAGAATGCACAAACCTTTCATGGCCACCACAGGTCCCGGAACGCCCAGGCCAGCCAGAGCGCGGGCGCGCCGAACAGCAGGCTGTCAATCCGGTCGAGGATGCCGCCGTGGCCGGGAAGCAGCGCTCCGGAATCCTTCACATTCCCCGAGCGCTTGAGCGCTGACTCGGCGAGGTCGCCAAGCTGGCCCGCGACGGCAATCAGCCCCGCCAACAGCATAACCCCTTTCAGACTCACTGTCTGCCAGAAGAAGTACTGGTAGGCCCACGCGGCCAGCAAACTGCCGGCCAAGCCCGCGACGGCGCCTTCCAGGGTCTTTTGGGGCGAAATTTGCGGAGCGAGCGGATGGCGGCCAAACTGTCGCCCGACGAAATAGGCAAAAATGTCCCCCGCCCAGATCGCGACAAAAAGGACGAAAATCCAGTGCCGGCCCTCGTCAGGGTCGGTATATCGGACGGGGACGAGGAACGATAGCGACACGCCGATGTAGAGCACGCCAAACAGCGTGGTGGCCACAGCGGAGGGATAACTCTTCAGACTTCCCGGAAGGGCGAGCGAGGCGATGAGAAGGATTCCCACCGCCACAGCCGCCAGCGTGAGCGAGCCGGGTCGCTCGAGCTCGAACGTCTGCGCCAGGCACACCAGCGCCACGGCCAGATACCCGGCCGCGGGATGACTTGCCAGCCCCGCCGCGCGCGCAATGTGAAAGTACTCGGTCAACGCGAGGCTTGCGACGATGACCGTGGCCAGCAGGAACAGCCAGAGCGGCGACCACCCGAGGAGGTAAATGACCGGCGGGAAGAGGGCCAGCGCGGTGAGGATGCGAGTTTTCATGGGCAGCGCGGGCGGGGGAAGCTCGAAGCCACTCGGTCAAGGCGCGCGCGAGCGCCGCCTCAGCCGACTCCCAGTCCGCCGTAGCGACGCTCTCTCTTTTGATAGTCAACGATCGCCTGGAACAGGTCCTGCTGCTTGAAGTCGGGCCAGAGCGTTTCGGTCACCCAGATCTCGGCATAGGCCACCTGCCAGAGCAGGAAGTTGCTCAAACGCAATTCGCCGCTGGTGCGGATGAGCAAATCGGGATCGGGCAGCCCGTTGGTGTACAGATTTTCGCTGATCGTCCGCTCGTCAATCGCCGTCGCCCCGTTGTACCGGACCTTTTCGGTGAGCTTGCGGATGGCGTCCACGAGTTCCGTGCGCCCGCCGTAGTTGAGCGCCAGCGTCAGGCGCAGCCCCGTGTTGCGCGCGGTCTTCGAAAGCGCCGTCTGCAAGTCCTGCTGCACGGCTTTCGGAAGCTCGTGCGTCCGCCCGATCGCCCACAGCCGGATGTTCTGACGGTTGAGTTCGCTGATTTCCTTGCGCAGGTACTCGCGCAGCAGCGCCATGAGCAGCTTCGTCTCGCTCTCCGGGCGCTTCCAGTTTTCCACGGAGAAGGCGTAAAGCGTCAGGTACGGCACGCCCAGGCGCGCGCAGGCTTCCACCACCTGGCGCACGGCGCGAATCCCAGCGCGATGCCCCGCAATGCGCGGCAGCCGCCGCCGGCGCGCCCAGCGACCGTTGCCGTCCATGATCACCGCAATGTGCTGCGGGAGCCGGTCGAGGTCAATCTGGGCCAGGAGTTGGGACTCGGAAAGTTCTGTCTTAACCGTGGTTTGCGGAGCCAAGGGCTTCTTCTCTCTGAGAAGCCCACGTTAGCACACGCCCTACAGCATCGCAAGTCGCTCGAATCGCGGTTCGGGGCGCTGGACTGCCCCAGCAACTTCGAACGGGATTCATCGTCCGGAAATCGTGTGCCAGCCCGTCCCCCGAGCCGAAATGGGACGGTGGAGTACAACGGCGGCGGTCCTCTTGTTGTTTCTTTCCTGCACCTCACCACTCGACGCGGCGCGCCGCCCGAATTTTGTCGTGATCGTCGCGGACGACCTCGGCTACGGCGATCTGGGCTCCTACGGCGGGAAAGCCATCCGCACGCCGCACCTCGATCGGATGGCGCGGGGCGGCATGAGACCGAAAGGGTGGCGATTTCTCCGGCGGGTGTCCCTGCAATGAAATCGCAAGGCGAGCGGAGGGCGAATCGAAAGCGGCCGTGCAAACCAGAAAAGTGTCCTCTTTCATTTTTCATCTAAGTGCTTGTAAGGACCTGGGGGCTTTCGCGGAGGAGTGTAGTGGGCGAGTGCTGAGCCGTCGTAGTTTGGGACGGCCGGTTAGCACTCGCTAGTGAGGAAGTTTGTCCGGGAAGAACGCGCTCACCAGCAGCAGCAGCGTGAGCGCGATCATCGTCAGCGCCGTCGCCCAGGCAATGATGTTGAAGTTCCGCGTGTTCTTGTGCTTCCCCATCAGGTCTTCGCGATTGCTCAGGCGCAGCATAAAGATCAGAACGAAGGGCAGCAGGATGCCGTTGGCCACCTGGGCGAGCAGGATGATGGGCACCTGGAGTTCGGCGCGCAGCACCAGCACGACGAGCGCGCTAAGCGCGATCAGCCCGCTATAGAGCCAGTAAAACGTCGGCGCTTCGTCGAACCGTTTGTCCACACCCGACTCGAGCCCCAGTCCCTCACAGACCGAATAGGCCGTGGAGAGCGGGATGATCATCGAGGAGAGGAGCGAAGCGTTGCAGAGACCGAAAGCAAAGAGCACGCCGGCCAGATGTCCGGCGAGCGGGATGAGCGCCTGGGCCGCGTCTCCGCCGTCGCGGATGTCCCGATGCCCGCTGGCATAAATCGTGGCCGCGCAGGCGACGATGATGAAGAAGGCGACGACGTGCACGATGACGCCGCCGAGAATGACGTCCCACCGCGTATAGACGTAGTTCCTCAGCTTGACGCCTTTTTCCACGACCGACGCCTGGAGGTAAAACTGCATCCACGGCGTGATCGTCGTGCCCACGATGCCGATGACCATGTAGAGGTATCCGGAATCGAAATGGAACGTCGGCTTCACGGTGCTCACCAGCGCGGTCGTCCAATCCGGATGAGCAAGAAAGGCCGAAACGGGATAGGCGACGTAAAACAGGCAGGCGAGCAGCAGTACCCGCTCGACACCCCGATAACTTCCCCGCACGGCCAGACCCCACACGAGCAGCGCGCCGAGCGGCACGGTGATGGCGCGGCTGACGCCGAGCACGCCCATGCCCGAGGCCAGGCCAGCAAAGTTGGCAATCATGTTGCCCACGTTCGCCACCACCAGCAGCCCCATCACGATGAACGTGGTGCGAAAGCCGTACTCTTCGCGGATGAGGTCCGAAAGCCCCTTCCCCGTCACCACGCCCATGCGCGCGGCCATCTCCTGGATGACGATGAGCGCCACCATGATGGGGATGAGCGTCCAGAGCAGCGTGTAGCCGTAACGCGCGCCGGCCACCGAGTAGGTGAAGATGCCGCCGGCGTCGTTGTCCACGTTGGACGTAATCATTCCCGGGCCGAAGACGGCGAGAAAGATGACGATCGTCGTGCGGTAGCGGCGAAGGCGTCGAAGGTTCACAGTCAGGCCTGCCTATTGGCGTTTGACCACCAGGTCCAGGACGTCGTCGGCGGTGACGACGCCCAGCAAGTGTCCGCTGTCGTCCACCACGGGCAGCGAGACGAGGTTGTACTTCTGGAAAAGGTCCACGACCACGCGGTCGTTGTCGTAGGCGTGCGCCGAAATGAGTTCTTTGTCCGAGAGGCTTTTCAGCGGCGTCGCGGCGTCCGCCAGCAGGATGCGGCCTACGGGCACCACGCCCGTCAGTACGCCCGCCGGGTTGACGAGATAAATGGCGTGGACGGACTCAATCGGCCCTTCGAAGTTGCGCAGCGCTTCGATGGCTCCAGCCACCTCGGCCTCTTCGCCGACCATGATGTACTCGGTGGTCATCAGCGCGCCCGCGGTGTTTTCTTCGAACCCCAGCAATTCGCGCACTTCCTGCGCCTCTTCCTTCTCCATGTCAGCGAGGAGTTCCGCGGAATGCTCGGGAGACAACTGCTGAAGGACGTCGGCGGCCTCGTCGGGTGGCATTTCCTCCACGATGTCCGCGGCCTTTTCCGGCGAGAAGCTTTCCAGAAGGACGGCCTGCAAGTGCGTCGGTATTTCCGCAAGCACCTGGGCGGCCGTCTCTTCGTCGAGGGATTCGATGAGCGACCGCTGCTCGTCGCGGCTCAGCTCTTCCAGAATCTGCGCGATGTCGGCCGGGTGCAGTTTCGCCAGCCGGTCGTAAGTAATCCGCAGCTTCACGCGCCGCGCCGGATCGGGCTCGATCAGATTGACGAACTCCCAGCGGATGACCTTCGCCGGAAACAGGCTGGCCACCATCCGCACCGTGTGCTTGGCCAGCACGCCCTGGAGGAGCCGGCGCACCGCCGAGGCCAGGCCCACGTTCACGTCCAGGATGCGGAGTTCCGAATAGCGCTCGCTCGGCTCGATGTCGAAGTCCACGTCGTTGACGCGCACCACCTTGCGATGGTTGACGTCGATGATCTGCTGGTCGAGGATATCCTTCCGCACGTGGATCAATCCCTCGTCGGGCGCGTACGGGCGAAGGTCCGCGGGCGAGCAGTTCGTCTGCGCCGCGCGCACGGAAATGGATTGCATCTGCTCGCGGTCGATGCGGACCAGCTCGTTCTTGGGCGTCCGCACCAGGAAAGCGGCCACCCGCCGCGAGTTCTGGCTCGGGTCCACCAGCAGGTCCACAATCCGGCCCAGGTATTCGCCCTTCGCGCCGTAGGCGGGAAGGTTCTGGATTTCGGTGAAGTAAATCATTTTGGATCTCCCGTGCCCCCGAGGACGCATCGCGTCGCGCCCTGGTGCCCCGGAAAAAGCAAGCCCCGTGGGAACTCGAAAGCCCACGGGGCCGCGCGGCGGAAAACGCTTCGCCGGATTCCTGCGGGCCCCCTGGTGAGAGCTTCGGCTCCGCGCAACGTAGTCTCCGGTCGGGCCGGAGAAAGCCACCTTAGACAAAGCCTTAAGCCGGCCATGCCTGCTCTACCCGTTGGCCCGTCTCCGGGTTTCCGGGCAGTGGCTTCTGTTTGCGTGGTAACCTCGCCTAACGAGGCCGTAACGGTATTGGACGTTTCTCTTGAACCCCCTTCGATTCAGTCTTCCGCGCCACTTCCTTTCATACGAAAGGGGTATGAAACTTGTCAAGAAAAATGCCGCGGGAAACTTACTGGTTGAGTCCCATGGCCCACTGGATGCCCTTCAGCAGCATCTCCTGGAAGCGGGCGTCGTTCCACACCCACTCGTCGTGGCCCAGCGCGTTGTAATAGACGCGGCCCTTGCCGAACGGCCGGGTCCAGGCCAGCGGCCAGCCGTAATAGCGGCGCGTCACGCCGGGCTTGCGCAGTTCCACCGAAGACGGGTCCAGACGCAGCAGCACGGTCGAGTCCTTCGAGCGAAAGTCGCTGGTCTGGTAAATTTCGTCATGAATTTGAAACGACTTTCCCAGGAATCCCACCAGCGGGCTCGACGGGTCCACCACTTCGACCGTCACCAGCGTGTGCCACGGATGGCCGTTGAAGTATCCGCCGACCAGGTCGGCGTAGTCTTCCCACATGTAAAAGGTGTCCGTGGCGCTGTGCACACCCACGAATCCCTTGCCGCCGCGCACGAACTCCAGAAACGCTTTTTTCTGCGCGTCGTTCATGGGAAGTTCGCCTGTGGTGTTGAACAGGATGGCATCGAACTTCGCCAGGTTCTGCGCGGTAAAGTCGTTCACGTTCTGGCTGACGACGGTGTCAAACGCTCCGGACTTCCGCCCGATTTCCGTGACGACCTGCTCGGACAGCGGCACGGTCTGATGCCGGAACCCCGCCGTCAGCGTCATCATGAGGAGCTTTCCTTTTTTCGGCGCCTGGGCCGCCGTCGTACCCGGCTGGAACAGAAATCCCCACGCACACAATCCGCAAAGAATGAAGAGAATCAATCCATATCGCCGCATAACCGCTCCTTGAAGAGGATGATCAACTCCGAGTCAGGACAAAATCCGGCCAATCGGCCGGTTTGAGGGTCCGGGTGTCTCGCGCATGCGCGTTCGTTTCTCGCAGAGGCGCGCGCCGCGCGAGGCGGGGCTTATGGTATCACAACCCGGCGAGGTTTCATCCTGTCGTTCGCGGCGGGCGAAATTGCCGAACCCGCCGGCGCGTGGGATAATGCCCGGCTTTTCGGGTGTAGCCGCGGGGCTCACCATTCCTTTCGTGAGGTTGCTCTGATGTCCAGACGGATGATCTTGCTGTTCCTGGCTGTAACCGTTGCAGCTATTGTGGGAATCGCGCAAGGGCCGCCACAGCCGGAGATAACGGTGGTTCGCGCCGCGCGTGTCCTCGACGTTCGCGACGGTCGGATGCTCGAGCGGCACGCCATCCTCGTGGTCGGCGAGCGGATCAAAAAGGTCGGGCCCGCCGCGGAAATCGGTGTGCCGGCGGGCGCGAAAGTCGTGGACCTCGGCTCGGTGGTCGTACTCCCCGGCCTGATTGACTGCCATACCCATCTGACGGGCGATCCCGAGCACACGGGCTACGAGTCGCTGGGGATTTCGGCGCCCCGCGCCGCGCTTTACGGCGCGAAAAACGCTCGGCTGACGCTCGAGGCGGGTTTCACCACCGTCCGCGAAGTCGGCGCGCCCGGCTACGCCGACATCGCGCTGCGTGACGCGATCAACCAGGGAAACGTTCCCGGCCCGCGGATTCAGGCGTCCGGGAATTCCCTCGGCTCGACGGGCGGCCACTGCGACAACAATCTGCTCGCGCCCGAGTTCCAGCATCGCGATGCCGGGGTCGCCGACGGCGTGGCCGAGGTCCTGCGGCGGGTGCGAGAGAACTTCAAGTACGGCGCCGACGTCATCAAGTTTTGCGCGAGCGGCGGCGTCTTTTCGAAGGGGACTCTCCTCGGCGCGACGCAATACAGTTTCGACGAAATGCGCGCCCTCGTGGAGGAGGCCCATCGCCAGGGGCGCAAGGTCGCCGCGCACGCCCACGGCGCCGACGCCATCATCCAGGCGGCGCGCGCCGGCGTGGATTCCATCGAACACGGCAGCCTGCTTGACGACGAAGGCATTCGCGCCCTGAAGGAGCACGGCACCTACCTCGTCGCCGACATCTACAACGACGACTTCATTCTCGGTCAGGGGAAGGAATACGGGTTTACCGAAGAGAACCTTGAGAAAGAGCGCGAGATCGGGCAAAAGCAGCGGGACAACTTCGAGCGCGCGGCGCGCGCCGGCGTCAAGATCGCCTACGGTACAGACGCCGGAGTTTACCCGCACGGCGGAAACGCCAAGCAGTTCGCCTACATGGTCAGATACGGCCTGACGCCGCTTCAGGCGATTCAGGCCGCGACCCTCAACGCCGCCGATTTGCTCGGCTGGTCCGACCGCGTGGGCAGCCTCGAGCCCGGCCAATTCGCCGATCTGATTGCCGTCGAGGGTGATCCCCTTGCCGATGTCACTGTGCTCGAAGGCGTGAAGTTTGTGATGAAGGGCGGTCGCATCGTGAAAAACCAACTCGGCCGGTAATCGCGAGGTCAGTCGCCGCGTGTGATGACGGCTGCGAAGAAACCGTCCATGCGATGCAGGTCGGGCCGCGTGCGGAAGCAGCCGCGCTCGTCGAAGAGCGGGGCGATGTGCGGAAATTCCGCGGCCAACTCGGGTTGCGAGAGTTTTCGAAAGCCTCGCGCGTCGCGCAATGCCTCCGCTACGACGCCCTCATTTTCCTCCGGCTCGAGCGAGCACGTTGAGTAAACCAACCGCCCGCCCGGCGCGAGCGCCGCGAGGGCTTTCGCCAACATTTGCTTCTGAATCTCCGCCAGGCGCGAGAGGTCGGCAGGCTGAAGTCGCAGCTTGATTTCCGGATTCCTCGCCAGCGTTCCCGTCCCCGAGCATGGAACATCCAACAGAACGCGCTCAAACGCCGGCCCGAACGGCAACGACTGGGAGGCGTCGCAGCGGACGACGTTGAGTGAAACACCCGCCGGCAGGTGACCCGCGAGCAATCGGACCATCGTCCGCAGCCGCGCCGCGCTCAGGTCGCAGGCTACGAGCGTTCCCTGCCCCAGCATTCCCGCCAACTGGCGCGTCTTGATTCCGGGCGCGGCGCAGAGGTCGAGCACGCGGTCGCCCGGCCGCGGCGCGACGAGCGAGGCCACGAGTTGCGAGGCCTCGTCCTGAATGACCGCGCGTCCCTCCACCAGCGCCTTCAAACCCTGAACGCTCCCAGACTCCACGATGAGAGCCGCCGGCGCGACCTTTCCGAGCCGCGTCCTCACTCCTTCGCGCGCGAGTTCCTGGGCGAGGGCTTCGCGCGGCGCGCTCTCCGCTCGCAGGCTGGTCGGCGGCACTTGAACGCTCGCCCACGCGAGCGCCTTGGCGGCCTCCGCCCCGAAATGCCGCGTCCAGCGTTCACGGAGCCACTCGGGAAGCGCGCGCATCGCCGCCGCAAGCGCTTCCTGGGATGCGGCGCCACTCCGGCCCACCTCCTCCGCGAAGGATGCGCGCTCGCACCTCCGCAACACCGCGTTGACGAGTCCCGCGGCGGAGCGTTTTCGCGCCCTCTTCACCAGCTCGACCGCTTCGTTCACGGCGGCCGCTTTGGGAATTTTCGTGAGAAACAGAATCTGATAAGCGCCCAAACGCAGGATCGTGGCAACTTCCGGGTCAAATGCTTTGGCGCGCTTCCCCGCAAGCTTCTCGATCTGAAAATCGAGTTCGCCCCGCCAGCGCAGGACACCCATCACGAGTTCGGTCGCCAGCCGCCGGTCGTCTTCGCGCAGCGCGGAAGTTTCCGGGCGCTGGAACAGGTCCACGGCGTAGCCACGCCCCGATTCCACACGACGTAGAATCGAATACGCGGCGGCGCGAGCGGGAGAAACACGGCTCATGCAATCACGCGGCATGTGCGAGGTTAGGAAGGCAAATTAACTCTGAATTATGAATTTAATCTTCCGCGCGAGGGCACGGATCTCACCAAGAGAGCGATCGTCTCGCGTCCGCTCCATCCTTCACAATTCGTAATTCACAAAAGCTTTTCGCCTGGCGTGAGCCTCACCCCGTTCACAAAGTCGCGCGCGGAAATACGCTTCTTGCCTTCCAGCTGCACCTCGCGCGGCTCGAGCCGGGTGCCCTCCCCGCAGACCACGCCCAGCGCGCGGTCGCGAACGAAAAGCGTTCCGGGCTCAAGACCTTCGGGCACCGCGGACGTTCCCGCAGCAGCCTGCCAGATGTGAAAGAGTTTTGTTCGAAACGTCGAATACGCCCCCGGCCACGGCCGCAATCCCCGGACGCGTCGCGCGATGGCTTCCGCCCGCATCGTCCAATCGATTCGCCCGTGTTCCTTCCTGAGCATCGGCGCGAGGGTCGCCTGCGCGTGATCCTGCGGGCGCGGCGTGATTTCACCGCGCTCCAGCCCGCGCAGCGTCTCAACCATCAGTTCCGCGCCGATGGCGCTCAGCCGCGCCGAAAGTGTTTCCGTCGTGTCGTCGTCGCGAATCGCCTCCTCCCGAACCAGCAGGATGTCTCCCGTATCCATACCCGCATCAATCTTCATAGTGGTCACGCCGGTCACTCGCTCGCCCTCGATGATGGCCCAGGCGATGGGCGCGGCGCCGCGATATTTCGGCAGCAGCGATGCGTGCAGGTTGATGCAGCCGAGAGGCGGCAGGTCAATCATCCACTGCGGAATGAGTTTGCCGTAGGCGACGACGACAACGGCGTCGGGACGGAAGCGCGAGAGAAATTCCTGCGTCTCGGGCGCGCGGAGCTTCGCGGGCTGGTACACGGGAATTCCCGCGCGCTCCGCCACCTGCTTGACCGGCGGGGATTTCACTTCGTATCCGCGGCCGCCCGGCTCATCGGGATTTGTAACGACGAGTTCGATCTCGAATTTTTCGGTGAGCAGCCTTTCAAGCGTGGGAACGGCGAAGGCGGGTGTGCCGCAGAAAATCAGTTTCATGGATTGGGAAAGATCACGGATGAAATCATCGCTGGTCCTTGGTCCGTGGTCCTTTGTCCTTCGCCGTCTCTCGCCAGCCTGCTCGCGCTCAATCGCTCCATCTCACGGAGCAAGGGTCAAAGGACCAGGGACGAAGGATTCAAACACTACCATTCCCCCGCTTTGATCAGTCTGCGCACGCGCCGCTTGATGGAATCGCGCTTCAGCATGCCGACGTGCTGGATGAAGAGCACGCCGTTCAGGTGGTCGGTCTCATGGCAGAAAGCGCGGGCCAGCAGCCCCTCGCCCGTCATTTCGAATTCTTTCCCGCTCGCATCCTGCGCCCGCACCGTGGCCCGAGCGGGCCGCGGCGTCGAGGCGCGGAAATCCGGCAGGCTCAGGCAGCCTTCGTCCTGCACCATTTTCCCTTCGGTCGAGACAATGACCGGGTTGGCGAGCACGATCTTTGCGCCGGGATCCTGCCCCGAACTCACGTCAATCACCGCCAGCCGTTTCGAGATTCCAATCTGCGGTGCGGCCAGCCCCACCCCGTTCGCCGCGTACATGGTCTCGAACATGTCCTCGATAAGCTTCTGAAGGTCGCCGTCGAACTCCACGACCGGCTCGGCGGGAATCTCCAGCACGCGCTGGCCGTATTTCACGATGGGATAAATCATGCTGCTTCGCAGAAATCCGAGGAATTGGAAATTGGAAAATGGAAACTCGATCCACCGTCGCGGTTGGGGAATCCCACCAACACGCCCGATGCACCAATTCTCATTTCCCAGTTTCGAGTTTCCAACTTTCAGTTTCCGCTTTCAGAATTTTCGTACTTGCTGCATAAAGCCGTCGTAATTCCGCCGCGTTTCACCCATCGAGTCGCCGCCGAATTTCTCCAGGAAGGCTCGCGCGAGGACCAGCGCCACCATCGCCTCGCCGATCACGCCGGCGGCGGGCACGACGCACACATCCGAGCGCTCGTAAGCGGCCTCGACGGACTCGCGCGTTTCAAAGTCCACGCTCGCGAGCGGCCGGCGCAGCGTCGAAATGGGCTTCAGATAGCCGCGCACGATGACGTCTTCGCCGTTGGTGATCCCGCCTTCCAAGCCGCCGGCGCGGTTCGTGGCACGGGTAAAGCGCCCCGCTCCGCGGTCGTAGCCGATTTCGTCGTGCACGCGCGAGCCCATCGTCGCGGCGTTCTCGATGCCGGTTCCGATTTCCACCGCCTTCACGGCCTGAATGGACATCACCGCCTGCGCGAGCTGCGCGTCCAGTTTCTCGTCCCACTGCGCGCAGGAGCCGAGCCCGGGCGGCGCGCCGCGGGCAATCACTTCAAACGTTCCGCCCACCGTGTCTTTGGTCTTGAGCGCGCGGTCCACCTCCTCTTTCATCCGCGCTTCAACGGCGGCGTCCGCGCAATTCAGCACGATTTCTTCGACGTCGCGCAGGGCGAGAATCCGCTCGAACGGGACTGCACCGTCCGGCAGGGCCACGGCGCCGACGGCCACGACGTGACTCACCACTTCGATTCCAAACTCTTTCAGGAACAGCTTGGCGAGCGCTCCGGCCGCCACACGCGCCGCCGTCTCGCGCGCGCTCGCGCGTTCCAGCACGTAGCGCGCCTCCGGAAAATTGTACTTCAGGCATCCGGCCAGGTCGGCGTGTCCGGGGCGCGGAGGCGAGAGCGGCTTGTACTTCGCGCGCGATTCGGGACGCTCTTCGACGGCGAGCGCCTCTTTCCAGTTTTCCCAGTCGCGGTTCTCAATGAAGATGGCAATCGGCGAGCCGATCGTCGCGCCGTGCCGGACGCCGGAGAGGAACTGGGCGCGGTCGGTCTCAATTTTCATTCGCCCGCCCCGCCCGTAGCCGCCCTGGCGGCGGCGCAGCTCGCGGTTGACGTAATCGAAATCCACGCGCAGGCCCGCGGGGAGTCCCGAGAGCAGCGCCACCAGCGCCTGCCCGTGCGATTCGCCCGCGGTCTGAAATCGCAGCATGGAACTCCCCGGCGCGCTTCTCCGGCGCGCCTCGAAACTACCGATTCTAGCGGATTTCCGCGAGGCCGTCAAAAATCCCGCGCCAGGACGTCCCCGCGCCGGCCGCGCGAAAGCGGTATAATGCGGCGCGTTGGAGCCCCGCGTTGCGCTACCTGGTCCTGAGCGACATCCATTCCAATCTCGAAGCGCTCGAAACCTGCCTGAAACTCGCTGAGGGCAAGTACGACGAAGCGGTGTGCCTCGGAGACCTGGTGGGTTACGGGCCGGACCCGAACGCCGTCATCGAGCGCGTGCGTTCGCTCGCGCGCGTCATCATCCGCGGCAATCATGACAAGGCCTGTTCGGGAATCGACGACGCCGAAGATTTCAATCCGTTCGCCTATCAGGCCACGCTCTGGACGCGCGAACAACTGACGCCGGAACACTTCGCCTTTCTGCGCGAATTGCCCGAAGGTCCGGTCGAGGTCAGCGGCTTCGCGCTCGTCCACGGCTCACCGCTCGATGAAGACGAATACATCCTCGGCCCGCGCGAAGCGCTGCCGGCGCTCAAGAGCCTGACGGTCGCGACCGTCTGCTTCGGCCACACGCACTATCAGGGCGGATTTCTGCTGACGCCCAAGGGCCGCTACCAGTCCATTCGCATGCCCGCCGCAGAAGACGGGCTGACGTTCACATTGCCGTTTGAAGACGGCGCGCGTTATCTGCTCAACCCGGGCTCCATCGGCCAGCCGCGCGACGGCGACTGGCGCGCCGCTTTCGCCATTCTCGATGAAGACCGACGGCAGATCGAGTACTACCGCACCGCCTACGACCTCGAAATTACGCAGAAAAAGATGGCCCGCGCCGGCCTGCCCGAGCACCTCATCCAGCGCCTCAGCTTCGGCCGGTAGCCGAGCGAAACTCGAAACTGGGAATTGGAAACTCGTAATGAGTCGGACCGCTGGGCGCGATTCGCGACTTGCTATTCGCTGTTCGCATTTCCTATTTCGTGCTTTTTCAGTGGAGATTCCAGATGCTGAAGCACGATTCCCGGAAATCGTGTAACTACTCTACTACTCGGAAAAACGTGCGCCACGCCGTTTCCTGTCCCAAGATAACGTCTAGGCGATACATTCCTGGCGGGAGTTTATCGAGAGCCAGCGTCCAAAGAGTGAAGAACATTCGGCCTGGGTTCAAGGTGACTTTTCGGGGTGGGCTCGCAAAGACCAACCTGTTATCGAGGTCGAACAGATGGAACGCTGTGCTCGACTTGACTTTGTCCCTTGGTTCCCATTGGACGTAGACGTGACATTCCTTCTGCCGCCGCGAATATTCAAATTTCTCTTCGAGAGGCTGGGGCATGGGCCCGGACCGGTCAACCTGCTGTGCCAGCGTTCCCCGGCTGACGTGACGGTGAGCTCGCGGTGGATGTGTAAAGTGACCGAGACGCGCGAGCTCCGAAAAGGCAGTTGGAGAATGCGCGTTGTCCTTTGCGACGGTGAGGTTGATCGGAACTGCCAAGGTTGATTGGAGGCGGAAGGGAGCTCCTGACCCGTAAAGGTTAAGTGGATAGCCCGTGCGCACGACATCCAGAGAAGCGGCCCCGGGAATCAAGCTGTGCCGGACTACGATCCCGATGACCTCGCCGAATTCATTTAACAGCGGAGAGCCGCTAGCCGAAGAGGACAGTCCAAACGAGAGATGTATGCGGGGCCCAAAACCGGGAAAATTACGCATTCCGACGATGTCGCCGTCCACGATGGTCCTGCTGCCTTCCTGCGGAACTTCGAGTGAATAACATCGATCCCCAACCGCCCAAGAGTCCGGGGCCGCCAAAGGCAACCCCTCCACCCCCATCGTGGGCACTTTTAGGACGGCCCAGTCTTCGCGCCGGTGCCACTCCAGAACACCTTCGGCGCGAACTTCCCTTCCATCGCTCAACTGGACTCTGACCGCATCGGCTCCGTCGATGACCTCGAATCCCGTCATCACTCGCCCGTCGCCGACAAAGAATCCAGAGCCGAGGCGAATCCGCTCGCCCTGGCCATCGAGTACGGTCAGAAAGACGGACTTCGCTTGGGCAAGCCGGTAAATCTCCGAAGGCGGGAGCGGGCGCCGCTTAGCTTCAAGAATAGAGGGCTTGGGTGACGCCACGATCTGGAACGTGTGCGCCCCTGCCAATTCCCCGTCGATACGAGCCTCAATGGTCCACAAACCGGTCGGAACTGTTTCGGATATCGCCAAGGTCCAGAAAGCTCCAAAGCGCCGACCTCGCGCGTCATATTGGAAATCGGAGATGACCACAACCTTTCCCTCAGGATTTTTCCACAATCCTTCAAGGCGATGGATCCCGGCAGGACCCTCCCATTCGAAGTACACGACGACTTGTGCATCTTCGGGGATGTAGAAAACGGTTCGCGGATCCTCCATGACGAACTGGCCACCTTGTTCACTCCACCGCGTCCCCGACACCGAGCGAACAACTCGATACCGCGGCGCGGAAGCCGCGACACCTCCCGCCGACACCTGCGACGAAGGTGCATCGCGCCTTTCGCGAGACTCCGTGGGAGCTTGGCCATAACCCGATATGGGTCTCAGAAACGCCAGACCCAAAGCCAGGAACATCAAATGCCCCTTACAGCCGTTCTTACTCAGCCGTCCCATGCCGGGCCTCCGTTGCAATAGTCGCATGCTTATTGCCACAAATGCGCCGACAAGTCCAGTCGCGGCAACTTAGTGACCCGACGGAGAAAGGTGCAGCTTCGCCCGCTCGTGGACTCCCAAAGCGTCGCAGCCCGCCTCAGCTTCGGCCGATAGCCAAGCGAAACTCGAAACTGGGAATTGGAAACTCGTAATGAGTCGGACCGCTGGGCGCGATTCGCGACTTGCTGCTCGCGATTCGCCTTCCGAATTTCCTGCTTCGATTTTCGCTTTTCCATTGTCGTCTTTCAGAATTCCACTCGCCGGACCGCGATTTTTGGCGGGGCCTGGTTCCACTCGAAGGGCATTCGTTCGAAGGCGACCTGGAAGGGACGCGTCTCGCCGGGGGCGAGCGGCGGCACGCGGCGGTGCACGGGCCAGCCGGTTTCTTTCAGAACCACCTGACCCCACGGGTCCACGAAAGTCATTTCGAGTTCCACCGCGCGCACCGCGCGGTCGCCGCGGTTCGCGATCCGGGCGTCGAGATAAATCACCGTGTCGCCGAGAAAATTCTCCGCGGCGCTCATCTCGGGATCGCTGATTTCGATCTGGCTCAGGTAGGCGCGCTGCTCTTCGGTCAGTTCCACGCGCTCCGCCGCCGGCGGTGTTCCGCGGCAGGCAGCAAGAAGCGCGGCGAAAACGATCAGCAGAATCGGCGGCAGCTTCGCACCCATGTCGAGGGCCAGTCTATTCGGGACTTGGGAAGGGCTCAAGGCTTGCGCGGGCGGCGCGTGCGCATCACACTGACGTGTCGCGGCGGGCCGCTTCTGCGACGGGTCACTCGATTCCCCTTCGCTCGCTAAGTTCCCGCGACGGTCATGCCTTCCACGAGCAGCGTCGGCGAGGCGAGGGCGCTGCGGAATTCAAGGTCGGAGCCGATCGCCGCAATGTGCCGGAGCATTTCCGGCAGACTGCCGGCGATCGTAACTTCCTCCACCGGATACGTCAGCTCACCGTTGTCGATCCACAGTCCGGCGGCGCCGCGCGAATAGTCTCCGGTCACGATGTTGACGCCGAAGCCGATAAGTTCCGTAACGTAGAAGCCGTTCGGGACCGAGCGGATGATCTCATCCGCCGACCGCGTTCCCGGCCGGAGATAGAAATTCTTCGGACCGACCGCCGGCGGGCCCGCGAGTCCGCGCGAGGCGTTGCCAGTCGTCTGCAATCCCAGCTTGCGCGCCGTGTAGCAGTTGAGCAGGTAATTCCGCAGCACGCCCTGTTCGATCACCGGCGTCACCGACGCCGGAATGCCCTCGTCATCAAAAGGCCGCGAGCCGAAGCCGCCCACACGCAAGCCGTCATCAAGGACGGTGATGTTTTCTCCCGCCACCTTCTCGCCGAGCTTGCCCGTCAGGAACGAGGCGCTGCGGTAAATGGCGTCGCCGCGTACGGCTTCAAAGAGGTGCCCGAGGAGCGAGCGCGCCGTCTCCGGGTCGAAGACGATGGGGACGCGGCAGGTGGAGACCTTGCGGGCACCGAGCTTGCGGAGCGCCCGCGCCGCCGCTTTCTTCCCCACCGACTCAGGGTCTTCGAGCGCTTTCGCGCCGCGTGCCACCGAATACCAGTAATCGCGCTGCATTCCGCCGTCCTGGGCGATGGGCGCGACCGAGACCCCGCAGTAGGACGACCGGTAGCTGCCCGAAAATCCCAGGGAATTCGCGTAGGCCTTGGTCCCCCAGCTCGCCTCGAACCACGCGCCTTCGGAGTTCTTGATGCGCGGGTCGGCCGCGAGCGCGGCGCGTTCGGCGCGGCGCGCGAAGTCAATCCGCTGCTCGGTGGAGAGCTCACGCACGTCTTCGGAATAAAGCCCCAAATCTTCCGCGTGCCGTCCCAGCCGTTCGCGTTCCGGCAATCCGCTCGCCGGGTCTTCAGACGTCACGCGGGCCATCTCGAGCGTCCGCTCGACGAGCCGCCGGATCGAATCTTCCGAAAAGTCACTCGAATACGACGTCGCGCTGCGTGTGCCGGCGAGCACGCGCAGCCCCAGGCCCTTCGACGCGGCTTCCTTTAGACTTTCGATTTCGCCCAGGCGCACGACGGTCGAAAATTCGTCGGCCTCGCGCACCACGGCGTCCGCGGCCGTCGCGCCGCCCCGCATGGCGCGCTCAACGAGACTGGCTGCGAGTTGTTCGAGATGATTCACTGAAAGCTCTGAAGTCCTCGCGGCGCCGTTCCGCCCACGGTCAACCGGCTCACCTTGATGGTCGGCAATCCCACGCCCACCGGCACGCTCTGGCCGTCTTTGCCGCAGGTGCCGATGCCGGGGTCGAGCTTCAGGTCGTTTCCGACGGCTGTCACGCGCGTCAGCACCGTCGGGCCGTCGCCGATGAGCGTCGCGCCCTTCACCGGCGCCGTAATTTTTCCGTCTTCGATGAGGTACGCTTCCGATGCCGAAAAGACGAACTTGCCGTTCGTGATGTCCACCTGGCCGCCGCCGAAATAGACGGCGTAGAGGCCGCGCTGCACCGACCGCACAATCTCTTCCGGATCGTCCCGCCCGGGCAGCAGGTAGGTGTTCGTCATGCGCGGCATGGGGATGTGCTCGTAGCTTTCGCGGCGGCCGTTGCCGGTGGTCGTAGCGCGCGTCAGGCGGGAGCTGAGCCGGTCCTGAAGATACCCGCGCAGGACGCCGCCCTCGATCAGCACGGTCTTCTGCGTCGGCTGGCCTTCGTCGTCCACGTTGATTGAGCCGCGCCGCCCGGGGATCGTCCCGTCGTCCACCACCGTGCAGAGTTCCGAGGCCACGCGCTGCCCGATGCGTCCGCTGAAGGCGGAAATCCCCTTGCGATTGAAGTCGGCTTCCAGCCCGTGGCCGACGGCCTCATGCAGCAGGATGCCGGGCCAGCCGGGCGCCAGCACCACTTCCATTTCGCCCGCCGGCGCTTCGCGCGCCTCGAGCTGCACGATCGCCTGCCGCGCCGCTTCCTTCGCGAAGTGTTCGGGACCGTTTTCGCCCTGAAAGAACTCGATGCCCACGCGCCCGCCTCCGCCGTTCGAGCCGGACTGAAGCTTGCCGTTTTCCTGCGCGATGGTGAAGACGCCGAGACGCACCATGGGCTGGAGGTCGGTGACAACGCGCCCGCCCGAGCCCGCCACCAGCACGTGCCGCACCTGGTCGCCGTAGCTGACGCGCACCTGGCGGATGCGCGGGTCGTAGGCGCGTGCCGCGCGGTCCGCTCGCTCGACGAGCGCGAGTTTTTCCGTCAGATCGTGGTCGGTGGAGGGTACGACGACGGGATAGAAATTGTGCGCCGGCTCGACGGTGCTCAGGCCCACGGTCGAAGCCTTCGCCGGGCCGCTCGCAATGCGCGCGGCAACCCCGGCGGCGCGCAGGATTTTTTCCGGCGCCAGGTCGTCCGTGTAGGCGTAACCGGTCTGTTCGCCCGCCAGGACCCGCACTCCGCAGCCTACGGAAACGCCTTCGGTCGCCGATTTCACCAGCGATTCGTCGAGCAGAATCGAGGATGTCGTCGTGTACTCGAAATAGAGGTCGGCGTAATCGCCGCCCTCGGCGAGCGCCGCCGCAAGATAACGCTCGAGGTCACGTTCGGCGAGTCCGTAGCGGTCGAAAAAAAATCGGTCAGTCGGCGCCATGCGTCTCGTTGCGGCATCGCGCGGTTTCCACAGCGCGTCCGCCGCGCTGATGCCGAAATTCCAACGCTAGCATACGCCCCTCGGGGTGTCAATTTTCGGCGCCAATGCCCGTATTTCTTTGTTGAAGGGCCGCTTCGGTTCACGTACACTGAAGGCCCACGATAAGCGCACCGGGACTTCATCAAGGCACATCTTTGTGATCGGGCAGAGCGTTGTTCATTACCGCATTCTGGAGAAGCTCGGCGGCGGCGGGATGGGTGTGGTCTATAAGGCCGAGGACACCAAGCTCGGCCGCTTCGTGGCCCTCAAGTTCCTTCCCGAAGCAGTGTCGCGCGAGCCGCAGGCCCTCGAGCGCTTCACGCGCGAAGCCCGCGCCGCTTCAGCCCTCGACCATCCCAACATCTGCACGATTTACGAAGTCGGCGAGCATGACGGCCAGCCCTTCATCGCCATGCAGTACCTGGAAGGGCAGACGCTGAAGCACGTGATTGGCGCTGTAGCGGCGGTCTATGACCGCCGTGGGTCGGGCGGCGAGGTCGGCGCTCACAGAGCGCCGCTACAGCTCGACACCCTCCTCGACCTCGCCATCCAGATCGCCGATGCGCTCGACGCCGCGCACTCGAAAGGCATCGTGCATCGCGACATCAAGCCCGCGAACATCTTCGTCACGGCGCGCGGCCAAGCCAAGATTCTCGATTTCGGTCTCGCCAAAGTCGCCCCGCGGCGCGTGGCCGAGGCCGTCGGCGTTACGGCGATGCCCACCGAAGGGTTCGCCGAGGAAAACCTCACCAGCCCGGGCACCACGATGGGCACGATCGCCTACATGTCGCCCGAGCAGGCGCTCGGGCAGGAACTCGACGCGCGCACGGACCTCTTCAGCTTCGGCGTGGTCCTTTACGAAATGGCGACGGGCCGCCTGCCCTTTGCGGGAAACACTTCGGCGGCCATCTTCAACGCTATCCTCAACCAGGCGCCCACCGCGCCCGTGCGATTGAATCCCGAACTTCCACCCAAGCTCGAAGACATCATCAACAAGCTGCTCGAAAAGGACCGCGACCTGCGTTACCAGTCCGCCGCAGAACTTCGCGCGGACTTGAAGCGCCTGAAGCGCGATACGGATTCGGGCCGCTCGGCGGCTGTGGCCGCGGCGTCCTCTGCGACACCTGTAGCGGCGCTCGATGAGCGCCGAGAAGATTCGGCGGTCGCAGACCGCCGCTACAGCCGGCGCGGCCTCGTGCTCGCGGCTGTCGCGCTCGTGGTCATCGTCGCCGCAGGGCTCGCTGCCTTTCTTCTGACGCGCCCTCTGCCGCCCCCGCGCGTCCTTCGGACGATACAGATTACAAACGATGGCAGAGGCAAGGCCGGGCCACTCCTCACGGATGGGACGCGTCTCTACTTCCGGGTCTTCCCCGAAGGCAACAGCAGGCTGGCTCAGGTCTCGGCTGGCGGAGGCGACACGGTTCTACTCCAGACGCCTTTTCAGAACGTGTTCCCTCTCGACATCTCTCCGGACGGATCGGAACTGCTCGTGTTGAGTTTTGCGGGAACCGAGCGAGGAACCCCGCTCTGGATGCTGCCTGTGCTGGGAGGCTCGCCCCGGCGGCTCGGCAACATCGTCGGGCGCGCTGGAGCCTGGTCGCCCGACGGGAACCGGATTGCCTTCGCTACCGGGAACGACCTGTTCATCGTCGGAAGGGATGGCCGGGAACCTCGCAAGCTGGCGACTGCGCCGGGAAGGTTATTTGGTCTCCGCTGGTCGCCGGATGGCCGCCACCTGCGCTTCTCGGTTGAGGACCCACGAACATCTTCTGAGTCGCTCTGGGAGGTCGCCGCCGACGGGACGAGCCTTCGTCCCTTGCTCCCCGGCTGGAATACGCCGCCCAACGAATGCTGCGGCAATTGGACACGGGACGGCAAGTATTTCCTTTTCTCCGCGCAACGCGAAGGACTGTACAATATCTGGGCTCTCCCCGATAGGTCCGGTTTCCTGCGCCGCGCCGGTCAGGAGCCTGTGCAGTTGACCACCGGCCCGATGCACAACCTCAGCCCCCTGCCCAGTTCCGACGGCAAGAGAATCTACACAATGGGCGCGCAGCCGCGCGCCGAGTTCGTCCGCTACGACGCCCGAACCCGGCAGTTTCTTCCCTTCCTCCGCGGGCTCTCGGCCATGGCTCTTTCTTTTTCCCCCGACGGCACCTGGGTCGCCTACGTCACTTACCCCGAAGGAAGCATGTGGCGCAGCAGGGCCGACGGAAGCGAGAGGCTTCAGCTTACTTTCCCTCCTCTCCAACCTTACTTGCCTCGCTGGTCACCAGATGGGAAGCAAGTCGCATTCTTTGCGAGAGCTCCCGGCCAGGCCTGGAAAATCTATCTTGTAGGCGCCGATGGCGGCACGCCCGAGCAGTTGCTTCCTGGAGAGGGCATCGAATGGGACCCGAATTGGTCGCCGGACGGGGATTCTCTCGTGTTCGGAGGAGCCGGCGGTGATCGGGAGGGATCAGCGATTCGCATTCTCGATCTGAGCACGCGCAAGGTGATAACGCTGCCCGGCTCAGAAGGTCTATTTTCGCCTCGCTGGTCGCCCGACGGCAAGTCCATCGCCGCGATGCCGACGGGCTCGGAAAAACTGGTCCTTTACGATTTTTCCACTCAGACCTGGAGCGACCTCGTCGTCGAAATGACCGTCAGCTACCCGAATTGGTCACGCGACGGCCAATACCTCTACTTCGACAGCCAGCTCTCTCGCGACCCCGCCTACTTCCGCGTGCGAATCAGCGACAAGAAACTGGAACGTGTGGCCGACTTCGCCGGGCTCGAGCGCGCACCTTCGCCCTTGGGGCTGTGGTCCGGCCTTGGCCCCGACGACTCCCCCTACTTCATGCGCGAGGCCAGCATCCGGGAAATCTACGCGCTGGAGTGGGAAGCGCCGTGAGAGTGGCGGTTGGGGGAATAGGACCCGGCCTTTCTGCTGGATGGAATCTCCAAATCCATTCAATCGGCAATCTTCAACCTGCAACCCTCCCTCCACCCTCGCTTGACCCGTCCCCGCGCGCGGGCATAGAATCAATCGTTGATCTTTCAGCGCAGAAAACACACGGGGGGTTATGTTGGACGGTCCGATTCCCGAAGGACTCACTTTCGACGACGTTCTCCTGCTTCCCGCGAAGTCCGCGGTGCTGCCCACGCAGGTGGATACGCGCACTTATTTTACCCGCAACATCCGGCTGAACATTCCCATCGTCAGCGCGGCGATGGATACGGTGACGGAGTCGCGTCTGGCGATCGCGCTCGCGCAGCAGGGGGGCCTCGGCATCATGCACCGCACGATGCCGATCGAGCGCCAGGCGGCGGAAATCGACAAGGTGAAGCGTTCGGAAAGCGGCATGATCGTGGACCCGGTAACGATCGGGCCGAAGAACCGCATCGCCGAGGCGCTCGAAATCATGAAGCGCTACAAGATTTCGGGCGTGCCCGTCACCGAAAACGGCAAGCTGGTGGGCATCCTCACCAATCGAGATCTGCGATTTGAAACGCGCTCGGACCTTCTGATCGACCAGGTGATGACGAAGAAAAACCTCATCACCGTCCCCGTCGGCACCACGCTCGACGACGCCGAAGCGATTCTGCACAAGCACCGCGTGGAAAAGCTGCTGGTCGTGGACGACGAGTTCAACCTCAAGGGGCTGATCACCGTCAAAGACATTCAGAAGCGGATCAAATATCCAAGCGCCGCGAAGGACTCGCACGGCCGGCTGCGCGTGGGCGCGGCCGTCGGGGTCACGGGCGACTACTTCGAGCGCGCGCAGGAACTGGTGAAAGCCAAGGTGGACGTGCTCGTGGTGGACACGGCGCACGGCCACTCGGAGCGCGTGCTCGAAGCCGTGCGCGTGCTGCGCAAGCGGCTTTCGGACGTGGATCTCGTCGCCGGCAACGTGGCGACGTTCGAAGGCGCCTGCGACCTCATCAGCCTGGGCGTGGACGGCGTGAAGGTGGGGATCGGGCCCGGCTCGATCTGCACGACGCGCGTCGTGACGGGCGCGGGCGTGCCGCAGATCACCGCCGTCGCGGAGTGCGCGCGCGCGGCGCGCAAGGCCGGCGTGCCCATCATCTCCGACGGCGGCGTGAAATTTTCCGGGGACGTAACCAAAGCCATCGCCGCCGGCGCCTCCACCGTGATGATCGGCAGTCTCTTCGCCGGAACCGAAGAGAGCCCGGGCGAGACGATTCTCTATCAGGGGCGCACGTTCAAGGCTTATCGCGGCATGGGCTCGATCGGCGCGATGGAAGCCGGCTCGGGAGACCGCTACGCGCAGGAGGGCGACCGCTCAAAACTGGTGCCGGAGGGTATCGAGGGGCGCGTGCCGTACAAAGGCTACCTTTCGGAAATGGTCACGCAGCTCGTCGGCGGGTTGCGTTCCGGCATGGGCTACTGCGGCTGCCTGACCATCGAAGAACTTCAGCAGCGCGCGCGCTTCGTGCGCATCTCGGCGGCGGGCCTGCGCGAGAGCCACGTCCACGACGTCATCATCACCAAGGAAGCGCCGAACTACCGGCTGG
>CAZKXX010000044.1:0-9733 GCA_964556705.1 uncultured Acidobacteriota bacterium
GCGCAGAATGGCGATCGTGTCTCCGACGCTGGGCTGCCCGACCAGCACGGGCTGGAAGCGCCGCTCGAGAGCCGCGTCCTTTTCGACGTGCTTCTTGTATTCGTTGAGCGTCGTGGCGCCGATGCAGCGCAGCTCGCCGCGCGCCAGCGCCGGTTTCAGCATGTTCGAGGCGTCAATCGCCCCTTCGGCCGCGCCCGCGCCCACCAGCGTGTGCAGCTCGTCAATGAAAAGAATAATCCGCCCGCTCGATTCCTCGATTTCCTTGAGCACCGCTTTCAGGCGGTCTTCGAACTCGCCGCGATACTTCGAGCCGGCCACCAGCGCGCCGAGGTCGAGCTGCACGATGCGCTTCGACTTGAGCGACTCCGGCACGTCGCCGGAAACGATCCGCTGCGCGATACCTTCGGCGATCGCGGTCTTGCCGACGCCGGGCTCGCCGATGAGCACGGGATTGTTTTTCGTCCGGCGCGAGAGCACCTGGATGACCCGGCGGATTTCGTTGTCGCGGCCGATCACCGGGTCGAGCTTGCCGCGGCGCGCCAGCTCCGTCAGGTCACGCGCGTATCGCTCGAGCGCCTGGAACTTCGCCTCCGGGTTCGGGTCGGTCACGCGCTGCGAGCCGCGCACGGCGACCAGAGCCTTCAGGATCGCGTCGTGCGTCACGCCGAGCGCGCGCAGGATCCTTCCGGCCGGCTCCGAGGCGCGCTTCGCGAGCGCCAGCAGCAAGTGCTCAGTCGAGACGAACTCGTCCCGGAACTGCTCGGTCTCCTTGAACGCCTGGTCGAGCAGTTCCTTCAGCGCCGGAGAAAGAAAATGCTCCGCCGCGCCGCCCACCTTGGGCAGCGCCTCGACGGCCTTTTCGGCCTCGCGCGCCACCGCTCCGGGCGCCACACCCAGCCGCGCCAGGAGCGAGGGCACAATCCCCTCTTCCTGTTCGACCAGCGCCCAGAGCAGGTGCACGGGCTCCAGTTGCTGGTTGCCGTGGCGCGAGGCGAGCTCCTGCGTGGCCTGCAAGGCCTCCTGCGCCTTGATCGTGAATTTGTCGAATCGCGTTGCCATAACTCAAACTCGAAACTGGAAATTCGATCGTCGAAACTCCCTGAGCGACCCCTAGAGCGTATCACCGGCGAAAGGGTCGCTCCAAACAGACCAAACCGCGCCGGGTCGCCAGGAACCGGCGACCGCGGCGCGGTGCGGATGCAAGCGCGTGGAGCGCCGGGTCATTCCCTTCGGCGCCACGAAGATCCCGCGCCAGAGGGGACCACCCTCAGTTCCTGCTGACGGCGATCTTGATCCTCTTGGGCTTCGCTTCCTCGCGCTTCGGCATCGTCAGGGTCAGCAGACCATCCTTGTAATCCGCCTTCACGTTCTCGGAGTCAATCGAGTTCGGCAGCGTGAAGCTGCGCGCGAAGGACCCATAGGCCCGCTCCACGCGATGGTAGTTTTCGTCCTTCACTTCCTTCTCGAACTTCCGCTCGCCCTTGAGGTAGAGCGTGTTGTCCTCGACCCTGACTTCCACGTCCTTCGGATCCACGCCCGGGAGCTCGGCCTTGAGCACAATGTCATTCTCGGTCTCGTAGATGTCCACGGGCGGGGCCCAGGTGCGTGTGGAAAGATCCCCCTCACCGAAGAAGGGGGTGAAAGCCTCCCTGAACAGACGATCAAAATCCCGGTGAGTGCTGACCAGATCACGGAACGGTTCCCATCGAACAATCGCCATTGTCTATCACCTCCTGAAGAGCTTTCATGTCTTACACAAGCATTAGTCGATGGCAATCATAAAATCTTAGCTTAGTATTGTCAAGTACTTTTTTAGCCTTATTTTCAATCAGTTACAGACTATATTTCGTGTCAAGAGAGCCAAAAAACAAGGGATTGGTCGTCGAACATCCCTTGAAAGGGTCTTGGATTCTGGCATGGCTGTTCAGCCCGAACTCGAACAGGCCACCGCCTCACAGAGGCTTCGCGAGCCATTCTGGGATATAATCGGACGGCTTTCCTGCCCTTGCGGGGCGGAATCTTCGGCGAGGAGGCATTCATGCTCAGCAAACGTGGAGCGGTCGCGGGCGCGCTGGCGCTGGCGTTCGTGGCTCCGCTGGCGGGCCGCGCGGCGTCGCTCAAGGTGGGCGACCGGGCTCCGGACTTTTCGCTTCGAGACCACAACGGAAACACCGTCAAACTGAGCGATTTTCAGGGGAAGAAGAACGTCGTGCTGGCGTTTTACGTTCTGGCCTTCACGGGTGGCTGAACGAAGCAGCTCAAGGCGTATCAGGCTGATATCGCCAAATTCGAAGCAGAAGAAACTCAAGTCCTGGGCGTCAGCGTGGACAGCGCCCCCGCCAACCGGGTTTTTGCCGAGCAGATCGGCGTCTCGTACCCACTGCTCAGCGATTTCAAGCGCGAAGTCTCGAAAACTTACGGCATCCTGAATGAGGAGCACGGCTTCGCCAACCGCACCACGTTCGTCATCGACAAGCAGGGGGTCATCCGGCACATCGAAAAAGACGCCGCGGCGATCGACCCGAGCGGCGCGCTGCAAGCCTGCTCGCTGATTCAGAAGAAGTAGGCAAAAGGCAGCCGGCAGTCAGCAGGGAGCGGCATCGCCTTCCGCCGACGGCGGCATCTACCGGCTGAAACATTCAGCGTCCGGGGCCGAGAGGGTTTCGTCTGCCTTTCCCTTTTCCGCTGGCCCTGTGGGGAGAGCGGCCCGAGTCCCGGCCGGGTCGCTGGCTTCCGGTTTCAGGTGAAATCAGGGAGTGCGAAGAAATGTCAAACCAAGCCAGACGGCCAGTTGAAAGGCATCTGCTCTTGTGGGTGTTTTGCGTCGCTGCGCTCGCGTCCTGCCGGACCCAGCGTCCCGAGCCCGACCTGGCTTCAGACAAGCGCCAAATCAGCGCGCAGATCGAGAAGTACGCGGCATCGCTGGGCAAGCCTGAGATGACGCTTGCCGCGGGGGAAGTCTGGCTGCAATCTTCCGACGTGTCGTTCATTCATCCCCGCGGCCATGAACGCGGCTGGGAGGAAATCCAGCGCAACTTTTATGAGAACACCATGGAGGCGTTCTTCTCCGGGCGCAAGCTGCAGGTCTCCGATGTTTCCGTCAAAATCTTCGGCGACGCCGCGGTGGCCGAGTTCTACTGGCACTTTGTGGCGAAGCTGAAGAAAGACGGCTCGCAGGTGGAAACCCGAGGGCGGGAAACCCAGGTGTACGCCCGGACCGCGCCGAAACAGTGGCGCCTGGTCCACGTCCATTACTCCGGAATGCCGGTGACGGGAGAAGCGGAAGGGTTCTGAGCCCGACCTTCGACCCGCCGGTCATGCACCGGCGCTGCGGCCTTCTGCCCACCGCCGTCTGCGGACTGTCCACTTCCGACTGCTTTCCGCTTACTGCCTGCTGCTCTGCTCTGCGGCGAGTTTCTTGAGGACTTCGCCGAGCCGCCGCATTTCCTCGCCGTAGCCGGCGAAGTCGCCCTGGCGGAGCAACTGTTGCGCGCGGTCGTAGTGCTGGCTGGCCTGGCGGACGAGCGCGGCGACATCCGGCGCGACGGCGGGTGCCGGGGGCGCTCCCGGCGCCGGCGGGGCGGCGGGCGCAGCGCCGGGACGCACGCGCGCCACCCGGCGCGGCGCGCTCGTAACTTCCCCGCCGAAGATGCGCGCCAGTCCTTCATCGAGCGTCGGCTCCATCACCACGTTGTCGCCGTAGGAAACCAGCACGCGCGTCAGTTGCGGCAGCCCGCCGCCCGCCGCCGCGGCCAGATAGAGCGGCTGGACGTAAATCACCGAGTTCTCGACCGGGATGACAAACAAGTTTCCGCGGATGACGGTGGAGCCGCCCGTGCCCCACAGCGTCAACTGCTGGCTGATGTAGGGGTCCTGGTCGATGCGCGCGTCAATCTGTTGCGGGCCGTAAACGAGCCGCTGCTTGGGGAACATGAAGACGAGAACGCGTCCGTAATTCGGCTCGTCGCAGCGCGCGGCCATCCAGGCGATCATGTTGTCGCGCCGCGCCGGCGTGAAGGGCACCATGAGGATGAACTCTTCCTTTTCGCCCACGCCCGCAAGTTTCATGATCGTGTAATAGGGGCTCATCGTCGTCGCCGCGCCGCGGACGGAGGTCTGCGCCACGCGCCACAAATCTTCGCGGTTGTAGAAGACGCGCGGGTCGGTCATGTGGAAGAGAGTGAATTTCTGCGCCTGCGCCGAGAAGAACTCTTCCGGGTAGCGGATGTGCGCCCGCAGGTCTTCCGGCATCTCGCCGAGCGGCCGGAAGACGCGCGGAAAGATGCTGGCGTAAACCTGGATGAGCGGGTCGGAAGGATCGGCGATGTAGAAACGGACGCGCCCGTCGTAAGCACTGACGGTGGCCTTCACGGAGTTGCGGATGTAATTCCCGAGGCGCGGCGTGGGCTCCGAGTAGGGGTAGTTCCACGAGGTCGTATAGCCGTCAAGCATCCAGACGAGCGAGCCGTCGCGCGCGATCACGAGGTAAGGGTCGCGGTCGAAGTGCAGGAAGGGGGTGAGTCGCCTCGCGCGGTCGAGCACGCGGCGGTAGATCATCAGCCGGCTTTCGGCCTGGATGTCGTCCGAAAGCAGAATTTTCAACTCTCCGAAGCGCAGCGTGAACAGCAGCTTGCGAAGGAACCCGTTGACCGGGATCCCGCCTTCACCTTCGTAGGTCGTGTAAACGTTCTGGTCGCCGAAGGGGTAGTCGAACTCCTGCGCCTTGGTGCGCACGAAGCAGTAGGGGTTGCCGAGTTCACCGAAATAGATCTCCGGGCGCGTCACCTCGAGGTCCACCGTCGAGACCGGCGGAATGTCCTTGATAAAAAGCTCGGGCAGTCCCTCGTGCGTGTATTCGTTCACCGGCCCGAGGCACAGCCCGTAGCCGTGCGTGTAGGTGAGGTGCTCGTTGATCCAGGTGCGGCTGGGCAGGCTTTCGGAGTTCAGCTCGCGCGGCGAGAGCGAAACCTGGCGATAGACACCATCGATGACATAGCGGTCGTTATCCACGTGCGTGAAGTCGTAGTAAGTGCGGATTTCCTGAAGCTGCGCGAAGGTGGTGAGGAGCGGCCGGTGGTCCCAGAGCCGCACGCTGCGAAAGGTGGCTTCGTTCGCGCGCACGTCTTCGAGCGTCAGGTCTTCGACGGCCTCGAACTCGCGCTCCTCGAAGCGGTCGAGGGCGTAGGCGCGGCGCGTGAATTCGATCGAGTGGCCGATGTAGTCGTGCTCGCGCTCGATTTCGTTGGGCGTGACGATGAAGCGCTGGAGAAGTTCGGGATAGACGTTGGCGCCGAGCACGGCGGCGACCAGCATCAGCGCCACGCCGCCCACCGCCGGGCGCAGCGTGTGGCGCGCCGCGCCGTAAAGGAGCGCCGCCGAGGTGAGCACGGCGAGCCCCAGGAGCACCCACAACGCCGGCAGCGTCGCGTGGACGTCGGCATAACCGGCGCCGTAAACGATGCCGCGCTCGGAAAACAGCAGGTTGTACATCCCCAGACGCAGGCGGTAGGCGATCAGCAAGAAGAGCACGGCGCCCAGGACCATGGCGTGGGCGCGCGCGGCGGGCGCCACGCGCGGCCCGCGCGGCGTCAGCCAGACGCCTCCTTCCATCAGGTAGTAAATCGCCACCACCAGCAGCGCGCCGATCAGCGTGACCAGTCCGAGGTGGTAAAGAAACCGCAGGAAGGGCAGCTCGAAAAGATAGAAGCCGAGGTCGAGGCCGAAAATCGGGTCGGCCTCGCCCATCGTGATGGGCCGCTGCGCCAGCAGGTACTCGTTCCAGTGGAACGTCGCCCACTGGCTGAGGATGTAGCTGACCAGCAGCACAACCGCGAAGAGCCCCCAGCGCAGCGACGAGCCCAGCCGGTCGAGCGGCGCAAACTCGATGAACTCCGGCGTCACGCGATAGCCCGAGCGCCGGGCCACGCCGCGCGCGATGAGGACGTTGATCCCGACAAACAGCAGGAATCCCATCCCCGCCAGTCCGCTCAGGACGATCTGCGCCTTGAGGATCGTCCAGTAGATTTCGCGATAGCCTTCGGAGTCAAACCACAGCCAGTCCACGATGAGACTGACGCCATTGGTGAAGAGGGGAAGAAGGACGAGGACCGTCAGAAGGAAAGCGACGAGATAACGCGCCATCTTGTTGTCACCCACAGCAGACCTCCGCGCTCATCTAAACACACGCCGCCGGAGGTGTCCAGACAGTTCGGGCGGGGCGACGTGCCGCCTTCATCTGGAATCCTGAATCTCCGCCCTTCGCTACGGCTCCCGACCTGATCCTGTCCGAAGTGGCGAGCGTCCTCTGGAAACGCGCTCAGCGCGGGACACTTCCTTCCAATGTCGTGCGTAGCTTGTTCCTGCAATTTGAGAGCTTGGGTCTTCCCCTGTCTCCTTCCGGGCGGCTGGTTCCGGAAGCTCTCCGACTGGCCCTTCGGCACGGAAACTCAGTTTACGACGGCCTCTATGTGGCCTTGTCCCGCGAACTCCACTGGGACTACGTCACAGCCGACGCAAAACTCTATCGAATCCTGAGGCCGCAATGTCCCGGAATCGTCCTGTTGCGCGACTGGCGCGCCTGAGCCAGCCGATTTCACTTGGCGGCGCATCTAAAATGACCGGATAATAGGTTTTCGGGAATATTCGGGAGGTTGAACGATGAACGGACTGAAGACCACTCTGTTGCTGGGGGCCCTGACGGGCTTTCTGCTCTTTATCGGCGACCGGGTGGGCGGCCAGAGCGGCCTGATCTTCGCGCTGGTGCTGGCCGGCGTGATGAACCTGGGCGCCTATTTTTACTCCGACAAGATCGCGCTCAAGATGAGCGGCGCGCAGCCGGTCTCGCGCGAGCAGGCGCCGCGACTCTACGGAGTGGTCGAGCGGCTGGCGGCCAAGGCCAACCTGCCCGCGCCGCGGATTTATCTGATCCCCACCGATTCGCCCAACGCCTTCGCGACGGGCCGCAATCCGAAGCACTCGGCGGTGGCGGTGACGCGCGGCCTGCTGAACGTGCTGGGCGACGAGGAAGTGGAAGGCGTCCTCGCGCACGAGCTGGCGCACATCAAGAACCGCGACATCCTGATCAGTTGCGTGGCGGCGACGATTGCGGGCGCGATTGCGATGCTCGCGCGCATGGTCTATTACGCCGAGCTGTTCGGCCTGGGCGGGCGCGGCGGCAGCCGCGGCGGCGGGATGTTTTCGGCGCTGGCCATGATGATCGTCGCGCCGCTCATCGCCATGATCATCCAGATGGGGATTTCCCGCTCGCGCGAGTACGCGGCGGACGCGACGGCGGCGGAAATCACCGGCAACCCTTACGGCCTCGCGCGCGCGCTCCAGAAAATCGAAGCCTACGCGAAGCGCCTGCCGCTGGAGACATCGCCCGCCATGTCGCACATGTACATCATCAAGCCGTTCTCGGCGGGCCAGGTGTTCGCCAACCTGTTTTCGACCCACCCGCCGACCGCCAGGCGCATCGAACGGCTGATCGGCCGCGCGACGGTGTAACTCTCGCGGCGGACAGACGGCCTTTCTCACGGGGCGGACGCGAAACACCCGCGTCCGCCTTTGGCTTTTGCGAATCCCTGCCGCGCAAAACGGTTGATTCCGCCGCGCCTACTGGGTCCCGCCGCTCACCACGCGCCAGGCTTTCTGCACGTTTCCCCGCCCCGCCCCGCGGAACATGTCGGCGGCGGCTTTCTCGCCCATCGCCGCGGCGAGCGCGTTGAACGAATCGGGGTCGCCGGCGAGCGCGGCGCCGTATTTGCCCCGCAGTCTTTCGAGGACGGCGTTTTCCGTTTCCGCCATCGTCGCGCCGCGCGCGTATTCCTCCGCCGTCCACGCCAGCAGGTCCGTGAAATAGGACTTGAAGCGAGCGAACTGTCGCTTGCCGCGCAGGACGTTGCCGTGCCCGCCGATCACGATTTCGAAGTCGAGTTTCATCGCCTCGTCGAGCGTTTTGACCCAGTCGTAGGGATAACTGTCGCCCATGTAGGGCATCCAGCCCTGAAGCAGGTCTCCGGTGATGAGGACTTTTTCTTTGGGAAGATACACGACCACATCGCCGTCCGTGTGCGCCTTGCCGAGCCAGAGAATCTGCACGCTGCGCGACGGCCGGTGGAGGAGGAGGCTGCGGTCGAAGGTCAGCGAGGGCAGCGTATGCTGCATGGCTTTCAATTCCGCGAGATACGCTTCGGCCTGGCGGAGATCTTCCGCCAGGCGCTTCTTCTCCGCCGCGTCGGTCGCGCGCGCGAGGTCCGCTTTCAACTGCTCGATTTCGCGCGGCATTTCCAGAATCTGCCGCTTCACACGCGGCAGGCCGCGATGCTCGATCGATTCGCGCGTCACTTCCGACGAGATCACCTCGACGCCCGAAGGCCAGGCGCCCGGATAGGCTTCGTTGCCCTGGTAATGGTCCCAGTGGAAGTGCGTGTCCACGGCCCACTTGACGGGTTTGTCCGTGAGGGTCCTGATCTGTTCGATCAGCGCGCGCGCCGCCGAAGGCTTCGAGTGCGTGTCCACCACCAGCACGCCGTCATCGAGAATGACGACCGCGGCGTTCGAATTCACCTTGTACTGCATCCGGGCGATCGCCGCATAGACGTCGTCGGCGACGGGATGAAGATCGAACAACGGCTCGGCCGCACGCGCCCCCGGCGCGACCGCGAGCATCCACACAGCGGCGCACCACAACACTCTCATGCTGTCCTCCGCTTTCTTGAGGTTGAATTTCCCGAGTCGAAAGAAGGCGATTCTAGCAGAAGGCGCGCGGCCGCGCTGAAGGTTGAGTCAGAGGTTCGCCGAATGCTTCGCGGGGCGGCTCAGCGGTTTCCCGGCAGCGCGCTGCACGCAATGGTCTCGACCTCGCCGCCGCCGGTCATCCGGCCGCAGTCGAACGCGTTCCCTTCGTCGTTGATGGCGCGGAAGACGAGCGCGTCCGGCGTCGCCTCCCAGAGCATGAAGGCGCGCATCTGGTCTTCCACGGCGGCGACCTCGGGGGTCCTTCGCGCGTTGCCTCGGCGCAGCATGCCGCTCGACCCGCAGACGAAGTGGACGACGCCCTTTTGAGGCTTCAGCCGCTGATAGAAGTGGTCGTGCCCGGCCAGGTAGGCATGGACTCGCGGCGCGGCGCCGCCGCTGTCCGGGCGCGTAAAAAGGGGCTCGACCAGCGCGCGCAGCGCTTCGTCGCCGCCGTGACGGCGTCCCGTCGAGTAAAGCGGATGATGACCATAGACAATGCGCCAGCGCGCGCGGCTCGCCCCCAAAGACTTCTCCAGCCACGCCAGTTGTTCCTTGTCCTGCGCGCCCTCCGCCAGCCCCATGGTGTTGAGCGCGAAAAACTCCACGAGCGGCGCGCCGCCCTCGCCTCCCGTGTGGACGCTTCCGGGCTTTGGCTGTCCCCGGCCGGCCGCGAAGCTGTAGTAGCCCTCGGGACCCGTGATGTGGAACCTCTTCGTGTCATCTATCAGATCTCGCCCGTCGCGTGTGCGAGCGTCGTGATTGCCGATGGCGGCGCGGAAGATGACGCCCCGCCCGAGCAACTCAGCGTACGGTTTGTCGAACTGCTTCTCGAAATACCGCCGGTGTCCTCCGCCGCGATAGCCCCACCATCCCCCGTAGATGTTGTCGCCGAGCATCAGCACGAAGCCGAAGGCCAGGCGGCCGTGCCATTCCGCCATGCGCTGCGCGACGCGGTGCTGGTGCCGGTCGCCCGTGCCGCCGTCGCCCACCACGG
>CAZKXX010000044.1:9743-27667 GCA_964556705.1 uncultured Acidobacteriota bacterium
AACGGCCGGACGATTCCGGCGAGGATGGGGGTGGGCCTTGAAGTCGGGGGAATCCGGCATCGGCGCGTCCCGTCACGTCCACAGTCCATGCACAAACCAGCGACCCTCCGCCGGTTGGCGGTCGCCCGTCCCGCCGTCACCGACGACGGCGAAGCGCACGACCTCCGAGCTCTCGGAGTCCGCGACCAGCCCGACGGCCAGAAGCAGCGCGGAAAGCAGGGCGGATAAAATGTATTTCATGTGCTTGCGGGTCATCTCTCCGATGCTATCCCACGCGAGCGCGGCATTCAATGCGCCGTTGCGCGCGCCCGCGGGCCCGGTGGGATGAAATCAAACGCCACGTCTCCCTCCTGTCTTCCTCTGGAAGGCGTGGTATATTCCGCGGCTCGGGGCACGACGTTTCGAAGACGGTCGGGGAGACCATGAACCTTTTCAAGAAAGTGTTCTGGATTCTTTTGGCGTTTCTGGGAGCGTTCGGGCTCGGCCTGATTGCGACCTCACGCGGCGAGCCGCTGAACGCCGTGTGGCTGGTGATGGCGGCGGCGTGCATCTACCTCATCGGCTACCGCTTCTACAGCTACTTCATCGCCCTGCGCGTGGTGGAACTCGATGACCGGCGCGCCACCCCTGCCGAGCGGCTCGAAGACGGCCGCGACTTCGTCCCCACGAACAAGTGGGTCGTCTTCGGTCACCACTTCGCGTCCATCGCGGGTCCGGGGCCGCTGGTCGGCCCCATCCTCGCCGCGCAATTCGGCTACCTGCCCGGGGTGATCTGGATCGTCATCGGCGGGGTGCTGGGCGGCGCGGTGCAGGACTTCGTGATTCTGTTCTCTTCCGTCCGCCGCAACGGCAAATCGCTCGCCCAGATAGCCAAAGAGGAAATCAGCCCGCTGGGCGGCTACACCGCGCACCTGAGCATCCTGCTGATCCTGGTCATTCTGCTCGCCGTCGTCGCGCTGGTGGTGGTCAACGCTTTGCGCGCCAGCCCCTGGGGACTGTTTACCATCGCCATGACCATGCCCATCGCCTTTCTGATGGGTCTCTACCTGCGGCTCATCCGCCCGGGCAAAGTGATGGAAGCCACGGCGATCGGCTTCGTGCTGCTGATGGCGGCGGTGGTGGGCGGCCGGTACGTGGCCGAGTCGCCGCTGCTGGCGCCCTATTTCACTTACGACAGCCTGACGCTCGCCTGGATGATTATCGGATACGGCTTCGCGGCCTCGGTGCTTCCTGTATGGCTGCTCATGGCGCCGCGCGATTACATCAGCTCGATTGTCAAGCTGGGCGTGGTAATCGCGCTGGCGCTGGGAATTCTGCTGGTGCAGCCGGTGATGCTTCTGCCGCCCCTGACGCGTTTTGTGGACGGCACCGGCCCGATTTTCGCCGGCAAGATTTTCCCCTTCTGCTTCATCACCATCGCCTGCGGAGCGATTTCCGGCTTCCACTCGCTCATTTCTTCCGGCACGACGCCCAAGATGCTCACCAAGGAAGGGCACGCGCGCATGGTGGGCTACGGCAGCATGCTGCTGGAATCGTTTGTGGGCATCATGGCGATGGTGGCGGCGACCGTGCTCCAGCCGGGCGTCTATTTCGCCATCAACAGCCCTTCGGGCGTGGTGGGCGCGGCGGCCGAAGCCGTGCAGACGATTTCCAACTGGGGCTTCCCGGTCACCCAGGCGCAGATGGCGGACCTGGCGTCGAAGGTCGGCGAGTCCACGCTCTTCAATCGAACGGGCGGCGCGCCTTCGCTCGCCGTGGGCATGGCGCAGATTTTTTCCGAAGTCCTGGGCGGGCCGCGCCTGATGGCCATCTGGTACCACTTCGCGATCATGTTCGAGGTGGTCTTCATCCTCACCGTCCTCGATACCGGCACGCGCGTCGGGCGGTTCATGCTCCAGGACTTCTTCGGACACTTCTCCGAGCGCTTCGGGCGCACGAGCTGGTATCCGGGCGTGCTGCTCTCCAGCGCGCTCATGGTGGGCGGCTGGGGATATTTTCTCTATAAGGGGGTCGTGGACCCGATGGGCGGCATCGGAAGCCTCTGGCCGCTGTTCGGCATCTCGAATCAGTTGCTCGCCACCATCGCGCTCTGCGTGGCGACGACCATTCTCATCAAGATGAAAAAAACGCGCTTCGTCTGGGTCACGCTCCTGCCGCTCACCTGGCTGGTCGCCGTCACCATGACGGCGAGCGTGCAGAAGATCTGGCATCCCGACCCGCGCATCGGGTTTCTTTCCCAGTCGCGACAGCTTTCCGAGCAACTCGCTGCCGGAATGGTTCCCGCCGACCAGGTGGCGATGACGCGGCAACTCATCTTCCACAACCAGCTCGACGCGGTGATTACCGGCGTCTTCGCCTTCCTCGTCGTCCTGATTCTCGCCGAGTCCATCCGGCAGTGGTCCGGTTACCTGCTCGGCCAGAAGGAGCCGGTGCTGCGCGAAGCGCCGATGGAGCTTTCGAAACTGCCGGCCTCGTAGGCCGCCGTAGCGCCGGCGTCCCCGCCGGCGGTTTTCGGCGCCGGGGGCCGTGCCGCGGCAACAAACCGGAGCGGAGGTGCAGCAATGAAAGGCCTTCTCAATGCAGCCCGGACGGTGTGGGACTTTCTCCGCGAAATCCTCGGCGAGAAGGCTTATGATCGCTACTCGGCTTTCGTCCGGGCGCGCGGCGAAACGCCCATCTCCGAGCGGGAATTCTTTCTCCGGCAGCAGAAGGAGAAATACTCCCGGCCCTGCCGCTGCTGCTGAGCCGGGGCTCTGCGGGCGGCGCGTGGATTCCATCGCGCCGCCTCTTCAGCTTCAAAGGAGGCCTGTCATGAAACGGTTTCTTCCATTTCTGCTTCTCTTCCTCGTGGCGGCGCGCGCCGAAGAGCCGCCGTTTTCAAAGCAATACCTGACTGGCCGGCCGTACACGGCGGCCGATGACGAAGCGCTGCTCAAGAAATTCGCCGGCCTGCGCGTCGCCGACGTCGTGGATGGTCTCGACGTCGTCGGGCTCCAGGACGTCACGGTGATGGACAGCGGCATCCGGCCGCTCTGGCGGGACGGCGAAAAATTCAAGCACCGCGTCATCGGCACGGCCGTCACGCTGCGCATCGTTCCGCCGCAGGACCGCGCGCCGAACTTCCCGAGCCACGACGAATTCGCCAAGTGGGAGGGCGACTGGTACGGCAGGCAGAACCTCGGCGACTTCGAAAACCGGCTGCGCCCGGGCACTGTGCTGGTGATTGACGCCTCGCGCACGAAGGACGTCGGCTTCTGCGGCTCGAACAACGCGCTCGGCTGGTTCGCGCGCGGCATGCGCGGCATTGTCATGGACGGCGGCTGTCGCGACACCGACGAGATCATCCTTCAGGGAATTCCCGTCTACCACCGCGCGCCGACACGGGGCATCATTCCGGGGCGCGTCATCGTCGAATCGTTCAACCTGCCGGTCAACGTGGGAGGCGTGCTGGTGTATCCGGGCGATGTCATCGTAGCGGATAACGACGGCGTGGTCGTGGTGCCGCGCGCCAAAGCGCAGGGCGTGGCCGCCGCCGCCCACCGGATCATCGAGGGCGACAAGGAAGCGCGCCGCAAGCTTTACGAAAAGCTCGGCCGCCCTCCCGATTTTACGCTCGAATAGAAGCTCCTGAGGCGCCCACCGGCCGCGGCAACGGCCGCTCGCGCTCCGCGCACGGGCCGCACCACGCCCCGCCTGCGACGACTCTGGGTCGTCTCGTCGGGGAATCCTTATCCATTCCGTTACCCGACTTGACTTCGCCTTACCAAGCTGCAAAAGTGAGTGGCGCGGAAACAGACTCTGGACGGACAGAGGGAGCGAAAGCTCCCTCGCCAGCGTGGCGAACGTGACGTTTGAGGTATTTCTGTCCGATCATCGCAAACGGCTCCAGACCCTGTACGAATCGTCCGGGGCAGAGCGCTGGTCGGTCTCGCTGGAAGAGTTTGCCGCCGCGGTCTGGCGCGGCGTGCAATCGGCCTCCGCCGACCCTCGGGAACTCGCTCAAGCCCTCACCAACCTCCGCGCCGAAGACCTGGCTCTCGCGCTCGGTTGTATGAAAGGCCACGAAAAGGCCTGGGAGGCGTTCAGTTGGGTGTACCGTTCGACGATCTATGAGTCGGCCTCCACTTTCACTTCGGATATCGTCCTGGCGCGCGAACTCACTGACTCCGTCGTCGCCGACCTTTACGGCCTCAACGCGCAGGCTCCCGACCGCGGTTCGCGTTTCAGCTACTTTCATGGACGGAGCAGTCTGAAAACGTGGGTCCGCGCCCTCGTCTATCGCAAGTTCGTGGACGACTATCGCCGGCGCAAGTACGAAGCGCCGCTGCCCGACGAGTTGCCCGCCGCCGGTCCCGGCAGCGTCTCGCCGGACGAAGCCTCGGAGCGGAGCTACGCACGACTGCTCGGCGAAGCCGTCACCGCGGTGCTCGGCGAACTGAGCGCGCCCGAAAGACTTCTGCTCAGCTACTACTACGTCCAGCAGTTGACGCTCAAGCAGATTGGCCGCATCACCGGCGAACACGAGGCCACCGTCTCGCGCCATCTGGAAGCGCTGCGCAAAAAGGTGCGGACTCAAATCGAAGCGTACCTGAAGAACATCAAGAAGCTGAGTAACTACGATCGCGAGCGCTGCCTCGACTTTGCGTCACGGGGGGTTGACGTGGATCTCGAAAGGGTGCTCAAAATCGATTGAGGGAGCGCAAGAGGGCGCTCCGCCGCCGTTCTTTCCTGGGGAGGCTCCGCGCGCCGGAAGGCGCGAGAACAAGCAAAGTGGTTCGAGATGAAGAAGAAGCAGGACAATTCGGAAGACAAGCAGGCGCTGTGGCATCTGGTGGGCGGCAAGCTGCGCGCGCGGCTGCGGGCCGGCTCGCCGGCGTGTCCTGACCCGGCGACTCTCGCTGCCTATTTCGACCTCACCCTCACGCCCTCCGAGCGCGCCCGCGTGGAAGTCCATCTGACCGGCTGCGGCGACTGTCAGGAGCATTTGGCGGAAGTCGCGCGACTCACGGAAGGTCAGGAACAGCCCGTCGTCCTCATCGAAGAAGAAACGGTTTCCGCACCCGCCCGCTCGGGCTGGGGAATGCAGCTCGCCTGGGCGGTGCCCCTGATCGCGACCGTCCTCGTCATCGGCCTCTGGTATCCGAACGAACTCCGCCGTTTCCTGCGGCTTTCGCCGGCCCCCATCGCGGTCGGCGAGAACGCGCCCGCTGAGCCGGCGGAAGTGGCCGAAGCTCGACCTCCCGCGCAGCCCCAGAGCCCACCCGCCCCGGCCGCCGCGAAGAATGAGGCGGACGCCGCTCTCATCCGGCGGCGCGAGCTGGCCGACGAGAAGATGAAGTCGGAGGATTTGGCGGCGAGGTCTTCGGAAGAGGAATTCGCCGAGAAACGCGACCAGGCCGAAGCTCCCGCCATGACCGTGCTGGGTGCGCGACGCGCAGCCGAGCAGGCCGGCGAAGGCGCCGGAGCCGAAAGCCACTCCATAGCGGCCTTGAAGAAACCCGAAGGCCCGGCGCTCACGGTGATGGAAGGCCCGTCCCGTGCGGACCGCGCCGAGCCGGGCGACTGGCGCGTCGGCCGCCTCGGTCTGATCCAAAAGGTTTCTCCCGCCGGCGAATGGGTCACGGTTCCCAGCGGCGTCCGCGCCGACCTCTTCGATGTGACGTTTCCGACTCCTCTCGTCGGTTGGGCCGTAGGCGCCGGAGGCACGGTCTTGCGCTCGACCGACGGCGGTAAGACCTGGAGGCGCGTCAAAGGGCCGATCGAGGAGGACCTCGTGCGCGTTTCCGCCTCCGATGCCAATTCCGCCCGCGTCGTCACCCGCAGCGGCCGCGGCTTCGCCACCTCGGACGCCGGCGCTTCCTGGAGCGAATTCGACCTCAGGTAATCGCCCCTTCGAAAACCCTCCCGTTCCCCCCGCGCGGGCCGCCCGGAGTCTTGCGCGGCAGGTGTTAGAATGGGTGAGCGCCGGGAGGTTTTCCGCTCATGCCCTCCCAGTCAGACCTTTACGCCCGCTGGTCGCGTGAAGTGCGCCGCGCCGGCCTGTTTCGCGCCGGCGACCGCGTGGGCGTGGCGGTCTCAGGCGGCGCGGACTCCGTTCTCCTGCTCGATTTCCTGCGTCAACTCGCCCCCGCGCTGGGCGTCCAGATTTCCGTCGTGCATTTCAACCACCGACTGCGCGGCGCCGAGTCGGATGCTGACGAAGCCTTCGTCCGCTCCCTCGCTGAACGCCTGAAGCTGGAATTCCACGGCAGCGAAGCGGACGTGGCGCGTCTGGCGCGCGAGCGGCGGCGCAACCTCGAAGCCACGGCGCGCGAACTGCGTTACCGGTTTTTCTTTTCGCTCGTGGCGCCTGTCTGCGCAGGCAGGCGCGGCAAACTTGACCGCGTCGCCACCGCGCACACCGCGAACGACCAGGCCGAGACCGTCCTGCTGCGCCTTCTGCGCGGCGCCGGAGCCCGCGGCCTGGGAGGAATCTTCCCAGTCCTGGAGGGCAAAATCGTTCGGCCGTTTCTCAATGTCACTCGGCGAGAAATCGAGGCCGAAATCCGCCGCCGCGGGCTCCAGTTCCGCGAGGACTCTTCCAACCGCGACGCGCGCCTGCGCCGCAACAGAATCCGTCACGAACTCCTGCCCTTGCTCGAACGCGCGTACAATCCGGAAGTCGTTCGCCTCCTCAAGACCCTCGCCGACCGCGCGCGCGACGACGAGGAGTTCCTGGAGCATCAGGCGCGCGAACGGGCCGCCGCCTGGCGCGTCCGCGACGGAATCGAAGAGCGCATTCCGGCGCGCGTGCTTGCCGAGTTCCCGCCCGCCCTGGCGCGCCGCGTCCTCCGGCAGATGGTTTGGTCAGCCCAGGGTCACGTCCGCGGCCTGACGCACGCGCATCTGGAGTCCCTGCGCCGCTTCGCCGCCGAGGCGCAGAGCGGACGGTCGCTCGTCCTGCCCGGCCCGCTCGCGGCTCGCAAGGAGTTCGAGTGGTTGGCCCTCGCCCCGGCCCCCGCACGGTCAAGTTCCGCAGGCTACAGCCTGCCCGTCCGCATCCCCGGCCGTGTGGCCGTCCCCGAGTTGGGCTCGACCTTCCAGTTCAAAATTCTTGGCCCGGAAGCCCTCCGGACGGCGTATAATGATTCGGAGATGGCGGGCCTGGACCCGCAGAAGCTGGCAGGCCGATTGATTCTGAGGAACTGGCGGCCCGGCGATCGTTTTCGGCCCCTCGGCAGCCGCAAGTCCCTGAAGGTCAAGGAGCTCTTTCAACTTCACAAGATCCCCCTGGAACGGCGCAGGGTCTGGCCGGTCCTGGAGCGCGACGGCGAAATCGTTTGGGTCCGCGGCTTTCCCGTTGGGGAAAACGCACGGGCCAGCGGCGCTTCCGCCGGCGCGGTGGTCATCACCGAAGTGCCGTCGGCCGCCCGAGGAGCTTGAATGGCCAGGAAGTCGAAGGCGAAAGCGCGCGGCAAGCCGGCTGCCAAAGCGGCTCGGCGGGCGGAGACGAACCACTTCAAGACCGTTTTCTCGGAAGCGCAGATCCAGAAGCGCGTCCGCGAACTCGCCGCCCAGCTCAACCGCGACTATGCCGGCCGCACGCTCCACGTGGTAGGCATTCTGGAAAACTGTTTCCTCTTCATGGCGGACCTGGTGCGCGAGTTGAAGATTCCCGTCGTCTGCCACTTCATCAAGGCAGAAGTGCAAGACGCCACCTCGGGCGGCGTCTCCGTGCGCCAGATCATGTACACGCCGAAAGTGGACGCCACGGGCAAGGACGTGCTCCTGCTCGACGGCATCCTGCAATCGGGCGTGACGCTCGACCACCTCGTCCGCTACATCCTCGGCCAGCAGCCGCGCTCGGTGCGCACGGCCACGCTGATCGAAAAGACCGACGAACGCAAAGTGGACGTGCCCACCGACTACGTGGGCTTCCGCACGGAAGGGAAATTTCTGTTCGGTTACGGCCTGGGGTATCAGGAGAAGTACCGCAACCTCCCCCGCATCGTCACCCCGGCCTGACCGGGTGGCCGCGCGAGGGACGGAACGCATCCAAGTGAATGTCCGGTCCGGGGGCCGGCGGGGGCGGAAGGAGAACCCAATTTGAATACGGCGGTCCGAAACATCATTTTCTGGCTAGTGATGGCGGCGTTCGCGCTCATCATCTGGGCCGTCGTCCATTCCAGCACGCGTGAACGCGTCAAGGAACTCACCTTCACCGAGTTCACGCGCGAGGTGGAACAGGACGGCGTCCGCGAGGTCACCATCCTGGGTACCGACGTCACCGGCACGCTCAAGAAAGATGCCGCCAAGTTCAAAACCACGATCCCCGCCAACTATCCCGACCTCTACAAGACGCTCGCCGAGAAGAACGTTAACGTCGTCGTCAAAGACACATCGAGCGGTACCTGGGTGACCTGGCTCGCCAACGGGCTGCCGATTCTTCTCCTGATCGGCCTCTGGCTGCTTTTCATGCGCAACCTCCAGTCGGGCGGCAACAAGGCGCTCTCCTTCGGCAAGAGCCGCGCCCGGCTGCTTTCCAGCCAGCAGAAGAAAATCACCTTTAAGGACGTGGCGGGCGTGGAAGAGGCCAAGGAGGAACTCCAGGAAATCATCGAATTCCTGCGCGAGCCGCAGAAGTTTCAGAAACTGGGCGGGCGCATCCCCAAGGGCGTGCTGCTGGTCGGCCCGCCGGGCACCGGCAAGACCCTGCTGGCGCGCGGCGTGGCAGGCGAAGCCAACGTCCCTTTCTTTTCGATTTCGGGCTCGGACTTCGTCGAGATGTTCGTGGGCGTGGGCGCTTCGCGCGTGCGCGACCTCTTCGAGCAGGGAAAGAAGAACGCGCCCTGCATCATCTTCATTGACGAAATTGACGCCGTGGGCCGGCATCGCGGCGCGGGCCTGGGCGGCGGCCACGACGAGCGCGAGCAGACGCTCAACCAGTTGCTCGTCGAAATGGACGGCTTCGAATCGAACGAAGGCGTCATCCTCATCGCCGCGACCAACCGCCCCGACGTGCTGGACCCGGCGCTGCTGCGCCCCGGGCGCTTCGACCGCCGCGTCGTCGTCCCCCGCCCCGACGTCGCCGGCCGCGAGGCCATTCTGAAAGTCCACACCAAGAAGATTCCGCTCTCCGAGGACGTGGACCTTTCCGTCTTGGCGCGCGCCACGCCCGGCTTTTCCGGCGCCGACATTGCCAACCTCGTCAACGAAGCCGCGCTGCTGGCCGCCCGCCAGAACCGCAAACAGGTCGTCATGCTCGATTTCGAGGCCGCCAAGGACAAGGTCCTCATGGGCGCCGAGCGCAAGTCCATGATCCTCTCCGAGGAAGAGAAGCGGAATACCGCCTTCCACGAGGCCGGACACGCGCTGGTGGCGGCGATGATTCCCGACGCCGACCCGCTCCACAAGGTCACCATCATCCCGCGCGGCATGGCCCTCGGCGTCACCATGCAACTGCCCGTGGACGACAAACATACCTACACGCGCAACTACCTCGAAGCCCAGCTCGCCATCATGATGGGCGGGCGCGCCGCGGAAGAAATCTTCCTCAATAAGGTCACCACCGGCGCCGGCAACGATATCGTTCAGGCCACCGAACTCGCCCGCCGCATGGTCTGCGACTACGGCATGAGCGACCTCGGCCCGCTCGCCTTCGGCAAAGGCCAGCAGGAAGTTTTTCTGGGCCGCGACCTGGTGGCGCAGCGCGACTTCAGCGAGGCCACCGCCATTCAGATTGACCTGGAAGTGAAAAAATTCGTCATGGCGGGCTACGAGCGCGCCACGCGCATCCTCACCGAGCACCGCGAAGCGCTGGTGCGAATCGCCGAAGCGTTGCTCGAACGCGAAGTCCTCGACGCCAGCGACGTGAAGCTCCTCATTGAAGGCAAGCCGCTCCCCGAACGCGTCACCCTCACGCCGCCCAAGACTCCGGAGACCACCGAAGTCCTGAAACCTCAGCCCGCGCCCGGCATTCCCGCCCGCGAACGCCCGCAGCCGGCGTAGAAGAAGGCTGAAGGGTAAAGGTTAAGGGGTAAAGGAAAGCACGCGGGCGAAACTTGGGGTTTCTGCTTCAGCGTCTGCCTTCCTCCCGCATCCTTTACACTTTATCCCTCACCCCTCGCCCTTCATTCGATACCCCTCGCGCCTTCCGTCCCCACAGCCGGCTGCGCCATTCATGATTCAGAATTTCTTGCCTCTGTCTTCCGCGCCTGAGGCAACACGACGCTCCTGCTTCCCGTCTCCACGCCCGACTCCGCCATTCAAATTGGGAATTCATCATTCAGCGTTCATCGTTTCGCTCTATACTGTCCCGCCTTTCCTTCACCCGGAACCCCGACTCGTCAGGGAGGATTTACATGAGCCCGTACCTTGCGGAAGTCATCGGAACCGCACTGCTGGTCCTTTTCGGGGACGGCGTCGTGGCCGCCGTGCTCCTCAACCGCTCGAAAGCGCAGAATTCCGGCTGGATCGTCATCGCGACCGGATGGGCGCTGGCCGTGGCGATGGCCGTTTACGCCGTGGGGCGCGTCAGCGGCGCGCACATCAATCCCGCCGTGACACTCGGCTTCGCCGCCGTCGGCAAGCTGGCCTGGGGACTCGTCCCCGGATACATCGCCGCGCAATTGGTGGGCGCGTTTCTCGGCGCCGCGCTCGTCTGGTTGAGCTATCTCGCCCACTGGCGCGAGACCGACGACCCGGCGGCGAAACTCGCGGTCTTTTCCACCATTCCCGCCATCCGGCACGCGCCCGCGAACCTGATCACGGAAGTGATCGGCACCTCGGTGCTGGTCTTCGGCGTGCTCGCCATCGTCGCCAACTCCGAGCCCGCCGCGAGCGGTTTAACGCCCCTGCTCGTCGGCTTCCTCGTCTGGGCCATCGGGCTTTCGCTCGGCGGGCCGACGGGGTACGCCATCAACCCGGCGCGCGACCTCGGCCCGCGCGTCGCGCACGCCCTGCTCCCCATCGCCGGCAAAGGGTCGTCGGACTGGGGCTACGCCTGGATTCCCGTCGTCGGGCCGGCGGCCGGCGGAGTGCTCGGCGCGCTCGCCTATGCGAGCCTGTTTGGCGGATAATCTGGAGTTGTGGGTTGATGGTTGTCGTTGGTCCTTGGACCGAGGTCAGTCGTCAGTCGCTTTTCGTTTTTCGAGTTTCGAATTTCGAGTTTCCAGTTTCCAATTTCGCGATTTTATCTTTCGGAAGCATGTTCCGTCTCCGCCCCCAATTCGACCTCACCGTCGCCGGCCGCCGCGTCAAACTCGGTGAGCGCACGCTCCTCGTCGGCGTCGTCAACGTCACGCCTGACTCGTTCTCAGACGGCGGCCGCTATCTCGAGCCCGAGCGCGCCGTCGCTCGCGCGCTCGAGCTCACCCGCCAGGGCGCCGATTGGATTGACGTGGGCGGCGAAAGCACCCGGCCCGGCTCCAAACCCGTTCCCGCCCGGGAAGAATTGCGCCGCGTCCTCCCCGTCATTCGCGGCCTTCACCGCCGCAAGCCCGGACTGGTGATTTCGATCGACACGACCAAGTCGGACGTCGCCGACGCGGCGCTCCGCGCGGGCGCGAGCGTCGTGAACGATGTGAGCGGGCTGCGCTTCGACCCGAGTCTGGCGGAGGTGGCGCGCCGGCATCGCGCGCCGCTCGTCCTGATGCACCTGCGCGGGCGGCCGGAGACGATGCAAACCAAACCCTTCGCACGCGACGTGTGGCGCTCCGTGCGCCGGGGCCTGGCGCGGTCGATTCGCACGGCGCTGGCCCGCGGTCTGCGCCGTTCGCAGCTCATCCTCGACCCGGGGCTCGGCTTCGGCAAGTCGCGCCGGCAGAATTACGAGCTGGTCGCGGGGCTTTCAAAACTTCACCGCTTCGGCCTGCCCGTGCTGGTGGGCACGTCGCGCAAATCGTTCGTGCAGGCGCTGGCAGCGGGCGAAGGTCTGGACGCGGCCCGTTTCACGCGCCGCTCCGGCAGTCCCTGGCCGCTCACACGCGTCGCCGGCGTGGCGCTGGCGAGCCGTCGCGGCAAGGAGCCGGCTTCGCCGCTCGCCATCGCCGACGCGGCAATGGTGGCGGCGACGATCCTCGCCGGCGCGCATCTGGTGCGCGTCCACGACGTCGCCGGCGTCCTCCCCGCCGTCCGCCTCGCCGACGCCCTCCTCACCGCCGCGCGGAAAAAGGCTTGACGGGCGCGCTTACTTTGAATAGGCTACATATAGCCTATTACAAGGAGGAGGCCGTCCGCGCTGTCGCCGCGCTCGGTGCGCCCGCGCGCGAAAAAACGCGGATCGGACTGCCCGGAGCGACGCAACTCAACAAAGGCCGCCACCTGCCGCAACATGGAAAAGGGCAGAAAAGTGTCACTTTGCGAATTCCTTTATGTGGCTTGAAATCAACGGGTTAAGTCAACTTGCGGATTGGACAAAAGCCGCTAAGTTATTCAACAAACGTCGAAAAGCCATCAGGTTGTTGATTCTAAACCACCTAAGGGTTTCCCGCCCGCCCTTTTCGCGGGTCTTTCAGAGGCTTCCGGCCCCAACTTGCTCCGCAGTTCGCCGCCTGCTGCCGGTGGAAGCCCGGCGCTGCTGTTCGCACCTTTCGCGGTAGAATGCTGACGATGGCAGACTCCAAACCGCAGCTCTTCGGCACGGACGGCGTTCGCGGCCGCGCCGGGGCGTTCCCTCTCGACCCGCGCACACTCGCCAAGCTCGGCCGCGCCATCGCGCGCGTGCTGCGGCGGCGCTCTGCGGAGCCTCGTCTGCGCGTTGTCCTCGGCCAGGACACGCGCGAGTCGGGAGACTGGATCGCCCGCGAGCTGGCGGGCGGATTTCGCGCCGAAAACGTGGACGTGGTTTCGGCTGGCGTCATCACCACGCCGGGCATCGCTTACCTCACGCGTCGCGGAGGTTTTGCGGCAGGCGTGGTGATTTCGGCTTCGCACAATCCTTACGAGGACAACGGCGTCAAGGTGCTTGCCGCGACGGGCATGAAGCTGGCCGAGTCGGCGGAAGTGGAAATCGAGCGCGAACTGGCGTCGCTCGAATCGGCCATCGGCGAGCCGCCCGCGCCGCTCGACCCGCGCCCCGAACTTCTGGACGACTATCTGGATTTTCTCGCGGGCCTTCTGCCGCCCGCGTTGCGCCCGCGCGCTGACGGGCTGGTGCTCGACTGCGCGCACGGCGCGGCTTCGCGCGTGGTGCCGCGCCTGCTCGAATGGCTGGGCATTCAGGCCCGCGTGCTGAACGCCGCGCCGAACGGGCGAAACATCAACGTGGACTGCGGTTCGCTTTATCCCGAAGGGATGGCGGCGGAAACGCGCGCGCGCGGCGCGGCGCTGGGCGTGGCGTTCGACGGCGACGCCGACCGCGCCATCTTCGCGACGCGCGAGGGCCGCATCGCCGACGGCGACCACGTGCTTTACGCCGCCGCGAAATTCCTGCACGCCCGCGGCCAGCTCAAAGGCGGCGCGGTCGTCGGCACGCTGATGACGAACCTCGGTCTCGAACTCGCGCTCCAACGGCTGGGCATCGGCCTCAAGCGGACGCCCGTGGGCGACAAGTACGTGCTCGAAGAGATGCTGCGCTCGGGCGCGAACCTGGGCGGCGAGCCCTCCGGGCACATCATCTTTTCCGACGTTTCGCTCGCCGGCGACGGCCTGGTGACGTGGCTGGAAGTTTTGCGGCTGGTGGCGGAAACCGGACGGCCGTTCGGCGAACTCGTCGCGGACCTGCGCCAGTGTCCGCAGATCATCACCAACGTGCGCGTGCGGGAAAAACCTCCGCTCTCCTCGATTTCCACCGTAGCCGAGGTGATCGCAGAGTGTGAGCGCGAGTTCGCGGGGCGCGGGCGCGTGGTGGTGCGCTATTCGGGCACCGAACGGCTGGCGCGCGTGATGGTGGAGGCCGAGGATGCCGCGGCGGTGGACCGTCACGCGGCCCGCATCGCCGCGGCCATCCGCGAGGCGCTGGGCGCGGAGTAAGCCGCGCGGGAGGAGGCCCATGCGAAAGGTTCTGCTGCTTTGCGCGGCGATCACGGTCGCGGCGCCACTCCCTGCCCAGGAAGAGGAATCAGCCTGGAGCCCGGAGGTCCGTCGCGAATTTCTGATGCGTCACCTCGACGCGCTCGCGCCCATCGAGCGGGCCTACGACGAAGCCGACTCGGCGCGGCTCCCGGTGCGCGATGAATTCGGCCGCTCGCTGCGCCGGCGCGGCGCGGAAGACCACCGCCATCCCGTCGAGCAATTGCGCGACGCGCTGGAGCGGCTCCAGGGGCGCCCCGACGACCTGACCTTCGCCACACGGATGCTCATCGCCACCGATGCGCTCCTCGACGACCTGTCGAACCTGTCGGAAATCGCCTACGACGACGACCAGGAAGAACTGGGCCGCCGACTGGGCGACCTGGCGCGCGTGGTCGAGCTCCACTGGGCCGAGGTGGAAGCCTACGTCCTCTACCTCGCGGCGGAAAAGGAACTGCGCCTGGAAGAGCTCGAGCGCGAAAACCTTCTGCTCCGCGAAACGCTGGAGAAGCAGCGCGCGCAACCCTGAGGACCGAGACCCGCGATGACGAGCGACCCTTCCGATCCGTTCAATGTCCTGCGGGAATGGAAGCCCGGAGACACTCGAGAGGTGCGCGAAGCGGCGCTGCGCCAGGCGCGGATCGAGGACCGGTACGACTCTTACGCGCAGACTTATCGTTTCGATGGGCGGCTCTGGAAAATCCGCGGCCAGATGAGCCTCGCCTCGGGCGAGACGGTCTATACACTCGTCTGCGTAGAAGAGTAACGGCGGCAGGGTTTGACAGGGGAGTATTGAAGGATATAGAAGATAAACAGGAAAACAACTCCGAGGCTGTCCGAAACATCGCAGGAGAGGGCATCAGAAACCCGCCGGGAGGCACGCCATGAGATTTCGCCGAGCAACGTCGCTGATTTTCATCGCTCTCCTTTTCCTGTCGGGAATTGCGATCGCCCAGGAATCCGAGGAGACTGCTCCTCCCCCCGCCGACACGCAGGAAAAGCCCGCCACGGACGAGATCGTGGTGCCCGCGCGCACGCTGATCCCGCTGGCTTTGAAAAACACTCTCAACTCCCGCACGGCGTTTGTGGGCCAGGCGGTCTATTGTGAGACCATTTATCCCATCACGGTCGGCAATCGGATTGTGATTCCGGTGGGCAGTTACGTGAAGGGCTCGGTGACGCAGGTGAAGCGGCCGGGACGCGTGAAGGGCCGAGCGGAAATGGGCCTGCGCTTCGAGTCGCTGACGCTCCCGAACGGCACGACGCGCTGGCTGCGCGCCACGCTCTCCTCGTATGCCGGCAACGCGGACCACGGCTTCCGGCGCGACGAAGGACGCGTGGAAGGCGAAGCCACCAAGAGCGAAGACGCCGAGAAGATCGCGCGGCGCGGCACGCACGGCGCCATCATCGGAGCCGTCGCGGGGCGCAGCGCGAAAGGCGCGGGCATCGGCGCGGCGGCCGGAGGCGTCGGCGGCCTGATTCAGGTGCTGGCGACACGCGGCAAGGAGATCGTGCTGGCACCGGGAACGAACCTCGAACTCGAATTAGCCGTCCCCCTCACTTTTGAAAAGGACGAAATCGATCCCCCCAGCCGCTACGACGAGGGTCCCGCAGTCCCGCGGCGCGATTATTGATTCTGAACAGGAACGGCGGGCCCGCGATCAGGTGACGGTGAGGATGACCGCGGCGCGGTGCACCGCGTCCCCGGACTTCACCTCAATGACCGGCTGATAGGTTCCGGAGAAGGTCCCGCGAATCGGCAGGAAATCCGTCCCGCAGGAAGACACCGTCAGTACCAGGGCGACGACGAGCGCGGTGGCAAAACGCGGAACGCGCCGGCGCGCGCGCGGCGCGGCAGCCGCGAGCGCGGCCAGCCCGAGCGCCGCGAGCAGCCACAGCCAGGGCAGGCTCGCCGGCGGAGGCGGCGCGCCCGAGCGGATGGTGGTCTGAATCGTCATCTCCGTCGTCACCGGGTCCGTCCCCGTGATTTCAACCGTGGCCGGCTCGAACGAGCACGTGCTCTCCGGCGGGAGCGCGAAGCAGGTGAACGTCAGTTCGCCCGTGAATCCGTTCACCGGCGTCACTGTAATCGTGAACTTGGCAGCCTCTCCCGCCGCAATCGTCGTGAAGGTGGGCGAGACGGCAATCTGAAAGTCCTCAACGATGATGTGGAGGTTCAGGGCGGTCCCTTGCTGCCCGCTCACGGCATTGACCCTGAAGTCGAGTGACGACGGCCCGAGCTGATCGAGGCCGCTCACCGTCAGCGTGCTCGACCCCCCGCGGGCAAGCGAGGCGGGTTCGAACGCGCACGTGCCGGGACTCGGAATCGTGCAGTTCAGGGTAACCTCGGAGGTGAAATCCTCAGGGGCTTCCAGGCTGACGGTGAAAGTCGCCGTGGCCGTGCCGCGGCGGATGGTCACCGTGTCCTGGGTCGTGGTGAGTGAAAAGACGGCCACACCGGTGCCGCTTACGTTGGCGCGATTCGGGCTGGTCGCGGCGTTGCTGGTCACGGTGATCGTCCCCGTGCGCGCGCCGCTGCTGGCCGGAACGAACGTCACGGTAATCTCGCAACTCCCGCCGGGCGCCAACGGCTGGTCCTCCATCGGGCAAGTGTTCTCCTGCGCGAAATCGGTGGAGGCGGTGATCGCGGAAATGAGCAGATCGGCTGAGCCGGAGTTGGTGACCGTCAGCATCTGAGGCGCGCTGGTGCTGCCGACGGTCGTGTCCTCGAACTCCAGGCTGGCCGGAGAAAACGTGACGGCTGGTGTGGGCGTGACTCCCTTCCCCGTCAGAGAAACCACGGCGGGACTCCCGGCCGCGGTGTGAACGACAGTCACTTCTCCGGTGAGCTCGGCGACTTCCGTCGGCGCGAAGGTCACGCTCAGCGTGCATCCGGCGCCGCCCGCATCGAGGCTCGCCGGGCAGTCGTGGGACACTGCGAAGTGGCTGCTGGCGGTGACGTCCACGACGTCCAGCGGCTCCGAGCCAAAGTTACGAAGTGAAACGGTCTGAGGGTCGCTGGTCGTGCCGGTCGCCTGGTCGGCAAAGGCCAGCAACTGCGGAGCGAGGGCGACTCCCGGAGCGTCTTGGACGCCGAGGCGCGCCAAAAACGCGTCCGGAACGGGCCCGGTGCCGGCGCGCGCGAACTGGAAAGTGCCCGGCGTCGCCGGGAAGGTTGCCGAGGCGCTGCTGCCCGCAACGTAAGCGTTGCCGGCCGAGTCCAGCCGCACGGCGCGGCCGACGTCGGAATGCTCGCCGCCCAGGTAGGTGGAACTCACCAGCCCCGTGCCCGCCGCGTTCACTCGAGTCACAAACGCGTCCGGGCATGGCACGCCAGAGCAGTCACCGCCGCCGAAGACCGCCTGGACAGGCTGAAGCGTCGGGAAATCATCCGACTGCGTGGCTCCCGTGACGGTGGCGATTCCCGCCGCGTCCACAGCGATGCCGCGTCCCAAGTCGGCGTCCACACCGCCCAGGTAAGTCGCGTACACGCTGGCCGAAGCCGAGGCGTTCAGCTTGGCGACGAACGCATCACTCGGTCCGGTGAGCGCCGCCTGGAAGGCGTCGGCTGGAAAAAACGGAAAGTCCGTGGAGTTGGTCTCTCCGGTCAGGTACACGTTTCCGCCGGCGTCGAGCGCCAGCGCAAACGCGCGGTCCACGCCGCTGCCGCCGAAATAGGTGGAGAACACCAGTGCGTCGCCCGCCGCGCCGAGCTTGGAAACAAAGGCGTCCGTGACGCCGCCGAAGGCGGCCTGGAACGGCGAGGACGTCGGGAAATCGATGGAGTTTGTATGGCCCGCCACGACGGCGCGGCTCTCGGCGTCGAGCGCGATGGCTTCTCCCGAATCAGCGCCGCCGCCGCCCAGGAACGTCGAGTAAGTGAGCGCCGAGCCCGAAGAATTGAGTTTGGCGACGAACGCGTCGGAAGTTCCCAG